>CAZGCB010000013.1:0-7998 GCA_964524065.1 uncultured Caulobacterales bacterium | reverse complement strand
TCGCGCCGGGCGGAACCGGGTCGGACTGCGGATAGTGGGGCGGATGCTGCGGACACCGCGACGGTGTTCGCTGCACTCCTGGCGGATGCGGACGCGCCGAGCCTGCCGCCCACAGCGGTTGCAGCTGTTCCAAGCGCGCCGACTGTGGGCCTTGCGCCCAACGCGGCGTCCAACGCCGTGGGGCTGCAAACGCCCCCGGGGGCGGAGGCGGCGCTTGGGCCGCACAGCGCCCTCGCCGGCCCGCTGATGGGTCAAAACAGCCTTGGACAAAGCGCGCTGCCGCAGGGGCCGGCGCAGCCGGGCCCGCTCGCCGCGTCCGCTTCCACGCCTGCGGGCGATGCAGCGCCCGGCGCCGCGCTCAGCACATCCCTCGCCAGCAGCGAGGCTGGATCGGCCCCGGGCGCGCCCCTTATGGGCGCCGTGACGTCGCCGGCCCCGTCACGGGCGGGCCACGGCGCCGCGGCGTCCGCCGCGCTGGCGTCGCAGGCGCAGACTTTGGCCGCGACGGATCCCAATCCTGCGCAAGACCCTCGGATGCTTGCGCTGACCGGCGCGGCTCAGACGGCGCAAACCGCCGCCGCACAGGGCGTCGCGGCGCAAAGCCGGGACCCTGCGCCCATCACCTCGGCGGAGGGCCACCCCCTCGCCCCGCAGGCGCTGACCGCGCCTGCCGCCGCGCCATCGGCGTCGGCCGCCCTGCCCGCCACGCCGGTCGCCACGCCCGCTGCGGCGCAAGCGGCCGAAGCGTTGCGCCATATGGTGCAAACCCACGCCAACACGCTGACGTTTGTGCTGACGCCGCCGGAGCTGGGGCGCGTCTCCATCCGCTTGCGCGCCGCTAGCGGCGATGTTCAAGCGCTGGTGCGCGTGGAGCGACCCGAAGCGCTCGACGCGCTGCGGCCGGAGCTGCGCGCGCTGGAACGCAGCCTCGCCGACGCGGCTGGACGCTCCAGCAGCGTGGCGCTGGACATGTCGGATGGTCGCGATGGCGGCCTGCGCCAACACGCGTCTCAAGGCGACGGGATGCCAGACGGCGCTGAGGGCGGCGCCGCGGGCGAGTCCCCCGAAGACGACGCGCAGGATGGCGCGTCCGACACCCCCCATAGCGCCGCACCGCCAGGCCTTCTCGGTCCTGGCGGCGTGGATGTGCAGCTGTAATCACGACTGGGAGCCCTGGAGATCATCGCGCCCCGCTGCGCGCCTGTTGAGGAACACGCATGACCGCCATCACGCCGACATCCGCCAGCCTGGGCTCCATCGCCGCCGCGCGCGCACAGGACGGCATCGCCACGCCCATCGCCGAGGATATGGACGAGTTTCTGACGCTGCTCACCGCGCAGCTGCAAAACCAAGATCCGCTCAACCCCATGGATCCGACGCAGTTCACCGACCAGCTGACGCAGCTGTCGCAATTGGAGCAAGCCGCGGCGACCAATGATCAGCTGGAGAGCCTGAACGCCGCTATGGCCGGGCTGACGGCGCGCACCGACGCGCTGTTCCTCGGCCGCACCGTGGAAACCACCACGAACACCGCTGTGCTGATGGATGGCCAAGCGCAGATCACCATGGCGCTGAGCGATCCGGCGGAGACCGCGCGGGTGGAGATCTACACCGCCTCCGGCGCGTTGGCGGCAGTGCTGGAGCAACCAGCCACGGGCGCGGTGACGCGCTTTGCCTGGGACGGCCGCAACGCCGAGGGCGTGCGCTTGCCGGATGATGTCTACACTGTGCGCGCCAGCGGCCGCAGCGGCGACATCAGCCAAGGCGCCGAGGTGCTGTTGTCGGGGGCGGTGGAAGAAGTGCGCTACACGGCCGCAGGCTCGTATATGCGCTTGGAGGATGGGACGTGGGCAGCGCTCGACAGCGTCCGCGCCGTCGCCCTTCCAGCCGCCAGCTAGCCGTATGCTCCCCTGGCGCGCGGCGGCTTCGCCATTGGCCTAACGGGCCTCGCCATCATCGGCGGCGGGCGATGCGCCCGGCAAAAGGACATGAAATGCGGCCCCGCCTTCGGGGCGTGGCTCGGCCCAAATGCGCCCGCCATGGCGGGTGGCGATGCGTCGGCAAATGGACAGGCCCAGCCCGCTGCCGGCGATATGATCGGCCCGGTGCAGGCGTGTCATGGCTTTGAAGATGCGCTCCGCATCCTCCGGAGCGAAGCCTTGGCCGTTGTCCAACACCGAGATGCGCCAGAAATTCGTCCCGTCTTGGGGTGCGGGCGCCGCCTGAACCTGGATCTGCGGGGGGGCGGCGCTGCGATACTTCATCGCGTTGCTGAGCAAATTTTGGAACAGCTGGCCCAGCAGCGCCGCATCGCCACGCACCCGCGGCAACGTATCGAGGGTCACGGCGCCGCCAGCGTCTTTCAACGGCTCGTCGAACACCTGCACCGCGGCCTGCAGGACCGCGTTCAAATCCACATCGGCCTCATCCAGAAGCGCCGCACCAGAGCCCGCATTAGCGTAGCGTGACAGCGCGCCCACCAGATCGCGCAAGCGCTGGGAGGATTCGCCGATGAAGCGCGCATAGTCATGCACGTCGTCATCCTCGCCCGCGTAGGATTTGTCCAAAAGCTCCGCGAACATGGCGATACGGCGCGCCGGCGCCAGAAGATCATGGGACAACACAAAGGCGAATTGCTGCAGCTCATCATTGATGAGCTGCAGCTCCGCGGCGGTGCGCTGTGCGGCCTCCTCGGCGGCGCGGCGTTCTGCAACCTCGGCCTGCAGGCGCCGGGCGCCTTCCTCCAGCGCCAGCTCATAGCGCTTGCGATCGGTGATGTTGCGCTGGATCGCGGCCCAGTAATGCACCCATCCCGTTTCATCGGCCACGGGATGGATAATCAGCTCCACCCAGAATGTCTCACCATCCTTGCGATAATTCAGGATTTCCTGACGCACCGAACGCCATTCACCGAGCGCTTGACGGATGTTGGCGCGCGCGACAGGATCTGTGTTGGGACCCTGCAACATGCGCGGCGTGTTGCCGATCATTTCATCGCGCGAATAGCCCGTCATGCGCTCGAAGGCAGCATTGCACCACACCACGCGCGGGCCGGACGCATCCAACGGCTCGGCGTCGGCGATGATGAAGGCGTCGTCGGCATAGTCCGCGAACCGGGCGACGACATGATCCAAGCTGATCACGGGTGGGTTGGTGCGTCTGACATCCATGGCGTCACCTCAAAGGCGCGTCGTATCAGCGTTTGGGCGGGCGCTTTACAATGGCCAACCAAAAGTCCTCGACAATACTGATAACCCGGCGGAATTCTTCAAAATCGACCGGCTTTTGGATATAGGAATTGGCGTGCAACTCGTACGCTTCAACAATATCTTTCTGCAAAGTGGATTCGGTGAGCACCACGACCGGCGTCAGCTGGTAGTGTTCGTTTTCCCGAATAGCCTTTAAAAGCTCCAAGCCGCTCATCTTCGGCAGATGGATGTCCAGCAGGATCAAATCCGGCCGGTACGCCCCGTCGCCCAGCAATCGCAACGCCTCCTCGGCATCGCTGGCACGGGTCAAGTTGTTGGCGATGTGATCTTGGCGCAGAGCGTTCTCCGTCAGCCGAGCATCCGCATCATCATCTTCAACGAGCAGAATTTCCACCATGCCCAGCTCAGCGTGCGGGTCTGACGTGTCATCGGCCATGGCGTGTGTTTACTCCCCAGAACAGTCCACTGGAGCGCCGCCGCCACGCGAGTGCGCTCACGGCTGATGTGGTCGCAGCCCCTGCAAGACATCACATAGTACTGCAGATTTGTTACGTACGCCTAGCACACTCAGGTATGTCAGCTGCGTCAATCCGCCACAGCCTGTGACACAATGACACGTTCGGCTGACAACGCCCATCAACACGCACGCTGGATTGTCCGTCACACCGGCCTATTCCAGATGCATCCGCAAGGCGGCGCCCGCGCTGACCGCGCCGATCAGCAAAAATGCAATGCTGCTGGCCGTCAGCAACAGCAGCGCCGCCACGGGCGAGGCGCCGGTCTGGAAAGCGCTGAGAGCCCCGGCGGCGAAAATCACCGTGGGCGCCAAAAGCGGCGGGCTGATCACCGCAATGAGCAAGCCGCCGCGGGCGCGTCCGGCGGCCAGCGCCGCCGCGGCGGCGCCGCCGCCCACCAGGCCCGGCGCGGCCATGAGAAGCACAAAAGCGGCCGGAACCGTCGCCGCCCCGGCCGACAACATAGCCCCGGCCAAGGGCGCGATGAGCGCCGGCGGCCCCAACGCCGCCAAAGCGCGCGCCAGAATTTTCACCGCCGCCAGGGCCGCCAGGGGTGTCGGCGACAGCGCGACTTGCTCCAGGGCGCCGCTCTCCACATCCTCCTGAAAGATATGTTCAAAGCCGAGAATGGCGGCCAAGGTGAAGGCCAGCATCATCACCCCCGGCCCGGCCGCGCTGAGCCGCGCCGGATCCGCGCCGATGGCGAAGGCCGCCAACGCGCAGGCGGCGATGAAGAACGCGGCGGCCGGAGCCGCCCCGCCACCGCCACGCCAGGCGGCGGCCAGCTCGCGCGCCATCAGCGCCGTCAACCGTCCGCCACCGCTCATGACGGGGCCTCCGCATCGGCGATACCAAAGCGTAGGGTTCGCACATCCGGCCAAGCGGCGGGGCCGTGCACCGCCGCAACCACCAGGCCGCCGGCCGCGCGGTGGGCGGCGATCAAGGCGTCCAGGCGCGCGGCGCCGTCGGTGTCCAGCGCGGCATGGGGCTCATCCAGCAACCAGACCGGCCGGCCGCTCACCGCCAAACGGGACAACGCCGCTCGGCGCCGCTGCCCGGCGGAAAGCCGGCGGGCCGGCGTGTCCGCTTGCGCCGTCAGGCCGAGGGCCGCCAGAGCCTCCTCCACCGCACCGGGCCCCGTGTGGCCGCCAAACCATGTCGCAAAAAACCGTGCATGGCGGCGCGGCGTCTCTTGAGGACGCAAGCCGTCGGCGTGGCCATAGTAGGCTGCGATTTGCCCCGCCTCGAAGCGCTGGCCTTGCGGATCGGCGTAGTGGACAGCCCCGCCCGCCAGCGGGGTGAAGCCGGCCAAAGCCCGCAACAGCGAGGTTTTGCCGGCGCCGTTGGGCCCACGGGCGATCAGCGCTTCACCGGGGCCAAGGCGCAAAGAGAGGCCGCGCGTCAGCACGCGCCCGCCGCGCTGCAACGCCATGTCGTCAATCTGCAAGGTGATGGGCGGTCGGGCTGGCAGGTTCATGCGATCGTCCAAACGGCGCAGCGCGGGTCGCACGCCGCGCGCTGCTCAAACAGCACTCTTAAGGCTGGGCATATAGACATAAACCGCCGGCAGGTCGCGCGGCTTTCACGGTTCGCCTGGCGGCGACGCACCCGTTTCGAGGGGAGAAGAGACCCGTCCAGCCACTTCCCCGCCTATGGCGCCTCAGGATGCATGGACGTGGAGGCGTGCAGCCCTATACTCCGGCGCGAATCACCTGGGTTAAACTCTTGGTTTGCCCCTCCGCATCATTCATCGCCCCACCACTGGAGGCCGCCAGACATGCCGGCGGCTTCGCCACAAAAGGATCTGCGCCATGGCCTCGCTCGACAGTTTTTCTTGCCGCCGCACTCTCACGGTCGCGGATCAGACCTATACCTATTTTGATTTGAAGGCCGCCGAAGCCAATGGCCTGACCGGCGTGTCGCGCCTGCCCATGACGCTGAAGGTGCTTTTGGAGAACCTGCTGCGCCATGAGGACGGCAAAACCGTCACCAAAACCGATATCGAAGCGGTGACGGGCTGGCTGACCAATAAAACATCAACGCACGAAATCGCTTACCGGCCCGCGCGCGTGTTGATGCAAGACTTCACCGGCGTGCCCGCCGTTGTAGACTTGGCGGCCATGCGTGATGCGACAGCAAAAGCTGGCGGTGATCCGAACGCCATCAATCCGCAAGTGCCGGTGGACCTCGTGATTGATCACTCGGTGATGGTGGATCACTTCGCCAGCCCGGATAGTTTCGCAAAAAATGTGGAACGTGAATATGAGCGGAATGGCGAACGTTATGAATTTTTGCGCTGGGGCTCAGAGGCTTTTGAGAACTTCCGCGTGGTGCCCCCCGGTACCGGCATTTGCCATCAGGTGAACTTGGAATATCTCGGCCAGACCGTGTGGACCCGCGATGTGGACGGCGAAACCCTCGCCTTCCCAGACACCTGTGTCGGCACCGACAGCCACACCACCATGATCAATGGCCTGGCGGTTTTGGGCTGGGGCGTGGGCGGCATCGAGGCCGAAGCGGCCATGCTGGGCCAGCCCATCTCCATGCTCATCCCCGAAGTCATCGGCTTTGAATTGTCGGGCAAGCTGCCGGAGGGCGTGACGGCCACGGACCTGGTGCTGACGGTCACCCAAATGCTCCGCGCGCGCGGCGTGGTCGGCAAATTCGTGGAGTTTTTCGGCCCCGGCCTCGACAATATGTCGCTGGAGGATCGGGCCACCATCTCCAACATGGCGCCGGAATATGGCGCCACCTGCGGCTTCTTCCCCATTGATGGCGAGGTGCTGAAATACCTCACCGCCACGGGCCGTGACGCCGGGCGCGTGGCGCTGGTGGCAGCCTACGCCAAGGCCAATGGCTTCTGGCGGCCCGACGCCGGCGCGGCGGACTACACTGACACGCTCGCCCTCAATCTGGGTGATGTGGAGGCCTCCCTCGCCGGGCCGAAGCGCCCGCAAGATCGCGTGCCGCTGAAAGTCGCCTCCAGCAGCTTTGCGGAGTCCTTGGCCGGCGAATTCGCGGTAAGCGACGCCAGCCCGCGCTTCCCGGTGCAGGGCGAGGACTTTGATGTCGGCCATGGCGATGTGGTGATCGCGGCCATAACCTCCTGCACCAACACGTCCAACCCTAGCGTTTTGGTGGCCGCCGGCCTGCTGGCGCGCAACGCCAAAGCCAAGGGCCTCAGCGTCAAGCCTTGGGTGAAAACGTCCCTCGCGCCAGGCTCCCAAGTGGTGACGGACTATTTGGAGAAAGCCGGGCTGCAGGATGATTTGGACGCCATGGGCTTCCATTTGGTGGGCTATGGCTGCACCACCTGCATCGGCAATTCCGGCCCGCTGCCGCCGGCCATATCGAAAACCGTGAATGATAATGGCGTGGTGGCCTGTTCGGTCCTCTCCGGGAACCGGAATTTTGAAGGCCGCGTCAGCCCCGATGTGCGGGCGAACTACCTCGCCTCGCCGCCCTTGGTGGTGGCCTACGCCATTGCCGGGTCGCTCAACATCAACCTCACCACCGATCCCATCGGGACCGACAGCGCCGGCAATCCGGTCATGTTGGCGGACATTTGGCCCTCCTCGACGGATATCGCGGATGTGGTGCGCTCCTGCGTGACGCAGGAGATGTTCGCGAGCCGCTATGGCGATGTGTTCAAGGGCGATGCGCGCTGGCAGGGCATCGAATCCGCGGGTGGACGCACCTATGGCTGGGCGCCGAGCACCTATGTCGCCAACCCGCCCTTCTTCGCCGATCTGGACAAGCCGATCGCCGGCACCGTGGCAGACATTGAGGGCGCGCGGGTCCTCGGACTGTTTAAGGACAGCATCACCACCGACCACATTTCCCCCGCCGGCTCCATCAAGGCTGACAGCCCCGCCGGCAAATACTTGCAAGCCAATGGCGTGAATGTGGTGGACTTCAACTCCTATGGCTCGCGCCGCGGCAACCATGAGATCATGATGCGCGGGACGTTCGCCAATATCCGCATCAAGAACCAAATGGTTCCCGGCACCGAAGGAGGCGTCACCAAGTTCTTCCCCGGCGGGGACGAGATGCCGATCTATGACGCGGCCATGAAGTACGCCGAAACCAACACCCCGCTGGTGGTGCTGGCCGGCAAGGAATACGGCACCGGCTCCTCGCGCGACTGGGCGGCCAAGGGCACCCGCCTGCTCGGCGTGCGCGCCGTGCTGGCCGAGGGCTTCGCGCGCATCCACCGCTCCAACCTGGTTGGCATGGGCGTGCTGCCCCTGCAGATCACGCCCGGCCAGAACCTG
>CAZGCB010000012.1:0-40434 GCA_964524065.1 uncultured Caulobacterales bacterium | reverse complement strand
ACTTCGCTTCCTCAACGGTGATCACGCCCTCGTTGCCGACCTTCTCCATCGCCTTGGCGATCATGTCGCCTACTTCGCGCTCACCGTTGGCCGAAATCGTGCCGACCTGGGCGATCTCTTCGTTGGTGTCGACCTTCTTGGCCTTCGCCTTGATGTCCTTGACGACCTCGGCGACGGCCTTGTCGATGCCGCGCTTGAGATCCATCGGGTTCATCCCCGCGGAGACGCGCTTCATGCCTTCGCGCACGATCGCGCGGGCGAGCACCGTCGCCGTCGTCGTGCCGTCGCCGGCTTCGTCATTGGTTTTTGACGCGACTTCGCGGATCAGCTGGGCGCCCATATTTTCGAACTTGTCTTCCAGCTCGATTTCTTTGGCGACCGTGACGCCGTCCTTCGTGGTGCGCGGGGCGCCGAAGGCTTTGTCGATCACGACATTGCGGCCTTTGGGGCCGAGGGTCACTTCCACAGCGTCGGCGAGAATGTTGATGCCGCGCATCATGCGCTCACGGGCGTCGGCGCTAAACTGAACTTCTTTGGCAGCCATCGGGCTGTCTCCTTTTGCTCACATGCAGGACGTCGCAGGCCGGCGAAACCACGCCAATGGCGGCCGCGGCGCGACGGATGGGGTCAAGCGCCGGGCTTAGGCCGGCTCTTTCTTCTTGGCGGTGGCGCCTTCGATCACGCCGAGCACGTCGCTCTCTTTCATGATCAGCAGGTCTTCACCGTCGACTTTCACTTCTGTGCCGGACCATTTGCCGAACAGGATGCGGTCGCCGGCTTTGACGTCCAGCGGACGGACCGAGCCGTCGTCTTTGATCGCGCCGGCGCCGACGGAGATCACTTCGCCCTCTTGGGGCTTTTCCTTGGCGGTGTCGGGAATGATGATCCCGCCGCTGGTTTTTTCTTCTTCTTCGATGCGGCGCACCAGCACCCGATCATGCAAGGGACGAAACGTCATAACGTCCTTCCTCCAGAAATGGATCATGTCGATAGAAAGGGGCGACGATCAGGCGTTAGCACTCACCGTCGCCAGCTGCTAACGGCACATAGAAAACCGCAACGCGCGCGTCAAGGGCTGGCGGCAAAGGGTTGTATTATCAACGCTGTAGAGGCTTGCGCGATGACGCCGCGCCGGCGGAGGGCCGAATCAAGAGCGCCGGTAGCGCAACACCCCGGCTTCTCCATCAAAGCGCAGGCGCGCGTCAAGCCGCGCCACTTCTTCCATGAGCACCGCGGGTCCCTTGGCCTGGAGATAGGCGTTGCGGCCCTTCTCGCTGAACCCGTCCATCCCGCGCAAAAGAGACATGGCTTCATGGCGTTGCAGCGTTTTGGCGCCCGTACGTTCCAAGGCGGTCGCAAGTTTGTGCGCGGCTTGATGGCGTCGCTCTTTAAACGCCCACCAGGCCGTGCTCGGCGCTAAGGTCTGCTCGGCCAACAGCCCGTCGGCATCGCGCACGAGGTCGAGGCCGGTCGCACGCCGCTTTGGCGCCGGCTTCAGCGCGCGCGCCCAGCGTTGCAGACGTGTAGGCGTCGGCGCGGGGGTTAAGCAGGCGTGCGCCAAAGCGGCGATGTCGATCCGGGCGGGGTAGGCCTCATAAAGCTGCGCGATCAGCTTGCCGTGTGCGATGGCGGGCGTCACGGCGCGTCCGGCGTGGCGCAGGCGGGCGGCGGCGGGCGCGAAATCGGTGTCCAAGGACAGGATGATGAACTCGTCGATTTCCGGAAACCGGGTCAGCACGTCCATCATGTCCGCGGTCATCATCACGTCAGCGAGGCTTTTACGCCGTTCTTTGGCGAACACGGGCGAGCGGCAATCCACGGCGGTGAAGCCGGCCTGCTCATAAGTCTCGCGCCAATCAGCGAACTGAGCGTTCCAATATACCCGCTTGATCACCAGATTGCGCCGGCGATCGCGGTCGAAGGCGCCCCGGGCCAGCCATGCCAGCCAACGCTCCGGATGGCGGCGCATCTCCAGAGGGCGTTCGGAGACAATATTGTCGAAATCCACAAAGAGCGCGGTGCGGCGCGGCCTGCGCGTCATGCCAGATATCCTCGGCTCAACCAGGCTAGGGAGCCCTGTTTGACGGCGACGGTCAAGCGCCCGTTAACCCAAACGCGCGACTGTCGCCGCTGGCGGAGCGGGCCATGGCGCGTCTGACGCAAGTGTTCATCATCCTCACCTATGTGCTGGGCGCGGCCGTGGCGGCCGGCGCCCTGATGCGCTTTGCTGCGGCGGAGCCTTTGACGGCGTGGGCGGTGGCCGGGCTGGCCGCGCTGGGCGCCGTGCAGGCGCATGCGGCCATCGCCCGGCGCAGCGCCGACCAGCACACCGCCCGCACCCTTGAGGCGTTGCGTCAGGCCAATCTCGCCATGTTGGAGGAAATGGCGGCCGCACGGACCCGCCTGGGCGCCATGCAGGCGCAGCTGGCTGGGGAGCAAAACCGGGCGCAACAGGACCTGCGTGAGGAAATGGAGCGTTTGGATCGAGCGCTCCGCGGCGTGGCGCGCCGCCAGGATGTGGCGCAAATCCGCCAGGATGAGGAGCATGCTGTTGCCGGCCCGCTGGAGCGGGCGAGTCCGCAAGATATCCGCGAGGCTTTGGCCGCCGAGGGGGTGGAGGTGTTGCTGCAGCCCATCCTGACTTTGCCCCAACGGCGCACCGTGTCCTACGAGGCGTTTGCGCAGCTGCGCCTTGGACCTGATCGTCTCGCGCCGCCAGGGGCGTGGCTAGGCGCGGCGGCGGCGGCGGGTCTGACGCCCCACATCGACATCGCGATGCTCAGCCGCTGCGTGCGCGCCGCCCGCAGCCTTGCGGCCGAAGGGCGGCCCATGGCGCTGTTCTGCAATGTTAGCCCCCAAAGTTTTGACGGTGCGGCATTCCAGCGGGTGTTCGACGTCTTGCGCGCGTCCACTGATGTGGCGCCGCTGATCGTTTTGGAGATGGCGCAGGCCGATTTCCAAGGCCTCGGCGTCATTGCGCTGCGCAATCTGATGCGGGTGACGGATTTCGGCTATCGCGTCAGCTTGGACCATCTGGAGGATTTGGATCTCGATTTTGATCGCTTGCGGCGGGTCAATGTGCGCTTCGTCAAAATTGACGGCCGCCGTTTGATCGCCGCTTTGCAAGGCGGCGGGCGCTTGGGCGTGGCGGCGGCGCCGGACATCGCAGCGGCCGATTACGCCAAGCTGCTGGAGCGCCGGGGCATCCAAACCGTCATCGAAAAAATTGAGGACGAGCAAACGGTCATTGAGGCCTTGGAGTTCGAGGTGCGCTTGGGCCAGGGGCGCTTGTTCGGCGAGCCGCGGCCGGTGCGCGCGGCGCTGTTGCGCGATGACGCGCCGCCCGTCTCGCAGACGCCGCTTGAGGCGTCGCTTGAGGACGAACCGGAAGACGAGGCCAGAGCCTCGCCCGGGGCTCACGCAGCCTGATCTGCGGTCCCAAAGCGCAGCGCGCCATTGATTTTCGCCGCGCCGCGCGTTACGCGCCCGCCATGAACGACGGGCCGCCATCCCACACCAGCGATCGCAACGCCACGCCGCGTTTGATTGACGGGCTTGGCGTCGTGGCGGGTGAATATCAAGCCCTGCTGGTGGATGTGTGGGGCGTGCTCCACAATGGCCGTGATCGCTACGGGGCGGCCGAAGCGGCGTGCCGCGCCTTCCGCAACGTCCATGGGCCCGTGGTGCTCATCTCCAATTCCCCCCGTCGCAGCGCTCAGGTCGAGCGTCAGCTGGCCGAATTGGGTTTTGCGGCGGACTTTTACGACGGCGTCGTGACCTCCGGCGAGGTCACCCGGCGCGAGCTGGCGGCGCGCGCGCCGGGGCCTGTGTACCCCATCGGGCCGGATCGGGATGCGCATATCTATGACGGGCTGGGCCTCAGCTTCGCAGCGAGCCCCCAAGAGGCGGCCTTCCTCTCGTGCACCGGCCTGTTTGATGATCGGGCGGAGACGCCGGAGGACTACACGTCCCTGCTCGCCGAGGCGCAGGCGCGTGGTCTGGAGATGGTCTGCGCCAATCCCGACATTGTCGTGAACCATGGCGGGACCCTGATCTATTGCGCCGGGGCGTTGGCGCAACGCTATGAGCAGATGGGCGCGCGCGTGGTGATGGCCGGCAAGCCCCACATCCCCATTTACGAGGCCGCTTTCGCCCTGTTGCAGACCGCAGCCGGTGGCGCGGTCGCGCCCGAGGCGGTGCTCGCCATCGGCGATGGGCCGCATACGGATTTGGCCGGCGCCGCAGCCTGCGGCGCGGATGCACTCTTTATCGCCGGCGGCGTCCATGCGCAGGCATTGTCCAGCGGGCGCGCTTTTACGGCCGAGGCGGCCGCGGCGATTTTGGCCGAGTATGGCCACCCGGCGCGCTATGCCGCGCCCGCTTTGTCGTGGTGATCGGCGCCGCCATGCCCAAACGTGCCGCTCGCGCCCGCCGCATCCCATGCGCGTGTCGGTGGGCCAGGGCGGCGTGCGGGCTCGCCCTGGCCGGGAACGTCGGGCTCGGCCTTGCTTACCAGCCGCAAAGCGCAGCGCGATGAGCCTGCGCCATGGCCACAACCTGGCCCTGCAGCTCGCCGCAAATCACAGCCCGCTCACGCGCTGCGGCGTCTTCGGCGCTTTCGGCCGGTTGGCGCGACTCCACCATGAAGCCAAGAAAGCCGCGATCCTCCGTCTTGGGCGCGATTAAGCGGAAATCCTCGCCGACTTCCAGCTGCTCCCCAATCCAGGCGGCCGTTTCTTCATAGGTTTTGGTTCCGGTGATAAAGCCCGCCGCTTCCGCTGCGCGGTTGGCGAAGACGCTGGCGCCGAATTCGCTTTCCAGCCGGGCCCGGTCCATGCCGCGTTGATCCGCCATGTGCACCAGGAAGTCCTCATAATACTCGTCGACAATCGCCTCGAGCCGGGCCTTTTCTTGCTCGGTCGGGGCGCGGAAGGGGTTGCCCAAATCCTTGCCTGTACCCGCGCTCGACACGTGGAGTTTGACGCCGCCGGCCGTCTCCACGCCATAAAACAGGCCGCCCAAAGCCATGGGCTCCACATACTCGATCAGGGCCGGGCCCAGCACGCCGACCGAGCCGACCACCGAGCCATGATCGGCGAAAATGGCGTCCGTGGCGGCCGTGGCCCAGACGCCGCCGGACGCGGAAACTCCATCGACATACGTCACCACCAGCTTTTCCACCTCTTTCAAGGCCAAAACGCCCTCATGGATGGCGTTGCTACCCGAAATGGAGCCGCCAGGCGTGGTGACGTGCAGCATGACGGCGGTGACGGCTTCATTTTCCGCCGCGTCGAGCAGCGTCTGCTTAATTTCATAGCCGTAGGCGACATCGCTTACACCGAAAAAGCCGTCGCTTTGACGCGGCGGGTGGCTCAATATGACGCCCTCAATGTTCACCACGAGAATCGCCGTCTCGCTCTCCTCGGCGCCGGACAGGAACTCGGTGTCTTCTTCCGCGACATCGATACCCGCCGCGGCGCCGAAACCGGCGGCCAAACTGGCGGCGATGGCGCCCGCGGCGATGGCGCCGAACACCGCGATCAGCATGCTCGCGACTATGATCTTGAGCGACAGACGCCCCAAATCACTGAAAATATTCTGCCGTTGCAGCGTCACGTGCGCCTGTACGGGGCCGGCGGGAATGCTGTGCGTGGGCGTATCGCTCATGAAAACGGACCTTGTTCGAACCACCAGTGCCCTAACACATCATCATTAGATCGTTGAGAACAAGGGCGCAGGCGCGTCGCAGGGGCCACTGCGTTTGGCGGCGAACGCGGTCTGCAGCAGGCCTGAATGTGCGTTCACACCCCGTGCGACCACTGAAATATTCCAGTGATCGGGCTGATTGTAAAAAATCCGTAAAAATTCTGTGCGACACCGCATGCAGCTGGGGGAGGCGTACGCGGCCCGCGGGCTGAGCTCGTGCGTGACTCCGCCGGTAATGACGGTTTAGCTAATGGAAAAGGGGACGGCCGATGATTCCGGCTAAAAACTTGCGCAAGATCTTGATGGTCGGCGCCGCCAGCTTGGCGCTCTTCGCATGCTCGGACGACGACGACGACGATTCATCGCCGGCCGCGACGACAACGCCGACACCGACGCCCACGCCGACACCGACGCCCACGCCCACGCCGACCCCCACGCCGACGCCGACCCCCACGCCGGGGCCGACGCAAATCGATCTGGCTGCGGGTGTGGATTGTACGACCGTGCAAATCGGCACGCGCGTTGATGACGACGACAATGTCTTGCCGGTGTTCCTGCAAGAGAGCGACTTCATCGAAATCGATTCCGAGCTGTCTGCTAAGACGTGCGTGTACCCGCAAATCGGCACCGGCGGTCGTTTGCCGGACGATGCGGTCTTCCCGAAATTGGAAGGCGATCTGGGTGTCGTGCCGATCCTCATCGAAGGCATCACGACGGTCGGTCGCGACTCCGGCCCGCTTTCGACGGACTCCGCCACGCTGGAAATCGCCCCCGGCGCGGTCGTGGTTGGCGCGTCCGGCCCGGACGTCCTGGTTGTGACCCGCGGCTCGCAAATCCTGGCGAGCGGTACGGCGTCTGACCCCATCATCTTCACCAGCCTGGCCGACGTGGCTCTGGCCGCCAACGGTGAACCGCGCGCCTTTGACGACATCGCCCGCGGCGAATGGGGCGGCATCGTGATCAACGGCCGTGCGCCGATCAACGATTGCGACGCCGGCTTTATCGCCGATCCCACCGATCCGGCTTCGGATCAAGAAAACTGCGTGAAAGAAGGCGAAGGCAACTCCGGCTTCTTCGGCGGCGCGGATGCGATGGACAGCTCCGGCGTGCTGCGTTACGCGCAAGTCAAATACGCGGGTTTCCGCTTCACCCCGGAAAACGAACTGAACGGCGTGGCGTTCCAAGCTGTGGGTCGGGGCGTGTCTCCGGAAGCCGCGGCTCTGTTGGAAGACGGCCAGCAGCCGTTCGAGTTCATCCACGTCCACAACAATGCCGATGACGGCGTCGAGTTCTTCGGCGGCAACGTCAACGCGCGTTACATTGTCCTCACCGGCAACGGCGACGACAGCCTGGACTGGACCGATGGCTGGACCGGCAACGTGCAATACGTGCTGATCGAGCAAGCCAACGGTGATGGCGACAACGGCTTTGAGGGCGACAACCGCGGCAATGACGAAGACGTCCTGCCCCGTTCGAACCCAACCATCTCCAACGTCACCTTCGTGGGCGACGATGCCGGCGACAACGGCGTGGGCTTCCGCTTGCGCGAAGGCACGGCCGGCCTGATCGCCAACTCCATCGTGTCCAATGGCGATGATGAGTGCTTGCGCGTTGACAGCGAACAGAACGACGCGGCGGTCGTCGGTGTTGATCTGATCGCCACCGAGGCTCTGAACCTGGAATCAGTCCACTTCGATTGTGTGTCTCCGCTGCGTGACGACAGCAGCAGCGACAGCGAAAACGAATCAGAGTTGGTGTTCAATGCGGTGTCGCCGTTCTTCGTCGATACCCTGTCGAGCGATCTGTACAACGACGACGACGAACTGGTCGTTGAAGGTGATGCGCTGAACACCAACGTCATCGTGGCCAACACGCTCGCTCAGAAATTCTTCCCTGGGCCGAACGAGCTGTCTGTCGAAGCGTTGGACCTGACGGTCACGGGCAACGGTTTTGAAAACCGTGACAGCGACCTGTTGCCGGGCCGCACGGGTGTGAGTGACGAATTCGTGGCCGCATCCACCGGCTTCGATGCGTCGTTCTTCGACTCCGTCAACTATATCGGCGCGTTTGCTCCGGGGTCCACGCCGGACAACAACTGGGCCGCCGGCTGGACCTTCGGTCTGTTTGACTTCGCCACCACGGAAGGCTGCCCCACGGGCACGCTGGTGACGGACGAAACCATCGCCGACGTGAACGGCGTCGATAAGCCGGTCTGCCGCTTGGGCGGTGACCTGACCGTGGACACCACCCTGACGGCTGACAATGTGTACCAGCTGAACGGCGTGTTCCGCGTGGGCGTTGACTCCGCGCCGACGACCGCTGGCGGTCGCGGTGATGAAGGCGTCAATGTGGTGCTCACGATCGAGCCTGGCGTGACCATCTACGGCGTTAATGGTCCGGACGTGTTGGTCGTGACCCGCGGGTCGCAAATCATCGCCAACGGCACCGAAGCCGCGCCGATCGTCTTCACCTCTGATGACGATCTCCTGGGCCTGAACACGATCGGCAACGAGCGTGGTCAGTTCGGCGGCCTCGTGATCAACGGCCAAGCGCCGATCAACGATTGCGACGGCGCGTTCGCAGCCGCGGATCAAGGCGGCACGGTGAACTGCGTGAAAGAAGGCGAAGGCAACTCCGGCTTCTTCGGCGGCGCCGACGCCATGGATGCGTCCGGTGTGCTGCGCTACGTGCAGGTTCGTTACGCCGGCTTCCGCTTCAACCCGCAAAACGAGTTGAACGGCATCGCGTTCCAAGGCGTGGGCTCGGGCGTTCCGGCCGATCTGCTGTCAGACGGTGAAACGCCGTTTGAGTTCCTCCAAGTCCACAACAACGCGGACGACGGCGTGGAATTCTTCGGCGGCACCGCCAGCGCGCGTTACCTTGTCCTGACGGGCAATGGCGACGACAGCCTCGACTGGACCGATGGTTGGGTCGGCAACGTGCAGTATGTCATCATCGAGCAAGGCAATGGCGATGGCGACAACGGTTTCGAAGCCGACAACCGTGGCAATGACGAAGACGTCCTGCCCCGTTCGAACCCGACCATCTCCAACGTCACCATCGTTGGTCGCGACGGCAATGGCTCGGGCCTGCGTCTGCGTGAAGGCACCGGTGGCGCGCTGAGCAACTTCATCATCGATGGTGGTGATGAAGGTTTGCAGGTCGACAGTGAGCAAAACAACGCCGCCATCGTGGGCGTGGACTTGATCACGAGCGGCACGTTGAGCCTGAACTCGGCGTTCTTCGGCGATCGTTTGGGTGAAGTCACCGACCAAGATGGTGATGACGGCGACGGCGTGAATGAATCGCAAGCGTTGTTCGACGCGGGCGCCAACAACGCCGCCGGCACGTCCACCTTGGGCGGCTTCACCTTCTTCCCGAATGGCGGCATCGGCCTCGTGCCGGACGCTGCGGGTGCGGAAGCGGGTGTGGCTCCGGTCACCGGCCTGGGCGACTTCTTCGATGACACCGCGTTCATCGGGGCCATCGCGCCTGGCACGGCCGCTGGCGACGCCGGCGACTGGTTCAGCGCTTGGACCTTTGTTGACGCCGAGAGTGTTCGCAACTAAGCGACCTTTCGACGTGTAATTGGGGCGGGGATCGTGTCGCGGTGCTTCGGCGCTGGCGGGACGATCCCCAAACCGCCTTTGACGACATTATGTTTGAGCCTTGAGCCCGCGGAGCTTGCGGGATGGCTTGATACGAGGGGGAAGGCATGATCCGCATCGGGACACTCGCAGCAATATTGCTTTCGTCGGCGAGCATGGTGACCATCGCCGGTGCTGCTCACGCCCAAGACGAAGATATCGAACTGGAAGCGCCGGAGATCATCGTCGTTCGCGGCGCGTTTATCCCGGATGAAAAGCGCGAGACGTCCGAGATCGCGAGCGTGTTGGACGCGGAAGACTTTGCGGTGACCGGTGATGCGGACGCGGCGTCGGCTCTGTTGCGTGTGACCGGCCTGTCGCTGAATGAGGGCAAGTTTGTCATCGTGCGCGGCCTGAATGAGCGCTACAGTTACGCGACAATCAACGGATCGCCTTTGCCGAGCCCTGAGCCGCTGCGTCGGGCCGCACCTTTGGATCTGTTTCCGACCAACGCACTGGAGTCGGTGCTGGTTCAAAAAACCTACTCGCCGGAATATTCGGGGGAATTTGGCGGCGGCGTGATTGATCTGCGCACGCGAAGCTTGCCGAACCAAGCGTTTCTCGATGTGGGTTTTTCCATCGGCTACAACACGGAAATCACCGGCGAGGAATTGCCGAGCCATGAGGGCGGGGACCTCGATTTCACAGGATGGGACGACGGAACCCGCAACCGGCCTTTCGGCGTGGCGCAGGGCTTCTTTGATGGCGATGCGTTTCCCGTGGATGAAGCCGACCGGGTCGCGGCGGAGTTAGCGGACCCCGATTTGGTGACGCTGACCGATGAGACCATTGCACCCAATTACGGCTTCAGCATCAGCGCCGGCGATAGGATCGATCTGGATTCCGGTCTCGGCTTCGGCGCCGCCTTGGCCGTGTCCTTTGACAACAGTTGGTCCCGGCGCCAGGGGCGCATCCAAGACCCGAACCAGAACGGTTTGAGCCTTGAGAGCGAGTTGAACCGCGATCGCGTGACCAATGAAATCACCAGCAGCCTGCTGGCGACATTGGGTGTCGATTACATCGATCACGAAGCCCAGTTCACCTTTTTGGGAGCGCGTTCGACGGACAAAATTACCGACCGTCAGGACAGCCTCTCCGATCCGAGTTTCGATGAAGCCGGGCGCGAGCGGACGGAGTGGTTCGAGCGCCAGGCGTGGATCACGCAAGTGTCCGGCGAGAGCTATTTTGCATCGCTCAGCGAACTATCCGTGGCATGGCGCGCCTCCTACTCCGAAGCGCTGCGCGATGCGCCGTTCCAATACGAAGTGACGCGTAATGATGGCGGCGTCACGATTGACAGTTTGAATCGCGTGACATGGCGCTTTCAGCTGCTGAACGATGAGGCGCAGGATTACGGCGTCGATTTGGAGTTGCCGCTTTATGTCGGCGACATTGAGTTGGTTATGCAGGGCGGCTGGGCGTACCGGACATCGGATCGCGAAACGATCGAGCGCCAGTACTTCCTGGCGGGCAGCGCGAGCGCTGCTGATCGAAGCTTGCCGGTCGCGGAATTGGCGACGTTGGATGGGGTGTTTGCACAACCGTTCGACAACCCCAATAACGTGCCGGAGTCCTTTGTCGGCGATCTTGAAGTCAACGCATTTTATCTCGCGACCGATGCGCAGCTGGGACCGTTTATTCGCGCTCAAGTGGGCGTCCGCGTTGAGGATGTCGAGCTGACGGCGGATGCGTTCAGCCGAAACAGCAGCGCCATTGACCAAAACCCCTTGCCGGATTCGGAGATCACCGAGGACAAGGTTCTTCCCGCGGTCACCTTGACGTGGAACCCGCTGGAGAACCAGCAGGTCCGTTTTGGGTACTCAGAAACCTATGTTCTGCCGGCCTTTCGTGAGTTGGCTCCGCAGCTTTTCACCGATGAGGATGGTAATTTCTTCGAGGGGAATCCATTCCTTAAGCAGACTGAGATCGAGAATTTCGACCTGCGCTATGAATGGTATTTCGGTCGCAGCGAATTCTTTACGGCCGGCCTGTTTTACAAAAATCTCGAAGATCCCATTGTCCAAGGTGACGCAACCTCTGCGGACAGTCTCATCACGCGGTTTGTAAACGCTCCAGATGCGACTCTTCAGGGGCTGGAAATCGAAATCGAGAAGCGTTGGGATCTTGGAGATTATTTTGACGCAGGTTTCTTGGGTAACAAGGAGCTGATCGTCGCGGCGAACTATACCTACACAGATTCCGAAGTGGGCAATGACGGTGAGGTTCTGGTACCCGACAACTATACAGACACGGGTATTCCCGAGCCGCGGGCTATCGCTGCTGACCGCTTCATTCGCGATGGAGCCGTGTTGCAAGGCCAGTCGGAAAACATCTTCAACCTGCAACTGGGCTGGGAAGATTTTGAAGCGCAATCGCAACTGCGCCTGCTGCTGAATTTCGTGGATGATCGCGTGTTTTCATACGGCTCATTGGATGGATCGCGTTTGGAAACATTTGATGAAGCGAGCTTGGGGCTGGACTTGCGGTATTCGCGGACGTTTCAGGTGCTCGATCGGGATGTTGATTTGAGCGTGTCGTGGCGTAATATCGATTACACATCGATATTTGGCGGCGAGGACTACTACTTGAACCGCCGGTCCCGAGCGACCATCCGTGATGATGTTCTGGTTCAAGAATATAATGCCGGTCAAAGCATCAGCGTTGGCGTGACCGGCAAATTTTAACAGGAGAGCGGGGCGTGGTCGGTCTGATCGCGCCCCGTTTGTGAGTCACACGCAGGAACCCACGTGATGCGGACGGTGTCGCTGCCCATCTCCGTGCGGGGGCGGGCAGCGATCAGAGTGCGACCGAAAGGGAGATGGCGTTGTGTGCCTAGCCGGCCGCGCTGGAGAGGTGTTGCGTCTCAAAATCATCAAACACAGCGAGAAAATCGCTGATGTTTGCTGACATATCCTCTGGCCGTAGGGTGCGAACCGCTTGGGCCGAGAGTGCGCCGGCCTTGAATTTTAGCGCGTCGGCGGCGGCGTCAAAGTTCGCATCGCCCCGACGCGCCTTGATCATGTCGTCAAGGGCGCTGTAAGCGCGATAGGCTGTTTGCCCGATTTCCGGACCGGAGAGGTCCGATGCGTCGAGATCCAGACTGCGCAGATCGGTGATCGCTGCGGTGAGATCCGATTGCGCCGCGGCATAGGCGGCGTGTTCTTCCGCTGAAAAACGGGGACCGCTGTCGCCCGCGGGGCCACAAGCCGCCGCCACATAGGTCAGGGCGGTGGCGACAGTCGCCACGAAAAGCCGTTTGCGCTGGGCGCGTGCTGTCGACATGGATCCCCCCGAGCCGCTTATGAATTTCGGTTTTCTAAGCTGAACAGTTCCGCCGGGGCAAGGTGGGCGCGCCGTTGCGCCACGTTCGCAGCGTGGCGCCGCACAGGGCGGCGCGAGCAGGCGCGGGCAGGGGTGCTGCAGCGCGGCATCACCGGCTTTGGCCTTAATGTTGAACGAATGTTGATCTACCTCATGGATTAAGCTGTAACAGACGCGTGCGCATAAAAATTGCTTCGCCCGCTAACTTGTGGCGCTGCGGACCATGGTGAGGGCGGAGAGTTTGTTGGACCCGGCGACAGTGTTGCAGCACCGCGGCGTGCCCTTCGTGGCCGAGGCGATGTTGGCCGCCCTGTTGGGCGTTGCGGCCGCGACGATGCTGCTGAGCCCCTGGCGCGCATCCCACGACCTGCAAGTGGCCTCGCGGTTGGCGGAAGCGCGCGCCGCGGCCCCGACATTGACGGCGGATATCACGGTTTTGCAGCAATTGGACGCCTTCCATCGCCAGACCGTTGAGACGCAGGCCGCTCCCGTTCAGGAGGCTGCGCCCGCCACCGCTTTGGATTTGACGTTGAACGGCGCCAACGCTGATGATGACGATCCGACGCGCGGTTCGGCGTTCATCACCGGACCCAACAATCAGCAAAAGCGCTATCGCGTCGGGGATGAGGTGTTGCCGGGCGTGGTGTTGCGGGAGGTGTACCGCCATCGCGTTTTGTTGGAGCGCGCCGACGGATCGCTGGAGACGTTGCCCTTCGCCAATCGCGGTCCCACTTTGGTGCGTGTCGAGGACGCCGGTGATTTCGACGCGGCGCCCAAACGGGTCCTCCAGCGCGCCGATGCGGGCCAGCAGCCGGACGCGGCATGGCGGGACGCTGACGCGGTCGCCGGTGCGCCGGCTGCAGAGCCGACGTCGATGCCTCCAGCCGTGGCCGAGGCGGTCAGTTCCGCCCTCGGCGCCGCCGGCGCGGCGGATGTGGACCCCATGGCGATGTTCGCAGCCGTGAATCCGCAGCCGCGCACGCTGGCGGATGGGCGCCGCGGGCTGGCGCTGACCAATGCTGGGGATCCGCAGATGTTCGCCAGCCTCGGCGTTGAGCCCGGAGATGTATTAATGTCGGTTAATGGGTACTCATTGGCCACGCGTCAGGAAGCGTTGGCCGCGGCCCTCGCCCTTGAGCAGGCGGACCGCTTGTCGTTTTTGGTGTCCCGTGATGGAACAGATTTCACGGTCACCGTGGATGTGGATTGAGAAAGGCGTGGGGACGCGCGTATGACTCATATGTTCTGGAAAGCGATCGGCGCGGTGCGATCGGCGTGGAGCGTTCCGGGCTGGGCGGTCGGCGCTGTGGCGGCCTGTCTTGTGCTGGCCCCGGCGGCGTTGGCGCAAACCCACATCTTGAATCTGCGCAACGCTGACATTCAGGCGCTGATCGAGGATGTGACCGCGGTCACCAACAACACCTTCATCGTGCACCCCGCGGTGAAGGGCAAAGTGAATGTGACGTCCCAAACGCCCTTGACCGAAGATGAGGTGTTTGAGGTCTTCCTGTCGACCTTGCGGGTCTTGAATTACACGGTCATCCCCACGAATACGCCGGGGGTGTACCGCGTGGTGCCCGACAGCACGGCGGCGGAGGACAACCCGATTGTCGGCGCCGGCGGCCGCTCGTCGGATCAATTCGCGACGGAAGTGATCCGCTTGCGCACATTCAGCGCGGTGGAGGCGGCGAAAATGATCACGCCGCTCGTCAATGGGCGCGGCAAGGTGAGCGCCAACCCCGATGGCAACATCCTCATCGTGGTCGATTATGCCAGCAACATCGAACGCATCCGCCGGATCTTGAATGACGCCGATCGCGATGAATCGGTGGTGCGTACGGTGCGTCTGCGCAATATGCCCGCGACCGAGGCGGCGCGGATTCTCAATTCCATGGATGGGCAGACCGACCGGCGCAACGCCGGGGGCGGGGGCAACATCTCCGCTGTGGCCGTGGAGAGCGGCAACACCATCCTCATCCGCGGCGAGGTGAGCCAAGTGCGCCGCGCCGAAGCCCTGGCGCTGCAATTGGATGAAGCCAATGAGCCCAGCGAAAGTTTGCGCGTGGTCTATCTCAAGCACGCGGAGGCCAAAGATGTGGTGCCGATCCTGGAGGCGGTGGCCGCCTCTCTGAGGACGCCGGGGCAGGCTGGCGGCGAAAGCAACGCTGTGAAAATCCCCTATGATGAAGCCACCAACGCGTTGGTGTTGAGCGCGGATCCCAACACCATCGGCGCCATGATGCGCGTTGTGGAGTATCTCGATATCCGCCGCGCCCAGGTGCAGGTGGAAGCCATCATCGTGGAGATCACCGACAACACGGCCCGCGAGCTGGGTCTGGAGTTTTTCCTCGCCGGTGAAGAAGGCAGCGGCGTGCCCTTCGCCAGCACCAGTTTCTCCAATTCCGCGCAGAACATTTTGCTGTTTAGCGGCGCGGTCCTGGATGCGGACGGCGATGGCGCGGCCGATAGCGGCTCGGACAACGACAACGTCATCGGCAGTCTCACCGGTGCGGCGTTGGGCTCCTTATTGGGCGTTGAGGGCTTGGCCTTTGGCTTTGCGGGTGAGCTGGGCGACGGTTCTCTGTTCAATGCGATCTTGAACGCCGTTCAAGCCGACACCCGCTCCAATCTGCTGTCGACGCCCTCCATCACCATGCTCGACAATGAGGAAGGCAGCATCCTGGTGGGCCAAGAAATCCCCATCACCACCGGGGCCTCGCTCGGGGCGGATAACGGCAATCCCTTCGTCACCACCCAGCGTGAGGATGTGGGCGTGCAGCTGCAAGTCCGTCCGCAAATCAGCGAGGGCGGGGCCATTAAGCTTTATATCCGTCAGGAAGTGTCGAGCATCGCCCAGGCCCTGACCACCGACACCAGCACGGACTTCATCACCAATAAGCGGGAGGTGGAGACGACGGTGCTCGCCGATGATGGCGAGATCATCGTGCTGGGCGGCCTCATTGAGTCCAATTACAGCCAGACCGACACGCGCATCCCGCTGTTGGGCTCCATTCCGGTGTTGGGCCGGCTGTTCCGCTCCGAAGGCCGCTCGAACACGCGCACCAATCTGGTGGTGTTCATTCGCCCGACGATTTTGCGCACCTCCGACGATATCCGCGCGGCCACCGCCCAGAAATATCGCTACATCAACAGCGAATCGGAGCGCGTCGGCGGCGGTTTGGACAGCTTTTTGCGCGATGTGCTCGATGCTGAGCCGCCGCGCGCGCCCGGCTCCCGCGCATCGCAGTAATCCGCATAGGGCGGCGAGGGCGATCACAGGCGGCCCGCCCCTGGTCAGAACGGCCCTGAGACCATAGTCTCAGGGGTGCAGGCGTCGCACGGAAAGGCCCAGGGATGGCGGATCGCACGGACCCGATTTTGACCTATGCGTTTGCCAAGGAGCACGGCGTGATCGTGCTCGAAACCGGCGAGACGGCGCGTATTGGCGTGCGTGAAGGGGCCCGGCCTGCCGCGTTGATGGAGGCGCGCCGGGCGATCGGCGCGCCGGTGACGCCGGTGAGTCTCAGCCCTGACGCCTTTGATCGCCATTTGTCGGAGGTGTACGCCGCCAATGGCTTCGGCGCCGGGGAGTTGGACGATCATCTCGATCAGGCTGATGATCTGCATAGCCTGTTGGAGAGCCTGCCAGCGGCGGACTTGCTCGATAGCGACGACAACGCGCCCATCATCCGTTTGATCAATGGCTTGATCTCCGAAGCGATCAAAACCAACGCCTCGGACATCCATATCGAGCCCTATGAGGATCGGCTGTCCATCCGCTTCCGCATTGACGGCATTTTGCGCGAAGTGCTGAACGAGAGCCGCCGGTTGGCG
Source organism: uncultured Caulobacterales bacterium (assembly GCA_964524065.1). Classification (GTDB taxonomy): domain Bacteria; phylum Pseudomonadota; class Alphaproteobacteria; order Caulobacterales; family Maricaulaceae; genus CAZADA01. The sequence continues at coordinate 23,926 of CAZGCB010000012.1, read as the reverse complement.
CCCTTGCTCGCATCGCGCGTGAAAGTGATGTCGCGCCTCGATATTGCGGAAAAGCGCGTGCCCCAGGATGGGCGCATGTCGTTGGCGTTGGGCGGCCGCTCCATTGATGTGCGGGTCTCCACGTTGCCCTCGCGCTATGGCGAGCGGGTGGTGTTGCGCTTGTTGGACAAGGAGCGCGCGCGCCTGAGCCTGGATGATTTGGGCATGGAGGCGCACACGCTGGAGACCTGGCGCGAGGCGCTGCGGCACCCCAATGGCGTGATCTTGGTCACGGGGCCCACCGGTTCGGGCAAGACGACGACGCTCTATGCCAGCTTGACGCTGCTGAACGATCAGACGCGCAACATCCTCACGGTGGAAGATCCTATCGAATATGGGCTGGACGGCATCGGCCAGACCCAGGTGAACTCCAAGGTGGGCATGACGTTCGCGAGCGGGCTGCGGGCGATCCTGCGCCAGGACCCCGATGTGGTCATGGTGGGGGAAATCCGCGATGTGGAGACCGCGCGCATCGCCGTGCAGGCCAGTTTGACCGGCCACTTGGTGCTGTCGACCGTTCACACCAACAATGCGGTGGCGGCCATCACGCGCCTGCGCGATATGGGGGTGGAGCCTTTCCTCTTAGCCTCCACCGTGCGCGGCATCCTGGCCCAGCGGCTGCTGCGGCGCTTGTGCGATCATTGCAAGGAGCCCTATGCGCCCAGCGTGCAGGAGAAATCCATGCTGGGGATGGAGCCGCACGCCGACGTCACGTTCCACCGCGCCAAGGGCTGCCCGCATTGTAACAATCTCGGCTATGAGGGCCGGGTGGGCGTCTATGAGCTGGCGGTGATCGATGATCAGGTGCGGCGCATGATCCATGATGATGCGCGCGAGATGGACATCACCGCCCACGCCTTCCGCAACAGCGACACGCTGTTGCGCAGCGGCGCGCGCCATGTGCTGGCCGGGCGCACCTCCTCTGAGGAGGTGCTGCGGGTGTGCCGGGCGGAAAGCGACGGGACGGACGCCTATGAAGAGGTGACGGGCGCGGGGGCCGCCCAGCCGGCGCGCGGAGTGATCCATGGCGGCGTTTGAATATGTCGCCATCGATCCGTCTGGCAAACGCACGCGCGGCATTGTCGCGGCGGATTCGCCGCGGGCGGCGCGCAAGGAGTTGCGGGCGCGGCGGCTGACGCTGCTGAAGCTGGACGAAGCGCGCGAGTCCAAGCTCACAACGGCGTTGGCGGCCGACCAGGCCACGGGCCTCACCGGCCGGCTGCGGCGCTTCATCTCGCCGGACCGCTTGAGCAGCAAGGATCGCGCGTTGATCACCCGTCAGCTGGGCATGCTGATCCGCGCCTCCACGCCGGTGGAGGAGGCGCTGAACGCGGTGGCGGCCCAGGACACCACGCCGGCGGCGCGGCGGATTTTGCTGTCCGTGCGCACGCAAGTCTTGGAGGGGCGGCGCCTCGCCGACGCCCTGGCGCAGCATCCGCTGGCGTTTGACGAATTGTATCGCTCCGTCATCGGGGCCGGGGAGGCCTCCGGCAGTCTGGGCGAGGTGATGGAGCGCTTGGCCGAGTTCATGGAAAAGGCCGAGCAGATGAAGCGGAAAATCCTCACCGCCACCATTTATCCGGTGGTGTTGTCACTGGTGGCCACGGGCATTGTGACGGCGCTGATGGTGTTCGTCGTGCCGCGGGTGGTGGAGCAATTCCAAACCATGGGGCAGCAATTGCCGCTGCTCACCCAAATCGTCATTGCGTTGTCTAACTTCGTGCGGGGCCAAGGCCTGTTTGTGCTCATCGGCTTGGTGGTCGGCCTGTTTTTCCTGCGCCGGCTGCTGAAGCTGAAGGGCGTGCGCAAAGCGGTCCATGGCGCCATGCTGGGCGCGCCGCTGATCGGTCGGCTGTGGCGCGGGGCGGAGGCGGCGCGCTTTGCGCGCACCTTGTCCACTTTGATCTCCTCCGGGGCGCCGGTGATGGAAAGTACGGCGGCGGCTAAGTCCACCCTCACCAATGCGGCGATGTCTGATGCGGTGGATGACATCGTCACCACAGTACGCGAGGGCGGATCGCTCAGCGCCTCCATGCGACGCACCAAGCTGTTTCCGCCCTTGATGGTGCACCTCACGGCCAGCGGCGAGCAGAGCGGGCGCTTGCCGGACATGCTGAGCAAGGGCGCGGATTACTTGGAGGATGAGTTCGAGGGCGCCACCGCCGTGGCGCTGAACCTGCTGGAGCCGGTGATCATTCTGGTGATGGGCGCGCTCGTGGCGGCCATCGTTTTGGCCATTATGCTGCCAATCCTGCAACTCAACACGTTGGCTTTGATGTAGTAGCACATGGGAGCCGGCCCCTGAGCCAAGGCGGGCTGCGGCTGGGACGCATGAGGATGGGTGCAATGGACACGAGAATGGGCGGTGAGGACGAACGCAGCGGCGCAGCGGCTCCGACGTCCGACACGGCGGTGATTGATACCGCCAGCGCGAAAAAGTTGCGTCGACCCGGCGGTTTGACGGCGCGCCTGGCGGGCGCGCGCCGGCGCCGGCGCGCGGGTCGTGATGCGGGCTTCACCCTCACGGAGTTGATGGTGACCATCCTGATTATCGGGATTTTGTCCACGGCCGCGGTGCTGACGGTGTTCGGCTTGCTGGACAATGCGCGCACGACGCGCGTCCAAAGCGATTTGCGGGTGATGTCCAACGCGCTCGATTATTATCGCGCCACCTTGGGCAGTTACCCCACCACCGATCAGGGCTTGGAGGCGTTGGTGCGCGCGCCGGCCGGGCTGCGCAACGCCAATCGCTATCCGCCCCAAGGCTTTATGCAGAAGGTCCCCACCGATCCGTGGGGCACGGAGTATGTGTATGAGGTCCCCGGCGCGGACGGGCGCCCCTACACCCTGCTGTCACTGGGCGCTGACGGTCAGCCGGGCGGGGTGGATGAGGGCGCGGATATCAGCTTCTGGGACTTCTGACCCTGGCGTTCGGGACCGTTGTGATGGCTCTGCGCCCGACGCCGCTGCGGCTGAGGATCACCGCCGCCCGCCGAGCCGGGCGGGAGGCCGGCTATAGTTTGGTGGAGGTGTTGGCGGCGGTCGCCATCACGGCCATCATGGCCACGCTGGTGGTGTTGAACTTTCCCACGATTGGTCCGGGAACAAGCGCGGACCGCAGCGCCGCCATCCTCGGCGCGCGGGTGCAGCTGGCCTCCCAGCACGCCATCGTTTCGGGCGCTGTGGTGGGGCTGCACGTCGATGAGCAGGGCTATCGCTTCCACCAATTCCATGGCGGCGCCTGGGGCGCGGTGCGCGGGGCGGAGGCGCTGGCCCCAGCGCAATGGCCGCCGGATGCGGTGGTGACGTTGGAGATTGAAGGGGCCCCCGATCTCAGCGATTTGGATGAGGATGAAATCGCGGCGCTGCCCCCTCTGGTGCGGCTCGATCCCACGGGCATGGCGACGCCCTTCTCGATCCAAGTGGCCCATCTGGACAGCGTCGAACGCCTCAGCGTGGACCGCAGCGCGCGCGTGGTGTGGGAGCGCACCGATGATCGCTAAGCCCCCCATGTCCTCTGCGCACGACGGCGGCTTCACCTTGGTGGAGGTCGTGGTGGCGTTGGGCGTTTTCGCCATCGCCGTGCTTGGCCTCATGCACGCGATGGGGGAGCAGGCGCGGGTCTATGCCGCCATTGAAGAGGCGGCCTTCGCGCGTTTTGTCACCGATAATCAGATGGCGCGGGCCATGGTGGATCCGTTGGCGTTGCGCCAGGGCGAAGCCGACGGCCAAAGCGAGTTGGCCGGCATGAACTGGGAGTGGAGGCGCACCGTCACCCGCACGGACGATCCGTTTTTGGTCCGCATTGAGGTGGAGGTGCGCCGGGAGGGGACCGAGCGCGTGGCCGCCGGCGCTGTTGCGTTCCGGAGCGTGCGCGGCGAATCCGTCTCGGTGGCGCCATGAGCGGTCGCGCGCCTGACCCGCGGGCGCCATCCCAGGCGCGTCCCGATGCCGGGTACTCGCTCATTGAGGTGTTGGCGACGTTGTTCATTGTCGCTTTGCTGTCGGCGGCGGGCTATGGCGTGCTGAACAACGCCCTCACCGCTCAAGAGGTGCTCGGCGCGCGCGAGGAGCGCCTGCGCGACATCCAAATCGCCCGCGCCATTTTGCGGGAGGACATGACCCAGCTGGCCCGCCCCCGCCCCGTACGCGACGCCTATGGCGATGCCGAGCCCATGGTCTTTTTTGGCGGCGTCATCGCCGATGATCAGCCGATTTTGACGTTTCTGCGCACCGGCTGGGCCAATCCGGCGGGGATCGAACGGCGTGGACCGCTGCAACGCGTCAGCTACCGCATTGAGGATGGGGTGCTGATGCGCCAGGTCTGGTTGCGCCCGGACGCTCAGCCTGACACGCCCGTGACGGATCAGGCGCTGCTGTCCGGCGTCGAGGAGGTGCGCTTGCGTTTTACGGGTCCCGATTGGAGCCGCGGCCCGGTGTGGGTGGAGGAATGGCGCATGGGCATGGGCCTGCGCGCCGTGCGCAGCGAAGACCGTTTGCCGCGTTTGATGGAGCTGGAGATGGAGTTGGAGGACTACGGCCCGATCAGCCATGTCTTCACATTGCCGGATCTCGCCCTTGCGCCTGAGCCGCCATCATCATGAGCGATCGGTCGCGTCCCAGTGAGCGGGGGTCGCAGCCCGCGGGTCACCGCGATGCGGGCCGTGGACGGGCGATGAGGCCGGCCTCTGGCGTGGCGCGCCGTGCGCCGCACTGGCGCGATCGCGGCGCGGCGTTGCTGTCGGTGCTGATGTTGGTGAGCATCGTTTCGGCGACGGTGGTCGTCATCATGGATGATATGCGCTTTGCGCTGCGCCGCCTGGCCGCCACCGAGGCGCGCAATCAGGCGCAATGGTTCGCCCTAGGCGCGGAGACCTTCATGCGGGAGGTCATCGCGCGCAGTTATGCGCTGGATCCCGATCGCTCCACCACACGCTCGCCCTGGATGATGCCGGAGGCCACCTTTCCCATTGAAGACGGGTTGATCCAGGGCCGCATCCGGGACGCTTCCAACTGCTTTAATCTCAACAGCCTCATCAGCGCCGACGGATCCGACACCGATGGCGACGGCGCCGCGGCCGAGCGGGATCGCGTTGAGGAATACATATTCATTCTCAACGGTCTGGAGGCGGCCGCCGGGCGCACGGAGGAGCTGGCGCACGCCTTGGTGGATTGGCTTGATCCCGACACGTCGCGCTATCGCCGCGGGGCCGAGGACGTCGTGTATTCCGTGATGGACCCGCCCTACCGGCCCGCCAACGCGCTGATGAGCGACGTGCTCGAATTGCGCGCCGTCGCGGGCTATGACGAGGGGGTGGTGCAGGCTTTGCGGCCTCTGGTGTGCGCCCACCCTGACACCGAGCCGAGCACGCTGAATGTGAATACGCTGCAGGAGACGCACATTCTTGTTCTCAGGGCGGCTTTGGGCGAGGGTTTCAGCGACGCCGACGCCGTGGGGCTCATCGCCTCGCGACCAGAAGAGGGCTACCAAGGACCGGACAGTCTGCACACCGAAATCGCCGAGCTGAAGACGTGGACCGCATCAGTCGCCGACGCAGATGTGGACTCGCCAGCCGAAGAAACGCTGCGGCGCATCCAGGTCGTGGAGAAACGCTTAGGGGTTCAAACGCAATACTATGACGCCCATGCCCGGATCTTCTATTTGGAAACCTATTTAGAGGTGAACTCCTTGCTGCACCTGAACCCCGGCACGGGGACCGTCACGGTGATCGCCCGTCGTTTTGGGGAGCGCAACGGATGAGCGCGCTGTTGGTCCTGCTGCCCCACGCTGAAGACGAGCCGCTGGTGTGGTCGCTGCGCCAGTCCAACGGCGCCGTGCGCTGGGCGCGCGCCCATGATGAGCCGCCGCCCGCCGGCGTGCGCGATGTCATCGCCATCGCGCCGGGCGCCGATGTGACGGTGCATCATGTGATGCTGCCGGCGAAATCCGATGCTCAAGCGCGCGCCGCCGCTCCCTTTGCGGTGGAGGATGAAATCGCTCTTGAAGTGGAGGCGATCCATACGGCTCTGGGGCCGCGGCCCTCGGAACCGGAGGCGCCGCGCACCGTCGCCGTCGTGAGCGAGGAGCGCATGAGCGCCTGGCGCGCCATGCTGGACGAGGTGGGCCTGCGCCCGGTGCGCATGACGCCCGACTATCTGGCGCTTGCGGCGCCGGAGGAGCCCGATAGCGCCCATATGTTGGACGCCGGCGGCCACATTCTTCTGCGCACCGCACGCGGCGGCTTGGCCGTGGAGCGCGATCTCGCGGCCATCGTCATTCCGCCCGTGCTGGAGGATGAGGGCGTGGCGCGTCTCATCGCCTGGACGGATCAGCCACACGCCTTGGGCCTGGAAACGCAGCCGCACAGCGTGGAAGTTCACCCTGCGCTGTCCGATGCCGATTTGTGGGCGCAGCTGCATCTGGGGGTGCATCAGCCCAGCGCGATCTCGCTGCTGCAGGGCGCCCATCGCGTGCGCAACACCGGTGGGGACCAAAACTGGGTGCGGCCGTGGCGTGGGGTGGGCGCGCTGGCGGCCGCGTTGCTCGTGGTTTGGCTCGGCGTCGTCGCCTTGGAAACCTGGTCCTACCGCCATGCGGCGGCTGAGGTGCGCGCCCTGGCGGCCGAGGCGTACGCCCAAGCGTTTCCGCAGGAGGGGCGCGTCTCCGACCCGGTACGCCGCGCCCAGGCGCGCCTGGCTGAGGGAGGCGGGCCGAATCAGCCCGGCTTTATCGAGCTCAGCGCCATTGCGTTTGAGGCGGTGGCGCCGTTGGAGCGGGTACAAATTGAATCAGTGCGCTTCGATCACGATGATGGGCGCCTGCTCATCAGCATGATTTACAATACCTATAGCGATGTGGAGGCGTTCTCCGCCGCCGCCGCCGCCCGCGGCGTGTTGGTGGAAGAGGGCGGTTCACGGCGCAGCGGCCGGCGCATGTCCGGCGATCTGACCTTGAGGGCCCCATGATCGGGCGGTTTTGGAATGAGCGCACGGTGCGCGAGCGCATCTTGATCGCGATCGCCGGCGCCCTGGTGCTGGCGCTGGTGGCCGCGCAGGGCGTGATTGCGCCGGTGTTGAGCGCGCGCAGCGCCGCTCAGGCGTCGTACGGCGCGGCGCAGGCGGGCTGGAGCCAGGTCCGCCAAGCCGCTCAAGCGGGCGCCGCCTCGGACGCTGAGCAGAGCGTAAACCAGCGTCGCGGCAGCCTGCGCTCCGTGGTGAGCGCCAGCTCCGGCCAGTTCGGCCTGACCATCAACCGCGTGCAGCCGGGGGAAGACGGCGCTTTGTCTGTGACGCTCGACAACGCCGCCGCGCCGCAGCTTTACCAATGGCTGCACATCCTGGACGTCGAGCATGGCGTGGATGTGCGGCGTGCGTCCTTGCGCCGATCGGATCGCGACATCGTGGTGCGCGCCACGCTCACTTTGGCGCCGAGGGGCGGGTGATGCGGATTGTAGCCCTCATACTGATCTTCTTGACCACCTTCATCAGCGTGCTGATTGCGCGAGCGCCGGCGGCGGCCGTTTTGGATGTGGTGGATCTGGAGGGCGCCGGCGTCACCTACGCCCAGGTTCACGGTTCGGTGTGGAACAGCCTGCTGACCGATGTGCGCGCCAATGGACGGCGCATTGGCGATGTGTCATTGCGCATTCACCCTTTGGCTCTGTTCACAGGCCAAGCGCGCGCCGAACTGTCTGTGCGCGGCGCCGGCTTACGCGGTCGGGGGCAGCTGCAGGCCGGGCTGAACGGGCGATTGGCCATGCGCGATGCGCAATTGATTATGGATGTGAGCCAGGTGGAGGCGCTGCACGATCTGGTGCGCGCTCGCGGCGGGGAGGTGTTGCTGCGCTTCGATCGCATTGTGTTGGATCGCAGCGGCTGTGTAGAGGCCGCGGGCTTGGTGGTGACCGACGTGCTGGCCCGCCCGGATGGGCGCACCACCTGGCGGGGACCGGAACTGCAAGGCGCTCCGGCCTGTGAGGGGTCGGATTTGGTGTTGGCGTTGGACGGCGCCAATGAAGGCGGGGCCATCCGGGTGGCCGCCAGCTTGTCACCCGATGGACGCGCGGGCTTCACCGCTGATGTGGAGACCGACAACACCGACTTCCTGTTGGCTGCGGCCTTGTTCGGGTTTCAGAATGTCGATGGTGTCTTCAAATATCAGCGCCAGGTGCGCCTGTTGGATTTGACCGGATGAGGCGGTGGCGACCACTCGGCTGCGCCGTGGCGGGGCTCGCAGCGGCGGCTTTGGCGGGCTGCGCCTCAACCGGCGCCGGCGGGGCAAGCGGCGCGATCGCGGACTCAGACATTGTGCTGCGTATCAATGACGCCGCCGCGCTGACCGTGCTGCGCCCACGCCCGCCGCGCAGCAATGATTGCAGCATCTTTTTGTATTCCGGATCGTCTCTGCAATTTGTGTTTTTCGCCAGCACGCGCGATCAGGCGGCGCGCATTAGCGTCAACAATCGGGAATTGCGCCTGCCGCGCGTGTTGTCCGATGGCCCGCCGCTGGTTCCCGGCCAGCCCAGCCGGCAGCTCTTTCGCGAAGGCAATGTGATTGTGGATGTGCAGCTCAATAAGGGCGAGGCCATCCCTGGAGGCGTGCGCGTGGCCGAAAGCTTGCTGCGCATGAGGCCCGCCAATCCCAACACGCCCGATGGCTGGCGCACCATCATGCCCGTGTTGGGGGTGGCGACCTGCGAATGGGGCGCCACACCGGATTTGGGGCGCGCGATGCAGCGACGCTGAGCCGCGATGGCTGTCGCCACCCACGAGCACCCGGCGCCGATGGCCCGATGAGGTTTGCGGATCGCCGGGTTCCGCCGAGAGCCTTAGGGGCGGTCACAGGCGCAATCCACTCAGCGCCGTCCGCCGGGGCAGCGTCAGCCCGCGCCGTCCACATCCAACAATTGGATCTCCAAATGCACCGTCTCGCGGACCTTGATGGCGTCGGGGGTGAGGCGAATGGGGGCCGCCGGGCTGGTGCGCAGACCGCTGACATCAAGCTCCTCGGGCGCGCGCGCGCGCGTCACCAGGCCATCGGCGTACACATCGCCATAGCGCACGGCGATCACAGGCCCCAAGCGCGCGCCGGCGCCGCTCGCCAGCTCCTGGGCGGTTTGCAGCCCCTCCAGCACGGCTTGGCGGCGCGCTTCGGCGCGCAGACCGTCCGGATCCGCCACGGTGAAGCCGATGACACGCACATCATCGGCGCCCTTCTCCGCCAAGAGCGAGGCTGCATCGCCCGCCACCTGATAGGGGCCGCCCACCACTTCGAAGGGGATCACCGCCATATGGGCGATGGGCGCGCAATCGCGCGGGCGCTGCTCGCCGCGGAAATTGGCGTCGCAGCCATAGGGACGCACGGGCGTCACGGTCATATCCTCGGTCGTGAAGGCCAGCCGCTCCAAGCCGCGCAGATCCGTCAGCGTCTCGCGCAAGGTGTCGAGGGTGTCCGACAGCGTTTCCAGCACCTCATTGCGATCGGCGGCCCGCGCCCGCACGGCGCCGGCGAGGGCGAACAATTCCGGTTCGCGTTCCAGCGTGGTTTCGCCGGTGACCGTGATGGTTCGCTTGTCCTCATCGGCGACGATTTGCGTGCAGGCGCTCAGCACCAGCATCGCGCAGAGCATGCCCGTGAGCGCCGCGCTACGCCGCGATGGAAGAAAACATCCCTGTGTCATGGTTGTGCGCCTTGTGTCCGCCTGCGTCCTATCGGCCTGCATCAGCTCGCGCGTCCCTCGATCGGGAGCACAGCCTGACCCGTCACGACCGCCGAGTTCACCGAAGTATAGTTGATGATCCGATAATTGATGAAGGCAAGGTTGCGGTCTCTCCAAGGCGCCGAGCGGGAGCGGCGGCGCCAGGTGGCTGTATCGTCCGCTTAGCCCTCCGGTTCTTGCAAGAACTCCACGCCGTGCAGGATTTGCCCGGAAGACTCGCGGAACGCTGCGCCCACCGGCTCGGCCGTCCCACCCAGGCATTGGGCCAAAAACGTTTCCATCACCGCATAAAAGCCCAAACGGTTTTGCGGGCGGGCGAAGCCATGCCCCTCATCGGGAAAGTTGACATAGGTGACGGGCAGCCCGCGCTCGGACATGGCGGCCACCAGCTGATCGGATTCGCGCTTGGTGACGCGTGGATCGTTCTCGCCTTGGCCGATGAGCAGGGGTTTGGTGATGGCGTCCACCCGTGTGATGGGCGAGCGGTTGAGCATGTCGGCGCGTTGCTGCACATCGGCCGGATCGCCCACAAAGCGCAGCCAGCTGGTGGCCAAAAACGGCTTCCAATAGGGCGGAAAGCTTTCCACCAGCGTCACCAGGCTGGAGGGCCCGACAATGTCCACGCCGCACGCAAAGGTGTCGGGCGTGAAGCTCAATCCCACCAGTGCGGCATAGCCGCCATAGCTTCCGCCGGCGATCGCGACCCGTTGCGGATCGGCGAAGCCCTCCGCCACGGCCCAATTCACCGCGTCGATGAGGTCCTCATGCATGGCGCCGGCGAACTCACCGATGGCGGCGTTCATGAACGCTTTGCCGAACCCGCGTGAGCCCCGATAATTCACCGATAAAACCGCATAGCCACGATTGGCGAGCCATTGGTGCATGGCGTTAAAGCCATAGGAATCACGGGCCCAGGGCCCGCCATGCACGAGCAGCACCATGGGCGGCGGCGTCACCGGTGCGCCGCGCGCATCCGTCAGCGCTTGCGGTGGCAAAGTCAGGTAAGACACCAAAGTCAGCCCGTCGCGCGCGCGGATCTCCACCGGGCGTGTCGCAGCCAAGGTGTAGGGCGCCAGGGCGGGGCGCGTGTCGAACAGGCCCGTCAAGGCCCGCGCCGGCCCCGCTTCATAGCGATAATAGACGCCCGGTTGCTGAGGGCCGTCCACATGCACAATCCAGGTGCGGGCGTCGTCCGTCATCGAGACAACGGTGAAATCGCCCTGGGTTTGTTCGGTAAGGAACGCGATGTCCGGGGCGTAAGCCGGATCAATGGCCGTCCATTCCAGTCGCGCCTGCTCCGCCGCGAAGGCGATGGGCTCGCGCGTGGTGGGGTGAATGAGCAGCTGGGAGATGTCGGCGCGGTCCGTTTGCGCCAACGCGCGGGTCTCGCCGCTGGTGACGTTCAAGACCGTGAGCGCCGCAGTGTCGCGCCCGCGGCTGTCGGTCATGTAGACCGCCCGCCCGGCGCCGTCAAAGCCGATAGGCTGTGTGGTGAAAGCGTCATCCGCAGGGATCTGCGTCAACGCGGTCCACGCGCCGCCTTCTTCGGCCCGCATGAGCGTCAGTCCGCCTTCAGGGGATTGGCGCACGCCCAGACGCACCGCCAAATCATGGTCCACCACCCAGCTGGCGAAGCCGGGATTTTCCGCGACGCGCACGCGGGCGCCGGTGGCGATATCCACCTCATAAAGGTCGAACACTTCACGATCGCGGTTGTTCAGCGCCACCACCACGACCCCTGGCCGGCGCCGCGACAAACCTTGGATCGTCGCGCGCACGCCCGCCCTGGCGGGGGTCAAGTCGCGGGTTTCGGCAGACGTGACGTCCACGGCGTAGACGTGAAAATTCTCATCGCCTCTTGTGTCCTGCAGGTACAGGACATGTTGTGAGCCGGGAGCCCAGACATGGTGTTGGATGCCGCGGCTGCGATCGGCGGTTATGGGGCGGGCCTGCGACGGCTCGGAGGCCGGCGCCACCCACACGTTCAACACGCCGTCCCGTGGGGCCAGCCAGCTGATCCAGCGGCCATCAGGGCTGATGCGCGCCTGGGCCCGCTGGGGATTGTCGAACAAAGCGCTGCGCGGGATGATCCCCCGCGTGGGATTGAGTGCGGTCATGATGGTCTCGCATCCGGTCGCAAACACCAGCGTCGCCAGCGCCAACGCGCGCGCAACATTGCGCCAAGGGGCCATACGCGTCTCCCTCGTCCCGTGCGTCGGGCTGTTAGTCCGCTTGCGGCTGCAAACGCCGTTGGAAGAAGTCCAACCATGTGGCGATCATATGGGCGCGCGGTCCGTAAATGCCGTGCCGCTCGCCGGGATACACCATGGTTTCGAACGGTTTGCCAGCCTCTTGCAGCGCTTGGAACACCCGTGTCGCATTGTCGAAGGTGACATTGTCGTCGGCCATGCCGTGCATGATCAAGAGGGGGCGCTCCAGCGCGTGCAAATCGGCGAAGACGCTGGAGGCGGCGTAGCCCGCGCGATTGTCGGCGGGGGCGCCCAAAAAGCGTTCCGTGTAATGGGTGTCGTATAGCGTCCAGTCTGATACCGGCGCCCCGGCGATGCCGGCGGCGAAGGCCTGCGGCGCCGCGCTCATCAGCTTCAGCGTCATATACCCGCCATAGGACCAGCCCAACACGCCCACCCGCTCAGCATCGACAAAGGGCAGGCTCTTGAGATGCTCCAAACCGCGCAGCTGATCGCGCACCTCCGCCGCGCCCATACGCCGGTGCAGCACGCTCTCAAAGGCGACGCCGCGGTTCGCTGAGCCGCGATTGTCCAGTTGAAACACCACAAAGCCGTGCTGCACGAACATCTGATCAACGAGGCGTGTCCACGTGCGGCTCACGGTTTGCGCGCCCGGCCCGCCATAGACCATCACCACGGCTGGGCGGGGCCCCGGCGCATCGGCTTCGGGCGGGCGAAGGATATGCGCGTGCAGAGGAGTTCCATCTTCGGCCTCCAGCACAGGAAAGGCGGGGCTTTGGTGGCGCACCCGATAGGGAGCGTAGGGGTGCGTGTCATCAAGGGCGTTTTCTTCGATCCAACGGATCAGGGCGCCATCGGCGCTGAACAGGCCGGTCTGCGGCGGATGGTCGGGATCGCTCACCGTCGCCAGGAAGGCGGTGGCGTCGCGGTTCATGGTCACCGACCAGCTGCGCCCCGGCGTGGTGATGCGCGTGATCGCCGCATCATCGGTGAGGACGCTGGCGCGATAGAGGTGGCTCTCCAAGGGCGTGTCGGCGAAGGCTTCGAAATACACATCACCAGCCGCCGCATCGACGCCGACAATCCGCTTCACCATCCACGCGCCGCGGGTCACTTGGCGCTGCAGCGCGACGCCCTCGCCGTCCGCTGCGTAAAAATAGATATGGCGGAACCCGTCCCGTTCGGAGGTCCACACAAACCCGTCCGGCGTCGTGACGGGCTTAAAGTCGTCATGCAGATTGATCCAGGTGTCGGCTGTGTCCTGCATGAGGCGCGTGCTGGCGCCGGTGGCGGGATCGGCCTGCAGCACGTCCAGCGTCGTCTGGGCGCGGTTTTGCCGCTGCACGATCAGCCTGTCGCCCCACCAATCGACGCGCGCGAGGTAGATGTCAGCCTCCGCGCCCAAATCCACCTCAACGTTTTCACCGGTGTGCATGTCGCGCACAAACAGGCTGATGTGCGCATTCGGCGTTCCCGCGCGCGGATAACGCTGCTGACGCACGGTGAGGCCGTCGGCGTCGATATCCAGGCGATCGATGATCTCCACGCCGCGTTCATCCACGCGGGCATAGGCCACATAGCGATCATCGGGCGACCACCAATATCCGGTGTGGCGGTGCATTTCCTCCTGGGCGATGAAGTCCGCCAGCCCATATGTGACGCCGTCTGTGCTCGGCGGCGACAGGGCCATCTCGCCCGAGCCGTCCAAGGCTGCGGCCCGCAGCACGCCGTCACGCACAAAGCTGGCATAGCCGCCGGCAGGGGAGAGTTTAGCGTCCACATCGGAGGCGGCCGCGTCGGTCAGCTGGCGGATTGCGGGCGGGTCTTGGTCCACATGGACGAGATAGAGATCGCCATTCAGGGGGACGAGCATCTGCGTGCCCTGCGCGTCCCAAGCATAGGAAACAATGCCGCCCGCGCGCTGTCGCAGGCGTTCGCGCCGCGCTTTTTCTTCTTCGGACAGGGCCGCCGGCTCCGGCGCCAAAACAGCGGAGTCCACCAAAAGGCGAGGCTCCCCGCCCTCCACATCCACAGCCCAGACATCCAGTTGCAGCGGCGCGTGGGTTTTGCCGCGCAGATAGGTGGCGCGCCGCCCATCGGGCGAAAATGTCAACGCTTGGGGCATCGGGCCGTCAAGACTGGGCGCGGCGTCGAGGCGTTTGGGCGTTAGACGCGGGGCGTCAGCGGCGGGCGTGCTCAGACGCGTCACGGGCGCATCGGCCATGGTGCAGACTCCCAAGATGACGGGGCGACAAAACGAAGGCGCGCCGCACCGGCGGCCGTTCGCCGATCTACGCCGCCCATCAGGGAGCAAGTGTGGGGCGCCCTTGGACGCCTGGCTAGAGGGGCGGCGCTCCTGGCGGCGGGGCGTCCGCGGGCGCGGCGACGGCCGCGGCGGGGAACAGGCGCTCCTCGCCCACATGAAACACCAGGCTTGAGGGGGCGAGGGCCGCCCGCGCCGGAGCGGCGCCGCCGCCGAGACAATCAGCGAAAAAGGTCTCCATCACCGCCGCTCTCGCGACACGATTGGCGACGTCCAACGGGAATTCCGCCTCATCGGGGAAGCCTGCCACGATAAGGGGCGCGCCCTGCGCAGCCCCCGCCAGCAGCGCCTCGCGCGCCAACTGAGCCTGCGCGCCCGCGGACGCTTCGCCTAAAATGGCCAAAGCCGGTCGCGTTATCTGGGGCGCGACGACGGCGAGGGAGCGGTTGCGCAACTGCGCCACTTGGTCCGGGTTGTTCGGATCGCCCACCATACGCGCGATGATGGCGGCGTAGGGGCGTTGTTGCGGGAGCGGTTGTTCCGCCAGCGCGATCAGATCCGCTATAGGCGAGAACGCCGCCGCGCAAGCAAAGGGGCCGTCAGCCTCCGCAGCGGTGAGCAGCGCGGCGTGCCCGCCAAACAACGCGCCGGCGGCCCCCACACGCCCCGGCTGCGCGACGCTGCGGTCCAAAGCCCACCGGGCGGCGGCGGCGAGGTCCTCCTGCACCGCCGCGCCCCACTCGCCGGCGGCGGCGTTGATGTGCCGTTTGCCATAGCCATGGGCGCCGCGGGTGTTCACCGCCAGCACGCCATAGCCGCGATCGGCGAGAAAGGCGTGCATGGGGTCGAAGGCGGCGGGATGGCGGTGCGAGGGACCGTCCACTGGAATAACGATAAGCGGCGCGGGGATGTCCGGCGAACCGTCCTGATCAGTATCGAGATGGCTCGGCAAGGTGAGGTGCGCCACCAGGCTCAAGCCATCGGCCGCGGTGATCAGCACGGGCTTGCGCACCGAGGTCACACGCGCCGATAACCGAGGGCGGGTGGCGAAGAGCAGGGTGATTTCGCCCGTCGCCCGGTCCAGCAGGTGGTAGGCGCCGGGGTTGCGTGCGCCGTGGGTAAACACCGACCAGAGCCGATCATCCAAGGATCGGCTGGTGACGTGAAAGGAATCTGCAAAGGCGCCGCGCAGCGTCTCCAGGGCTTCAGCGCCGTTAGCCGTAAGTGGCGTCCAGCTGCGCTCCAAGCGTTCCACGGCGAAGGCGTCGATGGTGCGGTTGGCCGGGTGCACCCAGACTTCGGTGACATCGGCATGGCGCGTTGCGCTCATGACGGTGCGCTCACCGCTCTCCAAATCGAGGCGAACCAGGGCGGCGCTGTCGCGCTCCGTGCTGTCCAGCAGATACGCCTGCCGGCCGCTGGCGTCGAAACCCAGCACTTTGGACAGCAAGGCGTCTTCTGGCGTCCAGGCGCTCAGCAAACGCCAGGGTTCTGTGACGGTGTCGCGCCCATAGGCCGCCCAACCGCCATCAGGGGTCGGTCCTTCGGCCATGCGCACCTGCAAGGCTGCATCGGCGTGGAAACGGGCGAAGCCGCGATCATTGCGAAACACGCGTTCGCGCGCGCCGCTGAGCATGTCGACCTGGAACACGTCGGGGGCGGCGCCATTCTCGCGGGTGCGGGCGCTGATCAGCAACGTATCGGGGTGATCAAAGCTGATGGCCACCAAGTCCGCGCCGCCAACGGCCTCGTCGGGCGTCAGGTCGCGTGTATCGCCCGTGGCGATGTCCACGGCGAACAGGTGCTTGGAACGGGTGGTCAAATCGAGCTGGCCATAAATCACATGGGTGTTGTTGGCCGCCCATTCGTAGAAAAACACCGCCGCTTGCGGGCCGGCGGCGACCGGCCGCGCTTGTGTCATGTCGCCCGCTGGCGCCGTCCACAGCGCCGTGCCGTCAGGGGTGCGCGCCAGCCAGGCCAGCGTCTGCCCATTGGGTGAGATGCGCGCGAGCGTGCGCTCGGGATCCTCGAAAAACAGTGCGCGTGGCGTGAGGCCGCCGTGCGACGCGTCGGCGTCCGCCATCGCAGGCATGGGGTCCTCCTGCGGCGACCCGCAGGCGGCGAGCAGCCACAGCACCAACACCCAGGCGTGGCGCGCGGGCCAGCGAAGAGACTTCATCCCAATCATCTCCCCTTTGCGTAAGCGCTCGATCGCTCGGTCTCAAGTTAAGCCGCCGACAGGATTTGTGCACTGCGACACATGGCGTTTGCGTCCTTCGCCGGCTTGGAATGGCGTGCGACGCCCGCTACAACCTGCGCCCACAGCCCGACCCATGGCGAAAGGAGAGCCTGATGGCCCGCCAATTTATCTACCATATGCGCGGCCTCACCAAATCCTATCGTGGCGGCAAAAAGGTTCTGGAGGACGTGCATTTGTCCTTCTACCCCGACGCCAAGATTGGGGTGGTGGGCGTCAATGGCGCGGGTAAATCGACCCTGCTGCGCATCATGGCCGGTGTCGACACCGAGTTTACCGGCGAGGGCTGGCTGGCCGAGGGCGCGCGGGCTGGCTATCTGCCGCAGGAGCCGGAGCTCGATCCCAGCAAAACCGTGTGGGAAAACGTGATTGAAGGCTCGGCGGAGAAAAAGCTCCTCGATGAATACAATGCGATTTCCATGCAATTGGCCGAGGACTACACCGACGAGCTGATGGAGCGCATGACAGCGCTGCAGGAGGAGATCGACGCCAAGGACGCCTGGGATGTGGACTCCCGCATCGAAATGGCGATGGACGCGCTGCGCTGCCCGCCGGCGGAGTCCAGCGTCGAGGCGTTGTCTGGCGGGGAGAAGCGCCGTGTGGCGCTGTGCCGGCTGTTGCTGTCCAAGCCAGAATTGCTGCTGCTGGACGAGCCCACCAACCATCTCGACGCTGAATCGGTGGCGTGGCTCGAGCATCATCTCCAGGACTATCCCGGCGCCGTCGTGCTGGTGACCCACGATCGCTATTTCCTCGACAACATCACCGGCTGGACGCTGGAGCTCGATCGCGGGCGCGGCATTCCCTATGAGGGCAATTACTCCGCCTGGCTGGAGCAAAAGGCCAAGCGCATGGAGCAAGAGGGTCGCGAGAGCGAAAACCGCACCAAAGCGTTGGAGCGCGAATTGGAGTGGATCCGCTCCAGCCCCAAGGCGCGCCAAGCCAAATCCAAGGCGCGCATCAAATCCTATGAGCAAATGCGCGATGCGGCGGAGAAAGAAACCGTCTCCACGGCGCAAATCCGCATCCCGCCGGGGCCGCGTCTGGGCGGCGTGGTGGTGGAGGCCGAGGGCCTCACCAAAGGCTTTGAAGATCGGGTTCTGATCCAGGATTTGTCCTTCCGCCTGCCGCCAGGGGGCATTGTCGGCGTGATCGGGCCCAATGGCGCGGGCAAGACCACACTGTTCAAAATGATCACCGGCCAAGAGGCGCCCGATACAGGCGGCCTGCGCCTCGGGGAGACGGTGCAGCTGGGCTATGTCGACCAAACGCGCGACGCCCTCGATCCCAGCCATACGGTTTGGCAAGCGATTTCCGACGGGCTGGATGTGATCACCTTGGGCGACAAGGAGATCAACTCCCGCGCCTATGTGTCGAATTTTAACTTCAAGGGCCCCGATCAGCAAAAACCGGTGGCGAAGTGCTCAGGCGGGGAGCGCAATCGCATCTTGCTGGCCAAGAAGCTGAAAGAGGGCTCCAATCTCTTGCTGCTCGACGAACCGACCAATGATCTGGACGTGGAGACGCTGTCGGCTTTGGAAGAGGCCTTGGAGCACTATGCCGGTTGCGCGGTGATCATCAGCCACGATCGCTTCTTCTTGGATCGCATCGCCACCCACATTCTGGCCTTTGAGGGCGACAGCCATGTGGAGTGGTTCGAGGGCAATTTCGCCGATTATCTGGAAGACAAAAAGCGCCGCCTCGGCCCGGATGCGGACCTGCCGCGGCGCATCAAATTCCAAAAATTCGCACGGGCGTAAGGGCAGGGTCGCGCGGGGCGAAGCGAGCGCCGCCAGCCCCGTCGGCTGTCTCAGCCTTGGGGCATTAACCTTGAGGCGGCGGCGCCTCGCCCTTGCGCTTTACGTGTCCGCTTACTCGGCCGCGTCTGCGGTCGCGGCGGCCAGCTCGGCCTCACGCTTAGCGATTTCAACCCGCAGTGCTTCTGTGGCGGCAGTGATGTCGCCATCGGCCGCGCGGATGATGGCGGTCATTTCCTCGCGCTGATTGAGCGCCAGCCACACGCCGAATACCTCCACATCCACGACTTTCAGAGCGCCATTAATGCCGATCACGCGCCAATTCACCGGCAATGGCCCGTCCTGGGACCCGCCGGAGACTTCGCTATGGACGATGGCGTCGCTCTCCAAACGCGAAGTCGGGCGTAACTCCAGGTCCGTGGAGCCGATAACCAACAAGTCCTCGCCCGTATATTCGCCCAATTGCGACTCGTATACGCCAATGGCGTATTCGGTGAAGACGTCGGTAAACTCGGCAATGTCTGCATTGAGTTTTTCGCGCGAGTCATAAAACGGATTGCGATCCAAATTGGGGTACAAGCCCAGCACCGAATAGGCGATGCGGCGCGGATCGGTCACTTCCATCACGATTTCGCGGAAGCGCTGCTTTTTGGCGTCCAGCGCGATCTCCTCATCATTGAGGATCATGATCGCTTCGGTCGCATATTGCGCGACGAAGGCCTCAGCGCGCGCATCGGCCTGCGCGGCGCTGGTCACGAGGGGCAGGCCGATCAGGGCCGCACTGATCATCATCAGCAAAGGACGCATGGGGTTTCACTGCTCCTGCTTGCACACGCGCGGCTTCAGGGCCTGAAGCGGTGCTGAAAACGCTCATTCAAAGTCGATGTCGAAATCGAAATCGGTCAAATCATCGTAAGTGGCTTCACCGTTTCGGATAGCCCGCAACCGCGCTTGTATATAGGCGGCGCGCACCTGGGCGTAAGGATCGGCGCTGCGGCGGGTCAGCTCGATGGCCTGATCCACCCGCTCGCGAATGTCCACCGTGTCGGCGATGGTGCGGCCCCAGAAGAACGCCGTGTCGCCGGAGAACTCCGACCAGGTGAAGGGATCCAAGGTGTAGTCCACTACACGGCCGGTGGCGTCGCGCAAGGTGGAAGGGCCCAGCACTGGGATCATCAGATAGGGCCCGTCGCCCACGCCCCATACGGCCAATGTTTGACCGAAGTCCTCATCATGCTTTGGCAGTTCGGCCACATGATCGGCGAAATCGTACAAGCCGCCCACGCCCAGCGTGGAGTTCAAGGCGAAACGGCGCGCCGTGATCCCCGCGCGATTGAACTCACCTTGCAGGATATCGTTGGTGAACCACACCGGGCTTTTGAGATTATCAATAAAGGCGCGCACGCTGTTGCGCGCCGGACGCGGCAGGATGTAGCGGTAGGCGTCCGCCGTCGGCTCCAGCACATAGAGATCGGCCACCGCGTTGAACGCGTAGATCCGTCGGTTGACGCCTTCAAACGGATCGGCCACCAGCCCGCCTTCCGGCGGCGCGAAGGCCGATAAATCCAACGCTGAAGCCAAGCCGCCGGCCGCCCGGGCCAAGCGCGAGGGACGTTCTTCACGCTGTTCTTCCGCTGACGCTTCACCCGGTGATACGGGCCCGCTTGCGCACGCCCATGTCGCCAAGCCCAAGGTCACAACGCCCAGTACTGCGCGCGTCAGGCCCATCGGCAAACCCCTTTCGCCCCTCTCGCATCGCGAGCGCGCCATTCGCGCCTTCGCCATGCGCTATACATCGGTATGGCGTCGGGGAAAACACCCGCCGCCGCGCGCGCTGGGACAGGACGCAGCGGGTCTGGCCAGAACGCAGAACGTGAGATAAAGATATCTTTATGTGTGTCTGGTGAGATGCCTCCATGGACTCGATCATTGCTCAATTGCGCGCCGCCGGAGAGCCGACGCGTCTACGTATTGTGACCCTGTTGGCGCAAGGCGAACTGACGGTGAGCGAATTTGTGCAAATCCTCGGTCAAAGCCAGCCGCGCGTCAGCCGTCACCTCAAACTGCTCGCCGATGCGGGTCTTGTGCAGCGCCTGCCGGAGGGCTCCTGGGCGTTTTACCGTCTGGCCGAACCGGCCGAGGGGGGGCGCGCCTTGGTGGACGCCATCATCGCCGCCACGCCCCAGGACACCCCTGAGTTGGCCCGCGATCGGGCGCGGCTTGCGGCGGCCAAACGCGCGCGGGCGCAGGCCGCGGCGGCCTATTTTGCAGATGTGGCGCGCGATTGGGACCGCATCCGCGCCTTGCATTTAGATGAGGCGGATGTGGAGCGCGCCGTGGTGGACGCCGCTGGTCCGGGCCCGTTTCAACAGATGGTCGATGTGGGTGTGGGCTCTGGGCGGATGCTTGAATTGTTCGCCGATCGCATTGCGCGCGGGCTGGGCGTCGACCTGTCGCATGAAATGCTGACCGTCGCGCGCGACCGATTGGATCAAGCGGGCTTCGCCCATTGCTCGGTGCGCCATGGCGATTTGTATGCTTTGCCCCTGCCGGACGCGTCCGCCGATCTGGTGACTGTGCATTTGGTGTTGCACCATTTGGACGCGCCGGGCGCAGCGATTGCGGAGGCGGTGCGTGTGCTGCGTCCTGGCGGGCGGCTGCTGATCGTGGATTTCGCCCCCCATGAGTTGGAGTTTTTGCGCCAACGTCACGCCCACCGTCGCCTTGGCTTCGCCGATGAGGAGGTGGCTGAGTGGCTGGTCAATGGCGGCCTGAGGCCCATCGCTCCGCTCACCTTGACGCCGGATGCGCCGCCCAGCGTAACGCCACATCAGGCTGACGGCGCGCCGCCACAGGACGGCGTGTCCAGTGCGGAGCGCCTCGTGGTCAAGATTTGGCGTGCGGACGCGCCCAAGACCGCCGGCGCCGATCGCATCGATGAACCCTCCTCCTTGCTCCATGTTGACGGAGACGCCGCATGACCGCCCCCGCCAGCGCCTCCGCGTCCGTCGCGGCGCCCACCGTGTCATTTGAGTTTTTTCCGCCGAAATCGGAGGAGATGGAGGCGCGGCTCTGGGACACCGTGATCCGCTTGGCGCCGCTGCAGCCGACGTTTGTCTCCGTGACCTACGGCGCTGGCGGCTCCACCCGCGATCGCACCCACCGCACCGTGGCGCGTATTGTTGAGGAGACGGCGCTGAAGCCGGCGGCCCACCTCACCTGCGTCAGCGCCACGCGTGCCGAAGTGGATGGCGTGATCCGCGATTATTGGGCCGCGGGCGTGCGCCATATCGTGGCGCTGCGCGGCGACCCGCCGGAGGGCATCGGCGAGGCGTATACGCCCTACCCGGATGGCTACGCCAATGCAGCGGAGCTCACCGCTGGCATCAAGGCGATCGCCGATTTTGAGGTGTCGGTCGGCTGCTATCCCGAAAAGCATCCCGAAAGCGCAAGCTTTGACGCCGATCTCGATCTGCTGAAAGCCAAAATCGATGCTGGCGCCACCCGCGCCATCACCCAGTTCTTCTTCGAACCGGAGGTGTTTTTTCGCTTTCGCGATCGCGCCCACGCCGCGGGCGTCACCATCCCCATCGCGCCGGGCATCATGCTGCAGCCCAATTTCAAGGGGCTGGCGCGCATGGCCGGCCTGTGCGCGGCCAACATTCCCCCTTGGCTTGCAGCCCGGTTTGAGGGATTGGACGATGATCCCGCCACGCGCGAGTTGGTGATGGCGCAAACCGCCGCCGAGCTGTGCCGCGATTTGGCCGATGGCGGGGTGAAGCATTTCCATTTCTACACTTTGAACCGCCCCGGCCTTGCGCTCGCCACATGCCGCCTTTTGGGGCTTGGCGGCGTGCAAACCGCCGCCGCTTAATCTGCCTAGACAGGAATTTCCCGGATGACCCGCACCGATCGTTTGAACGCCCTCACCGCCGCCGCCCAGACACGCATTTTGGTGCTTGATGGCGGTTGGGGCACGGAAATCCAAAAGCTCGGCCTGACGGAAGAGGATTTCCGCGGCGCGCGCTTGGCCGATCACGCCAGCCCGCTGAAGGGCAATAATGATGTGCTCAACATCACGAAGCCCGAGGTGATTTCACAGATCCATGCGCGCTATTTCGACGCTGGCGCGGATCTCTCTCAGTCCAACACCTTCTCCTCCACCTCCATCGCGCAAGGCGATTACGCGCTGTCGGACGTGGCGCCGGAGATCGCCCGCGAAGGTGCGCGCTTGGCGCGCGAGGCTGCGGACGCCGCGTCCACACCGGACAAGCCGCGCGGCGTGGCCGGTTCCATCGGCCCCACCAACGTCACCTTGTCCATCAGCCCCGACGTCAATGACCCCGGCTATCGCGCGGTGACGTTCGACCAGGTGTGCGCCGCCTATAAAGAACAAGCCGCCGCCATGGCCGATTACGTCGATGTGTTCGTCATCGAAACGGTCTTCGACACCCTCAACGCCAAAGCCGCCATCAAAGCGCTCATGGATCTGGAGGACGAAACGGGCGAGGCGATCCCGCTGTGGATTTCCGGCACCATCACGGACGCCTCCGGCCGCACCTTGTCTGGCCAAACCACTGAAGCGTTTTACAACGCCGTGCGTCACGCTCAGCCCTGGGCGGTTGGGCTCAATTGCGCGCTGGGCGCCGATCAATTGCGCCAATATGTGGCTGAGATGGCGCGGATCGCGGACGTCATGGTGGCGGCGTACCCCAATGCCGGGCTGCCCAACGCGTTTGGCGAGTATGATGAGACGCCGGACATGACCGCCAGCCATCTTGGGGCTTGGGCGCAGGACGGGCTGGTGAACATTGTCGGCGGCTGCTGCGGCACCACGCCCGATCACATCCGCGCCATCGCGCAAGCCGTCGCGCATGTGAAACCACGGCCGATCCCGGCGCGGCCCGCGGCCATGCGCCTGTCAGGCCTGGAACCGTTTGAACTGGCGGGGTGAGTGATGGGCAAAACCTACGAAAAGCTCGACGACAAGCTGATCGACTTCATCAAAGCGCAAAAGCTGTTCTTCGTCGCCACCGCGCCTTTGTCCGGCGAGGGGCATGTGAATGTGTCGCCCAAGGGCTATGACAGCTTCGCGATTTTGGATGAAACCACCGTGGCCTATGCGGACCTTGGCGGGTCCGGCATCGAAACGCACGCCCATGTGGTGGAGAATGGCCGCATCACCATCATGTTTTGCGCCTTTGAAGGCAAAGCCAATATTGTGCGGCTGTACGGGCGGGCGCAGGCCTATGATTTCAACCATCCAGACTTTGCGGAGCTTGCCGCGCTCTTTCCCGATCTCGAACGTCTGCGGGGCGTCTTCAAAGTGAAGCTCACGCGCATCGCCGACAGTTGCGGCTGGGGCGTGCCCTTCTTTTCCTATGAGGGCGAGCGCGATCAGCTCAAACGCTGGACCACGTCCCGCGATATGGATGAGTGGCGTGAACGGCGCATGACGCAGAACGCGGAAAGTATTGACGGATTACCCGGCTTGACGCCGGTTTCTTCCTCCGACGCATAAGGCTCGCCATGACCAGCTTGCAGCAATCCATCGCCAATTTCGTCAATATTGGCGAGCGTACCAATGTCACCGGCTCGGCGCGGTTTAAGAAGCTGATCTTGGAGGGCGACTACGCCACAGCGGTCGAAGTCGCGCGCCAGCAGGTGGAGAACGGCGCGCA
>CAZGCB010000011.1:0-40449 GCA_964524065.1 uncultured Caulobacterales bacterium | reverse complement strand
TCTTCCTTGCGGCCGTCTGCCTCGCCGCAACCGTCAGTTACTGGTTATGAGTCCGAAGCCTAGTGCTATTGGGCCAATTAAAGCTGGGAAGTCAACGCCCAGGCGCGCTGCGATGATCACATGGCGCCACTCACCGCATGGGAGACTTTATGCCAGCCGCCAGGCCGGAGGCGGCGGTGATGGGCCGCGCGGAGATGGTCGCTCAAGAGCGGCCATAAGGCGGGTGGCTCACAGCTGCCACAGGCCGTGCTGGATCCCGCCGAGGAAGTAGATGGCGAAACGCCCATGTCCGGGAATCGCGGTCGCCCGCATGGCGAAGTCCGCCCCGGCCGCCTCGGCGGCCTTAGACGCCGCCTCAATATCATCGACCAACATATAGGGCCGCACCACCGGCGCCTCATCATCCCGCATCGGGGCGCGTACGCCGATGCGGCCGCCGCCATCGAGCATGGCGACACGCGCATTGCCCAGCATCGCCTCAGGCTCGCCAAAGCGCACACCATGCTGCGCGGCCAGGGCCTGACAGGTGTCGTCCACATGCGACGTGACAATTTCCAGATAGTGCACGTGCAAAGCGTCCCCTCCCTTGATCGGCGCTGCGGCGCCTTTGCAAAGCGCCAGAAACCAGAGCCATCGCTGGCGCCATTGGAGCGGATCGGCGGTGCGCCGTCACCCCCGCCACTCCGCTCAAATCCGATCTTTCGCGTCGGATTAAAGGCGAGCCCCCAGCCTTGCGCTCACGCCGCGTTCTGCGGCCACGGCCAAGGGGCTCCCATGATTTTAGACGGCGTGATGTCGGTGGAGGTGCTGCGTCAGCGGATGGATTATCTGCAGACGCGCCAAACGCTGATCGCCCAAAATGTCGCCAATGCCGACACGCCGGGCTTTCAAACCCGCGATTTGAAGGCGTTTGGGGAAAGTTTCGACAATGCTCTGGCGCGCGCTCAGGAATTGGCGCGCACCGACGGCGCCCATATCGCCCGCATGCCCGGCGCGGTGGGCGAAGCGCGCGAAGATCGCCGCCATGAGGGGTGGGAGCGCGCGCCGGACGGCAATGACGTCGTGCTGGAGCAAGAGATGATCAAATCGCACGAAACGCGCGCCGCCTATGAAATGTCCAATCTGCTGATCGCCAAGCACGCCTCCATGACGCGCATGGCCTTTGGCGGCCGCGGCTAGGAGGCGTCAGGATGGATCCCATCAAGGCCGCCATGTCCGTCGCCGCCTCGGGGCTGGAAGCGCAAGGCTTCCGCATGCGCGTGGTGGCGGAGAACATCGCCAATGCCGACACCACCGCCGCCGGCCCCACGGGCGAGCCCTTCCGGCGCAAGACCATTGTGTTCAAACCAGAATTCGACCAGGCGCTCGGCGCGGCCATGGTGAAGGTGAAGCAAGTGGGCGTGGACAGTTCTGAATTCGCCCGCGCCTATGATCCCGGCCATCCGGCGGCGGACCCGGAGGGCTATGTGCTGCGCCCCAATGTGTCGGCGATCATCGAAGCCACCGACATGCGCGAAGCCATGCGCTCCTATGAGGCGAACCTCAATCTCATCGAACAAGCCCGCGCCATGGCCGCCAGCGCCCTCGATCTGTTGCGCCGCTAGTCCCTTCACGGAGCAAGCCTGATGATGGAATCCGCCGCCCTATCGTCTGTGAGCGCGACCAGCCTGACAGACATCGCCAAATCCGCGCCGAGCGCGGTGCAGGAGGCCCAACGTCCCGGCTTCACGGAGACAGTCGCCAACGCCTTCCAATCCGCGATGGACACGGTGCAAGCCGGCGAAACCGCCGCCATCGCCGGCGCGCGCGGCGAGGCCTCCATCCACGACACGGTGCATGCGGTGATCAATGCCGAGCTGACGGTGCAGGCCGTCACCTCCATCCGCGACAAGGCGGTGCAGGCCTATCAGGATTTGATCCGCATGCCGATCTAAGCCCCGATCTCGCCAGCCGAAAGCGCTAATCCGCTTTGAAGCCGGCCGCGGTGTGGCTGCCATCGCAGAACGGCTTATTCTGCGACGCGCCGCACCGACACAGGGCCAAACGCCGGCCGCAATAGGCGTCGCGCCCGCTGGCCGCCCTTAGCGTCACCGGCCCATCCACAATGAGCGGTCCATCCGGTATGGTCGCGATGGCGAGCACGCCCGCCTCGCCCACATCGCCTTCGGGGTCGGACGCCACCGGGCCAGAATCTTTAAAGCCCGCTTTGACGTGGCTGCCATCGCAAAACGGCTTCTTGGACGAGGCGCCGCAGCGGCACAGCGCAAGACGCCCGCCTTCGGCCGGCGCCTGATTCACCGTCACATCGCCCTGCACATAAAGCGGGCCGTCCGGGTTCACCGTCACCACATTGCCGTCCGACACCGCTTTTGCGTCCGCGGCGCCATCCAGCCTGCGCGCCTTCAACGCGCCGGTGGGACAGCGCGCCACCACCGCCAGCGCTTGCTCAGCCGAGACGGCGTCCGGATCGCACCAGGGATCTTTGGAGGCGTCAAACAACGCCTTGGAGCCGCGCCCGCACTCGGCGGCATGGATGCACAAATCGCGATCATAGGTGATCTCGACGGACTGGCCGATATAGGTGCTGACGCGTTCGCGCATGACGGGCTCCCCATAGCGCTGGGCGGACCACAGCGCGGCGTTCAATGGACGAATAGCTTCCCAGCAAGCCCGCCGCCCGTCCAGCCGCTTTTTTGCCCGTGAGCGGCCCCACGCCAAGCGGTTCGGGCCGCTCTCAGAGCGCCGGTCCTCGCGCCAAAGCGCCTCTCAGCCCACCAGATCACGATACGCGCGCCAGCTGGCTAACCCCAACCACGGAAACACAACGATCAGCGCCACAAACGCCGTCACCGCCGTCGACAGCGTAAGCACCAGGATGATCACAGCCCACAGCATCATGGGGGCGAAATTCGTCGCCACACTGCGCAAGCTGGTCAACGAAGCGGCGAACACATTCGTGTTGCGGGCCAACAACATGGGCGCTGACACCACCACAAGGCCATAAGTAAACAGAGCAATGACGCCCCCCACAATGGAGCCGGTGAGCAACATGCCGCGCCCCTCCTGCGTCCCGACAGCGAACGCGATGAAATCCGGGATCGTGGTGTGCAACGTGTAGGTGGAAAGCCCGTAGACGATTTGCGCGATCCGGCCCCACAGCAGGAAGATGAGAAGGAGGAACAGGCCCAGATACGCCAGGTCCGACCGGATCGCCGAGCGCACAAGCACCACATCGCCCAATCGGGGCTTCTTCCCCTGTTCGATGAGCCGCCCGCCTTCATAAAAGCCCATCGCCAACATCGGCGCGACGAACACGAAACCGCAAATCAAAACCAAAGACCAAAAGGCGGCGTTCGTCACCGCGACAGCGTAGATCAGACCCGCCCCGATGAGCGCAAAGACAAGCCCAAGCGGCAAAAATGTCGCCGGCGCGCTCCACAAATCGCTCCATCCGCCACCAAGCCAGCGCCACAACGCCGACACGCCAATCGGGTTGATTGGCCGCAAACCCGTGTCATTGCTCATGGTAGCTCCTCTCGCCCCATGCCGCGCGCAGCGGCCTGCGGCGCCAAATCCGACACCTCCCAGATCCTATCGTGAGCCTGGCCCAGGGTGGAAGCCGCCATCACGCTCACAACCGGCCCCAAGCGGCGCTGGCGGCGCTGGCGGCGCCCGGTCGATCGAAAAGTTCCGCACCATGCGCCCCCAAGACCTCCGCCAGCCGATTGTGAGCGCTCCAATACCCACAAGCTGAGCCGCATTTTCACAAAAGCCTCCCACGCGTTTTGCCCGGATGTTCAAGCGCGCCTGACACGCTGGCGGCTCTCAATCGCCAGCGGAGAACCCCGCCGCCATGATGACGCGCCATGACTGAAGCTGATGTGGTTGAAGCCCTGCGGGCGGCGCTGAACTCGGCGCTGTGGATCGCGGCGCCGCCCCTCATCGCGGCCACAGCGGTGGGGCTGGCCATCGCGCTGATCCAAGCGCTGACGCAAATTCAGGAGCTCACCCTCACCTTCGTGCCGAAATACTTCGTGGTGCTGGGCGTGACGATCGTGGGCGCGCCAGGCCTGTTCATCGCGCTGCGCCAGCTGTCGGAATTCCTCTTCGATCGCATAGCGGGAGGCGCGTTATGACCGCCGCCATCGCCACCTGGCTCCAGCGCGCGCAGAACGGGCGCGGCTCGGACCTGATCTTCGCCACCGGCATCTTGCTGATCCTGGCGCTGTTGTTCCTGCCGGTTCCGGCGTGGGTGCTGGACATTGGCCTCGCCGCCAGCATCGCCTTTGCGGTTGTGATCCTGATGACGGCGATTTGGATCGACAAGCCGCTGGATTTCTCCGCCTTTCCGACGGTGCTTCTGGTCGCGACCATGTTGCGCCTGGCGCTGAACATCGCCTCCACCCGGCTGATCCTGTCGGAAGGTCATAGCGGCGCAGACGCCGCCGGCGGGGTGATTGAAGGCTTCAGCCAGATCCTGATTGGCGGCAACTTCGTCATTGGGCTGATCGTCTTTATGATTTTGGTGGTGGTGAACTTCATCGTCATCACCAAGGGCGCCACCCGCATCGCCGAAGTGGGCGCGCGCTTCGTGCTCGACGCCGTGCCCGGCAAGCAAATGGCCATCGATGCGGACCTCTCCGCCGGCTTGATCGACGACAATGAAGCCCGCGCCCGCCGCAAGGAGCTGGAGGACGAAAGCGCTTTTTACGGCTCCATGGACGGCGCCTCGAAATTCGTCCGCGGCGACGCGATCGCCGGCCTCGTCATCACCTTCATTAATGTGATTGGCGGCATGATTGTCGGCGTCGCGCAAAACGGCATGGGCCTCGGCTCAGCGGCGGAAGCTTACACTATCCTCACCGTCGGCGACGGGCTGGCGAGCCAGGCGCCGGCGCTGATCGTGTCGCTCGCCGCCGGCTTGGTGGTGGCTAAGGGCCGTAATGCCGGCTCGGCCGACCGTGCGGTGCTGAGCCAGCTCAGCGCCCATCCCAAGGCCGTGGCGATGACCGCGGGCCTGCTCGGCGCCCTCGCCCTCACGCCCAGCGTGCCGGCCATCCCGTTTCTGGCGCTAGCGGCGGGCGCGGCTTTCTTCGCCTGGCGCGCGGAAACCAAACGTCAGACTACGGCCGATGCGGAGGACGCCGCCGCCACCACAGAACCCGCCACGAAGGAGGAAACGCCTGAGGACGCCCTGCGCGTGGACGACGTGCAGATGGATTTGGGCTCCGGCCTCCTGACCCTCATCCGCAATCCCAAGGCGGGCCTGGGCGAAAAGGTGAAATCCCTCCGCTCCCGCTTCGCCCGCGATTTCGGCTTCCTCACCCCGCCCGTGCGCATCCGCGATGACGTTTATCTCGCCACGGACGAATACCGCATCCTCGTCCAAGGCGTGGAGGCGGCGCGCGGACGCGTGAAGCCTGAAATGATGATGGTGATCAATCCCGCCGGCGGGGAGCCGCCCGTGCCCGGCGAAACCGCGGTGGAGCCGGCCTATGGCTTGCCGGCCGCCTGGATCGATCCCACCCGCGCGCCCGAGGCAGAAGCCCTCGGCGCCACCGTGGTGGACCCCGCCAGCGTCATCACCACTCATTTGGCGCGCGTGGTGAAGGACAATCTCGATCGCTTGCTGACCTATGCCGCGTTGCAAAAGCTCATCGATCGTCTGGAGCCGGAATATCACAAGCTGCTGGGCGACATCACGCCGGGTCAGTTGCCGCCCGTGGCGGTGCAGCGGGTGCTGCAAGGTTTGTTGGCCGAACGTGTCTCCATCCGCAATCTGCCCGCCATTCTCGAAGCAGTGGCCGAGGCCGCCGGCTTCACCCGCAATGTCGCGACCATTGTGGAGCATGTGCGCACTCGCTTAGGGCCCCAAATCGTCGCCGATTTGGCGGATCCCGACGGCTCCGTGCGGCTGGTGCGGCTCTCAGCGGAGTGGGAGCAAAAGTTCGCTGAGAGCATCCAAATCCGCGGCGAGGATCGCATGTTCGCCATGCCGCCCAGCCAGGTGCAGGATTTTATCGCCAAGGCGGGCGACGTTTTGTCGGACAATGTGGACGGCGCGCGCTGGCCGAACCTGCTGTGCTCCGGTGAAGTGCGCCCTTATGTGCGCGCCCTTTTGGAGCGTGCGGCGCCGGCGGTGGCCGTCATCGCGCATGCTGAACTTCCGGCCACGGCCAATCTCAAACATGTCGCGGTGATTTAGGGACGCAGGCGCCGATCATGACCATCACGCTCGATGATTGGCTGACTGGCGGGCTCTACGCCTATTTGCTGGTGTTTTGCCGCATCGGCGCAGTGTTGATGACGGCGCCGGGTTTCTCAGAAGCGTTTGTGTCGCCCCGCGCACGCCTGGGCGCCGCGCTGCTGGTCAGCTGGCCGATTTCCCTTGTGGCGCCGGGGCTGCCCAGCGCCGCGCCCGAGGAGCCGGCCATCATCGCCCAGCAAGTCTTGGCGGAGATTTTCGCCGGCGCCTTGCTCGGCTTTGGCGCGCGCATGTTGTTTTCCGCCGTGCGCACCGCCGGCCAAATCGCGGGCCAGTCCATGGCGCTGTCAAACATTTTCGCACCGCCGGGCGCGGGGTTTGACGCCGGCTCCGTCCTCACCAGCTGGATGACCATCGCCGCGCTCGCCATGTGGTTTGCCGCCGATCTCCACCTCGCCGCCATCCTCGCCGCCGCTGACAGCTATGTCGGTATTCCGGCCGGCGTGTTTGCGCCCATGGACGCCTCAGCCGAAGGCGTCGCGCGGCTAGCGGGGCAGAGCTTCGCGCTCGGCGTGCAGCTCGGCGCGCCCTTTCTGCTGCTGGGCTTCATCGCCTATCTGGCTTTGGGCCTCGTCAACCGCTTGATGGCGGCGTTGCCGGTGTTTTTCGTCGCTATGCCGGGGGGCATTTTGCTCGGCCTGTGGTTGTTCGCCGCCGTGGCGGGCGTTTCCCTCACCGTGTTCGCGGCGGTGATGGAGCGCTGGCTCGCCGCGCCCTACGCATAAGGGGGCGCCGTGAGCGATCAGCCAGAGCAGTCCGACAAAACTGAAGAACCGACGGAGCGAAAACTCCGCGAGGCCCGGCGCAAGGGGGACGCGCCCGTCTCCAAGGAAGTGGCCGGCTTCGCCATCATCGCCGCCGCGGCGCTGATGGCGGCCCTCTCAGCCGGATACAGCGCCGGCGTCTTGGGCCAAGGCCTGTTCGCCATGGTGGACGGCGCCCACCGCCTCTCCCCCGGCGACAGCCCCGAAGATACCGCCTCGGTGCTGGACGCCTTGTTCCAGCTGATGATTGTCAGCCTCGGCCCCGTGTTTTTCGCCTTTGTCGCGGCGGCCATCTTCGCCGCCTTTGCGCAAAACGCCGTGGTGTTCGCCCCCGACCGGCTCAGCCCGAAGCTGGAGCGCATCGCCCTGGACAAAGGCGTCAAGCGGCTCTTTTCTAGCGACAGCCTGATGGAGTTCCTCAAGGGCCTCATCAAAATCGCCGCCGCCGGCGGGGCCGCGGCTTTGGTCATTATGGGCGAGTTGGAGCGCGCCGGCTCCGCCGCCGCCATTGATGTGGCGGATGCGCCGGCGCTGCTGCGCGATGCGACGGTCAAGCTGTTTCTGGCAGTGTTGGTGGTGATGGCGGTGATCACGACGCTCGATGTGTTGTGGCGGCGCCATCGCTGGATGCAGCAGCAAAAGATGACGCGCAATGAACTCAAAGACGAAATGAAAAACTCCGAGGGCGACCCGCAAGTGAAAGCCCGCCTCGCCGCCATCCGCCGCGAACGTGCGCGCAAACGCATGATGCAGGCGGTGCCGAACGCGACAGTCGTCGTGATGAACCCGACCCACTACGCCGTCGCCCTGAAATACGAGCAGGGCGAGACACCCGCGCCCATGTGCGTCGCCAAGGGCGTCGACGCGCTGGCGTTGAAAATCCGCGAGATTGCCGAGGAGCATGGCGTGCCCGTCATTGAGGAGCCGCCGACCGCCCGCGCTTTGCATGCGGGCGTCGAAGTGGATCAGATGATCCCGCAGGAATTGTTCTTGGTGGTGGCGGAAATCCTCACCCGCGTCATGCGCGCCGGCGCCCAAGCACACCACTAGCGCCGCGCCAACGGCCCACATCGTGTGGCCCCACGCAGCACCAACCGGTCTTAGCGGCGCGTGACCACAGGCGGCGCGTCTTGCGCGGCGGCCATGACGCGGACCTCCCCGTCGCGCCAGCGCACAACGCCCGAGCCCATGCTGGCGATGGAGACGGTCCCACGCGGGGTGGTGAGCGTCACCGGCCCAGGTTCACGGCGATAAACCCCTCCAAACCAGCTCTCCGCATCGTCTAACGCCACGACCCAAGCATCCCTGCCGGGGGCCTCCAGCCGCGCGCCGCCAACCTGCACGACACCCCCGCGCGACTGAGCCGCAAACGGAGCGCTCAATTGCGGCAGCTCAACGGGCCCGTTTTCGCTCCAGCGTTCACGGACCGTCCAGCTCATAAGATCCAGCTCCATGCCCAGTTGATCCTCGCCGCGTTGGTAGTCGATGCGCCAAGGACGCGGCTGATCGCCGATGCCGGTGAAGGGCCCGGCGATGGTTTCTGTGATGTGTGCGGCCCGTGTTGCAGCGATGAAGTCCTCGACCGTGGCGTAGTCCGCCCGTTCAGCGGTATCGACGAGAAAACCGGCATGGGCGAGTCCCTGGAAGAAGGGGCCGGGATTGACCAGCTCCCAGAACATTTTCTGTGGACCGTCATAAAGCGGCATGATGAGAGACAACAGCTCCCCCTCACGCTCCAGACGCAAGGTGGTTTCGTCACCCAGCCGCCGCCGGCTTAACGGCCGCAGCGCAAACAGCGTCGTGTCGGTGGCGATGGTCAACACATCCGCATCGCCCATCTCGGCGGGGAACGTGGCAATGGCGTCCCCATTCACCCAAACCTGGGGCGTTTCGGCCGGCGTGCGCCAATGCACTTCGACCTGCGCGACGCCAAACGCCTCATCTTTGACACTGTAGAGAAAGATCACCTGGCCATCGTCCTGCACCGCGGTGAAGCGCCCTTGCTCGGCTTCCAACTTGCTGGCTTGATCACCCTGGGTCAGCACCGCCGCATCATAGGGCGTGCTGGTGGTGAGGCGGGCATACATCACGCCCGCCTTATTGGTGTCGTGCGGCGCGTCGCCCGCCGAGATGAAATGGGCGATCAGGCCGTTTTCCTGGCCCCGAATACCCGGACCAGTGGCCGCGCCAACCGCATAAGACGCGCTGTGATACGTACTCAGCATCACATCATCATCACGGTGGGCGCCCTCCACCACCTGGAACGGCGCCGGCGCCATATCGATCACATCGGCGAACCAGACCGGCAGCGCACCCGCATCCAGCAACGCCTGCAGCTGAAGGCGATGGACCGGCTCATCGGGGTAGAAATTGCGCCGGAACGCCCGGCTGTGCGGTCCCGCCCACCGGCCGGAGCCGCGATGGATCCGCAGAGCCACCGACAGCGCCACCCGCTCCCACAGCAGCGTCGCCAGCGCCGCCGTGTCCGGGTCCGCGACGCGCTCACGCACCTCATGCATGGCGCGTAAAACGATAGGCGTATATTGCGGGCTATTATACTCGAATGTGGTTCCATTATAGAATGTGAACCACGTCAATTGGTGCAGCTTGCGCACGCCGCGTGCGAAAATTGCACGATCGCCCAAATACTGCCCACCAAGAATTAAGTTCACGATGTCCATGGCCGCGACATTGCTGTAATACACCGCCACATCCACAGACAGCAGTTCGCGTAAACCGCGGCGCACCGCGGCGTCTAAGCGTTGCTTGAGATCCTCATCCAACGTCGCGCCATGATCCATCAGCAAGGGGATCAGTTGCTCTAAGACAAACTGGGCGCCGTTCAAATCTTCAACGACGCGATCATCCCGCGCCCAACGCCAGGCGCCGTCATGGGGATGGCCGTCTTGGGTGTTCTGGCACGCCAGCACGCCATCCAACGCCCGCGCGGCGCGCGCGACAGCCCCCGGGGCGCCGCCATCCAGGGCGTCCTTCGCCAGGCGCGCATTGAAGCGGCAGGAAAACACCGGCGCGCCGTCAGAGCTCGTACGGCTGACCCACATGCCGGCTTCGGGATGGAAATCGCCGCGCGCCCATGCCGCCCCGGGCGGCGGCGTGGCCGGGATCGGCCCGCGGCGCTCAACCGTGTTGGTGACCGCGCTAGCGTCGGCGCCGGCCCGCGGCTCCGCCGCCGGCTCGCAGGCCGCCAGCACAACCGCGCCACACGCGATCCGCATCGCAGACAGAGGAACACACCCGGCGCCGAAGGCAGATCGGAAAAATGACGGTGTTTGCGTCACGGATCGTCCCTCAAAAACACCCGGCAACACGGCCCCAGACCGACGCGCGAGATGCAATCGCGCGCGGTGTGGATTGACGCACGGCGCCATGCTGAGGCCCGCCAGCCTTGCGAGAATGTGGTTGGCCCATGAGCCTGAGCACGCCGAGACGGTCGGGTCGGACCGCCGGCGCGTTACACATCGCTTAGGCTGGCATAGGTAACCACACGGTTACACCTGTCAAGCGAACCGAACGCGGCAAGACCAAAGGGAGCGGGATCACGTACAAACAATGGTGCCCAGGGGCGGATTCGAACCACCGACACGCGGATTTTCAGTCCGCTGCTCTACCAACTGAGCTACCTGGGCGCGCCGCAAAACGGCTGAAGCGCGGGTTATAGGCGAGCGTTGCAAGGCTGTGAAGGCCTCGCCGCCACAATGCGAAAGCACACCGGTCAGACAGCGGCGAAACAGGGCGGTCCGCCCGGGTTCACACCGGCCGGTTTACACGGCGCCGCCCTCGCAACGCCTGCGGTTCAGCGCTCCGGCGTCACGGCGTCCGTCTCGCCCGGCACGTCATCGGCGGCGTCCACGTCTTCGCCCGCCACGACATAGCGCTCGCCCATCCAGCGCCCCAAATCCACATCCGCGCATCGCTTGGAACAAAAGGGTTTATAGGGCGCGAGCGCGGGTTTGGCGCAGATGGGGCAAGCCATCGAGGACTATGTCGCCTTCAGCGTCGCCTGACGCGTGCACAGAAAGATTTCGCGCTCCACGGCACGACGTGCGCTCAAATGGGCGTTGGGCTGGCCGCCCACCTTGTTCCAGCGCAGAAACTCCTCGGCCGCGCCATCCCGATCGCCCGCGTTGAATTTCTTCAACAACGTCGAGCTGCGGAAATTTCCCGTGCCGATATTGTAGGCGAGATCAAGCATGGCGGAGAATTCATTGGCGGTCATCGGCTGAGTGATCGCTCTTTTCAGAACATCCCCTTTGGCCTCCAAATCCTGCGTCAACAACGCCTCCGCCTGGGCTTCGGTGATAGTCATGCCAGGGGTCACATTCCCGCCATGGCCATAGCCAATCAACAGCTTGCCGCCCGGCCCGGTATACGCCTCCAAGCGCAGCCCCTCATCGCGCTTGATCAAGGCGCGCACGGCGTCATTGGCCGCCAAGGCGTCAAAAGGCGGAGCGCTTTGCGGCTGTTGCGCACCGCCGCAGGTGATGGCCTCGCCCTCCACCACCGGGCCGGCGTCGACCGCCGCCGCCTCACCGGACGACGTCTCATCCGCACTCTGGACGCTGGCGCACGCGGCCGCCAAAAACGCCGCCGCCAGGCTGGCCAGCATGGTGCGGCGGGGTTTCAGGTCCGCGGGTCTAGCGGTTGCAGTTTGGGTGTGTGCGATGACGCGCATTGGGTATCCTCTCCCTCGGCCCCCGCTTGGACGTAGAGCTTTATCAGTTTGGCGCCGCTGCGCCTAGCGCCACGCATAACGACGGGCCCCACGCCGGGGAGCTACGGATGCCATGCGGCGCGCACATCCACGCGCGTGCGCGGTGCGTTCGGGTCGGCCTCAAGCGCGAAACGCGGGCCCAAACGCTGCGTCATCGCGGCGCGCCACGCGATGGCGTCCGCCGCCAGCCAATCATGGGCCCCCGGCGCGAGCACAAGCGTCAGGTGGGCGGCGCGCTGGGCCGCGCCCTCGCGCTCCAAAGCGCGCAATGCCTCCAGCGCGAGGGTTTCATCGCTCGCCGCGCCATCACGGCGCAGCGCCAACTCATGCAGGGGCTGATGCGTGCGCGTCACCGTGATCTCGCACAGACAACGCGGCGAGAGCGGCCCCACCTGCGCCGGAATGCGCAACGCCGCACAGGCCGCCTGCAAGGCTTCGCGGACGCGCGCTTTCGCGGCTGTGGAGCGCAAGGAGACAAAATCGATCACCACCAAGCCGCCCAGGGAGCGCACACCGATCTGGCGCACAATGAGGCTCGAAGCGGCGAGATTGGTCTGCAGCGCAAAACGCTCCGCGTCACGATCGGCGGCGCGCCCGCCCGCATCCACATCCATGGCGGTGAGGCCGCGCGTCGGCTCAATGGCCACATCCCCGCCACCGGGTAACGGCACAATCTGCGCCAGCGCCTCCTCTTGCGCCGCATCAGCCTGCGACCGCGCCTCGGCGCCGGTGACCCATCCGTCAGCCTGCGCCCACGCTGCGATATCGGGATCGCGGGTCGGTGCGGGCGCGGTGCAGCGGGCGGGCCCCGCCGGCGTTCCCGGCAAGCGGCGCACACGCGGCCCCTTGCCCGGCGAAGCCTCAGCGGCGATTTCCACCGACACCCAAGCGCCCTCATGCAAGCCCTTCGGCGCACGCCCCTCGCGAAACGGCAAAAAGCCGGGCATGTCCAGACCGAGATCCACGAAAGCGCCGCGAAACTGGGACGCCATCTGCGCCACGCGCCCCACATAATGCGCGCCAAGGCGCGGCGCGTCAGCCGGGCGCGACCAGCGCTCCACGCGCAAGCGCACCGCACGCCCCTCAGCGTCCGTGACCACGGTGCGCGTTTCGCCGACGCAGCGATCTTCAAAAACCGTCAAGCCGGATGCTGTCGGCGCGCCGGGCGTCGCGATCACGCCGCGGCCGCAGAGGGCGCTTGGGCCCGCACGGGAAAGCCCACGCCTTCCAAAAGATTCGCCGTCTCACAGAGTGGCAAGCCCACGACCCCGCTATAGGAGCCGACCAGGCTGGGAATGAACGCCGCCGCGCGGCCTTGGATGGCGTACCCGCCGGCCTTGCCCCACCATTCGCCACTTGCAATGTACGTGTTGATCTCCGCCTCCGAGAGCGCCTTTATGGCCACGCGCGACTGGACCACGCGTTTGGCGACACGCCCATCGGGCGCGATCACGCACACGCCGGTGTAAACGCGATGATTGCGGCCCGATAACAGGGTGAGAAACCCGCGCGCCTCGGTTTCGTCGCTGGCTTTGCCAAGCACCCGCCGCCCACACGCCACGACGGTGTCGGCGCCCAACACATGCTGGCCGTGGCCCGCCTCGGAGGCGGCCACCGCTGCCGCCTTCGCGCAGGCCAAACGGCCCGCCAGAGCCTGCGGCGTTTCTTTTTTCTTCGGCGTTTCGTCGATATCGGCCGGCACAATGACGGGCTCTAAGCCGAGCTGCGCCAAAAGCTCCCGGCGGCGCGGACTCGCACTGGCCAAAACAAGCGCCATCGACATCCCCTACCTCCGAAGGCCCATAAGAACGATCGCAGGGCCACGCCCCCGATTACTTAAAGCGATAGGTGATGCGGCCCTTGGTCAGGTCGTACGGCGTCATCTCCACCGTCACCTTATCGCCCGCCAGCACACGAATGCGATTTTTGCGCATCTTGCCGGCCGTGTGCGCGATGATCTCATGGTCATTGTCCAGCTTGACGCGGAAGGTGGCGTTGGGCAGCAGCTCCTCCACGACGCCGTTGAACTCAAGAACCTCTTCTTTCGCCATGGGGGCGTTGTCTCTCCTTCAGCGGCGAGGCGTTCAGCCGCGCCCGCATTCACATCATGAACGTAGGGATATAGGCCGATCACACGCGGTTCGTCGAGCCGGCCGGCCCGATCGTCATGAAATGATCGCACACCAGCTGATGCAGCCGGTCGCGCACATCGCGATAGGCCTGCAGACGCGCCTCGCGATTAACGCTTTCGCCCGACGATGGATCGGGCGAAGGCCAATACTCCACACGCCACCCGCGCGCCGGCGCCAACTCCTCCGCCCGATCGCGCGACAGCGCCGTCAAGGCGACGACGACATCGAACGGCTCAGCCACCGCGTCAAAGGTGCGTGGCTCATGCTCGTCCATCACCACGCCGATCTCGCCCATGACGGTGACCATGAACGGATCAAGATAGCCCCCCGGATACACGCCGCAGGACGCCACCCGCACGCCAGCCCCCAAATGCCGGCGCGCCAAGCCCTCCGCCATGGGGGAGCGGATGGAGTTGAGGTTGCACGAAAACAAAACCGACCGCGGCGCCGTCACGACAGGCGGGGCGGTCTGATCCTCCGGCGCGCTCATTGCGATTGATGCAGAACGCAGAGCAAGGTGAACAACCGCCGTGCGGTGTCGAAATCCATCTCCGCCTTCCCTTCCAGCCGGCCCATCAAAAGCTCCGACCCTTCATTGTGTAAGCCGCGCCGACCCATATCCACCGCCTCGATCTTGTCGGGCGTCGCATGACGGATAGCGTCGTAGTAACTCTCGCAAATGATGAAATAGTCCCGCACGATGCGCCGAAACGGCGTCAAAGACAGCATGATGACACGCAGCGCGCCGTCATCCACATCGCGCACATCGAACACCAGCTTTTTGTCCTGAGTCGACAAAAACACATGGTAGGGTCCCTGCGGCCCATCCACGAGCACGAAACGGTTCTCCTCCAACAAATCATACACCGCCACACGCCGCTCATGCTCGGCGTCCGCCGACAAGGCGGGCAAGGACGCCTGATCGAGATCAATCTTCGCGATGCGGTGTGTCTCGTCGCTCATGGGAACGCGCGCTTTGGTGCAAAGGCCGCCGGTGATAACGGGCGGGCGAGGCGTGAACAGGATGGACGCACAGCGCGCCCGGCCGGGATGCGGTGATGGGCGTTGCGGCGCAAAGTGTCAAATCTCCGCATCGCCCAAACGAGCCTCCACCGACAGGGCGTGCGCCGGCAACCCCTCCGCATGGGCGAGACGCGCCGCCGACGGCCCCAACGCCGCCAGCCCCTGCGGTGAGATCCGTTGAACGGCGGTGCGCTTCATAAAATCCAAGACCGACAAACCGGAGGAAAATCGCGCCGCGCCCGCCGTGGGCAACACGTGGTTGGAGCCGGTGACATAATCACCCAATGCTTCGGGCGCGTGTCGGCCGAGAAACAAGGCGCCCGCATGGCGGATACGCGCCGCCAGACGCTCATCATCCTCCGTCGCGATCTCAACATGTTCAGCGGCGATTTGATCCGCCAGGGCCGGCGCATCGGCCTGCAAATCGGCCACCAGGATCACCGCGCCATGGCGGCGCCAGGATTGCCCCGCCGCTTCACCCGTGGCGAGCTGCCGGAGAATGGTGTCGGCCTCCTGGCGCACAGCGGCGGCGAACGCAGCCTCGTCGGTGATCAAAATCGCTTGCGCGGCCGGGTCGTGCTCCGCCTGAGACAACAAGTCCGCCGCGATCCAGTGCGGATCATTGCGGGCGTCCGCGATGACGAGAATCTCCGACGGGCCCGCGATGGAGTCGATACCCACTTGGCCGAAGACCGCCCGCTTAGCCGCCGCCACATAAGCGTTGCCAGGCCCTGCAATAATGTCCACTTGCGGGATCGGATCGGCGCCATAGGCCAGCGCCGCCACGGCCTGGGCCCCGCCAATGCGATACATCTCATCCACACCCGCAATGTGGGCGGCCGCCAGCACCAACGGATTCAGCGCGCCATCGGGCGTCGGCGCCGCGACCACCACCCGTGCCACGCCCGCCACCCGCGCTGGGATGGCGTTCATCAACAACGAGCTGGGATAGCTGGCGCGCCCGCCGGGCACATAAAGCCCGGCCGCGTCCACGGGCGACCAACGCCAGCCCAACGCCACCCCCGTCTCGTCGGTGAAGTGGTGATCCTTGGGAACCTGACGGCGGGCGTAGGCGCGGATGCGGTCGGCGGCGAAGCGCAGGGCCGCCACATCCTCCGGCGCGCAGGAGGCGACGCCGTCCGCGATGTCCTGCGGCGTCACGCGCACACTCTCGCGCGTCACCGCATGGCGATCGAATGTGGCCGTCGCCTCCGCCACCGCGGCAAACCCGCGCGCGCGCACATCCGCGATCAGGGCGCCGACCACATCGCTGACATCGCCATGGGCCCCCCGCGGTTCCGCGAGGAAACCCGCAAAGGCGGCGTCAAATCCTGGATCAGCGGCGTCAAAGAGGCGAGCCATGGGCGATGTCCTTTAGAT
The DNA here is from genome assembly GCA_964524065.1 of uncultured Caulobacterales bacterium. Classification (GTDB taxonomy): domain Bacteria; phylum Pseudomonadota; class Alphaproteobacteria; order Caulobacterales; family Maricaulaceae; genus CAZADA01. Next base: position 24,153 of record CAZGCB010000011.1, on the reverse strand, counting down.
CTCCATCGATTTGGCGGCGCGCTGGACGCGCGGCGCGGGGGCGAATACGGGGCCCGCCCCTCCCCACATAGGGCTTAGCCATGATCCGGGCGACGGCGCGCCGGCCAGGGCTGCGACACATCGGCCAGCGCCGCTTCCACGCACTCCACCGCCAGCGCCGCCTCGCCCGCGCCGGCAAACACCAGCCGCATCATGCCGCCAGGGCCGTCGCCCTCCGGCTCAAAGCTCAGGGTCAACAGGCTCGTCGTCGCTTCGGGATCGTTGAGCGGCACGCCGCGATAGCGCGCGCTGAGCACGCCCTCCACTTGCAAAGCCGCGTTCACGCGGTGTCCCGAACCGCCGCGAGCGCCGTCCCGCTCCCATTGATAACGCACCATAGGGGCGGTGAAGCGCCGCGCCTTGGGCTCCCATACAAAGGCGGCCGGGCGCACGACAGCATCCTGCAAGGCGGCCGCAACCACCTCTAAATCGGCGGCGTCCTGCGCCAACAGGCGCAGCGGAGGCGGGAGTTTTGTAACCATCAGGGGTGCGACACGCTGAGACGAGAGACAAACGCGAACATCGTCCCATCGTATGGCTGCCTCCCCAGCGCGTCCAGCGCCGCCGGCTTGACAGCACGCGGCGGACGCGGCCTGCTGCGCCGGCCCGATGGAGGGCGACGGGTTGGGGAGCCGGTCATGCGGATTTTCTTATTGCTTTGTGCAGTGCTTGCGGGGGCTTTGGCGTGGGCGTCCTGGTCGGTGACAGGCGCTGCGCCCGGCGGCGCTGTCGTCCAACCATTGCAGCCCTATGCGAGCGCATTGGAGCAAGCCAGGCCCTACGCCTTGGCCATTGCCGCCTTCGCCAGCGTCAGTGTCCTCATTGCGCTGTTGTTTGGCGGCGGCGGCAAGAAACCGCGCCGGCGCAGCACGGGGGCGGAAATTCTCAGCGAGTCCGACACGCTGTTTCTGGAAACCGCGGCGGCGATGGCCGTTGCAGACCTCAAAGTGGTGCACAGCGAACTGCGCATGATCACCGCCATGGCTGAGAAGTTCGGCCACAAGGTGGTGGCTGCATTGTCGGAAGAGCAGCTGCTGCCCTTCCTCAGCCGCGCCGAAGATCCTGCATTCGTCGACGCGCTGATGGGCCGTCTCGCCAGCGTCCGCGGCACGCTCAGCGATGACGATAAACGCAGCATCATTCAAACCTGCCTGTGGCTGTCCATCGCGGATCTGGAGCCGCAGGAGGCGGAGATCAAACTCCTGCGCCGCATTGTTAAGGCCCTAGGCGCGCCGGATGAAACGGTTCGGCGTTTGGACGAGTGGGTCGCCTCGCATTTGGCGCAGCTGGAGGCGCTCATCACCCGCACGGCCATCGATTCCCCATTGGATGATAAGGGCGACACCGAGCCGCTCCAGCGCCCGGGCGCTTAACCCCTCTCGTCCAACACCATCGGGGAGCGAAACAGCCGCCTAAGGGAGCCGCTCAGAGCAACCGCTTGGACACTCAGCCGCGTGAACCCAGCGCGGCCTAGACCTGAATGCGCGCCACCTGCGCCCCGCAGGCCGAGAGCTTTTCTTCCAAACGCTCAAAGCCGCGATCGAGATGATAGACACGGTTCACCACCGTGCGTCCCTGCGCCGCCAGGCCCGCCACCACCAGCGAGACGGACGCGCGCAAATCAGTCGCCATGACGGGCGCGCCCTTTAACCGCGTCCCGCTGCGCACCCGCGCCTCGCGCCCCTCAACGCGGATGTCAGCGCCCATGCGCGCCAGCTCCGGCACATGCATGAAACGGTTTTCGAAAATGGTCTCGCGGATGACGGACTCTCCCTCCGCCAGGCACATCACCGCCATCAGCTGCGCCTGCAAATCCGTGGGAAAGCCGGGATAAGGCGCAGTTTCGATATCGCAGGGTCGCAGCGCCCGCCCGGGCTCGCGGTTGAGGCGCACGCCGTCCGGGCCCGCCTCAACCGTCACCCCGGCGGCGCGCAGCACAGCCCACAGCGCCTCATTGTGCTCCGCACGCGCGCCAACCAGCGTGACCTCCCCGCCCGCAGCGGCCAAGGCCGCGGCATAGGTGCCCGTCTCAATACGGTCCGGCGTCACGGCGTGCTGCGCCCCATGCAGCGCATCGACGCCTTGAATGGTGATGACAGAGGCGCCGGCCCCCGCAATCTGAGCCCCCATCGCCACGAGGCATTCGGCGAGATCGGCGATCTCGGGCTCCGCCGCCGCATTCTCCAGCACCGTCTCGCCTTTGGCGAGGACGGCGGCGAGCATCGCGTGCTCTGTCGCGCCGACGGAGACAAAGGGAAACACGATCCGCGCGCCACGCAAGCCGCCGGCGGGCGCCGCCGCGTTCACATAGCCCTCCTCCAGTTCCACCTGGGCGCCCAGCGCCTGGAGGGCTTTTAAATGCAAGTCCACCGGCCGCGCGCCGATGGCGCACCCGCCCGGCAGCGACACCTTCGCGCGCCCTTCGCGCGCCAAGAGTGGGCCCAGCACGTTGAAGGTCGCGCGCATTTTGCGGACCAAATCATACGGCGCGGTGAGATTGTTGATGTCCGCGGCATGCAGGCGCATGGCGGCGCCGCCGGATTCATGCGCCTCCACCCCCAAATGCGCCAGCAAATGCGCCATAAACCGCGTGTCGGATAGCCGTGGCATGTTGATGAGTTGCAGCGGCTCCGGCGTCAGCAGCGCCGCGGCCATGAGCTTGATGGCGGAGTTCTTGGCGCCGGAGATGGGGATGGCGCCGCGCAACGGCGCGCCGCCGTGGATTTCAATCGCGTCCATGGGAGCCGGCCTCGCCGCTGATCATCGCCTCTGCGAACCGGGCATAAACCACGCGTGGCCGCCCGTGCCTAGAGCGCACTGCGAGCACCAACACTCACTCAAGTGCGGGCCCAGCAGGGGCATCCGCCACCTCATCACCACGCCGAAGCCTCAGGCCCAAAGCCGAGAAGGAGGATCAGGTCACCAATTCGGGCTCGTTGGGCGAGTCTTCATCATCGCCCGCGCCACCGCCGGCCCCGTCATCCTCGCCCTTGGAACGGCTGCGGCCAGACTCGCCGCGAATGTCGAAGCTCAGCTTCTCTGGGTCCTCGGGATCGATATCCACCTTCACCACGCCGCCCTTCTTCAAGGCGCCGAAGAGGATCTCATCCGCCAATGGCTTCTTGACACTTTCCTGAATCACGCGGGCCAGCGGCCGTGCGCCATTCATCTCGTCATAGCCCCGCTCGCCCAGCCAAGATCGCGCCGCCGGCGTCAACTCGAAGGTGACATTGCGGTCGGTCAGCTGCGCTTCCAGCTGCAAGATGAATTTGTCCACCACGCGATGGATGACCTCTGGCAGCAGCGGCGCGAAAGCCACGGTCGCATCCAGGCGATTGCGGAATTCCGGCGTGAACAGGCGCTTGATGGCTTCGGTATCCTCGCCGGATTTGCGCCCGCGGCCGAAACCGATGGAGTTTTTCTGGTTCTCCGAAGCGCCCGCATTGGTGGTCATGATCAGCACCACATTACGGAAATCGATTTTCTTGCCATTGGTGTCGGTCAGGAAGCCATTGTCCATGACCTGCAGCAAGATGTTGAAGATATCCGGATGGGCTTTCTCAATCTCGTCCAAGAGCAGCACGCAATGGGGATGCTGATCCACTTGATCGGAGAGGAGGCCGCCCTGATCATAACCGACATAGCCCGGAGGCGCGCCGATCAGACGTGAGACGCTATGACGCTCCATATATTCGGACATGTCAAAGCGCAGCAGCTCCACGCCCATAATGTTCGACAGCGCGCGCGCCACTTCGGTTTTGCCGACACCGGTGGGCCCGGAGAACAGATAACAGCCGATCGGCTTGTTCGGCTCCCGCAAGCCCGCCCGCGCCAGCTTGATGGCGGCGGACAATTGTTCGATGGCGTCATCTTGTCCAAACACCACGCGCTGGAGATCGCGCGCCAAGGACTGCAACGCCTGGGCGTCGCTTTTCGTCACCGATTTCGGAGGAATGCGCGCCATTTTGGCGATGATGGCCTCCACATCGCGCGCGCCGATTTGCTTACGACGCTTGGACGCGGGCACCAACATTTGACTGGCGCCCACCTCATCGATCACATCAATCGCTTTGTCCGGCAGCTTGCGATCGTTGATGTAACGCGTGGACAACTCCACCGCCGCGCGGATGGCTTCATTGGTGTATTTGACGCCGTGGAATTCCTCGAAATAGGGCTTCAGTCCCTGGACGATTTTGATGGCGTCGGGGACGGACGGCTCCACCACATCCACTTTCTGGAACCGGCGCACCAAAGCGCGATCTTTCTCAAAGTGCTGGCGAAACTCTTTATAGGTGGTCGAGCCCATGCAACGCAGCGAGCCTGATTGCAGGGCCGGCTTGAGCAGGTTGGACGCGTCCATGGCGCCGCCGGATGTGGCGCCGGCGCCGATCACTGTGTGGATTTCGTCAATGAACAGCACCGCCTTGGGGTGGTTCTCCAACTCCTTCACCACCGCTTTGACACGCTCTTCAAAGTCGCCGCGATAGCGCGTGCCGGCGAGCAGCGCGCCCATATCGAGGGAGAAAATCACCGCGTCTTCGAGGACTTCCGGCACCTCGCCATCGACGATTTTGCGCGCCAAGCCCTCGGCGATGGCGGTTTTGCCCACGCCCGGATCACCCACCAGCAGCGGGTTGTTCTTGCGCCGGCGGCACAGAACCTGGATGCAGCGCTCCACCTCGGACTCGCGGCCGATCAGCGGATCAATCGAGCCCTTGCGCGCTTTGTCATTAAGGTTCACGCAATAGGACCGCAGCGCCTCGGCGCCACCTTTGGACCCGCCCCGCTCCTCGTCGGAATCGATGGCGCCGCGTACAGGCCGCGTCTCGCCCGCGCCGGCGCGCTTGGCGATGCCGTGGGCGATGTAGTTCACCGCATCATAGCGGGTCATATCCTGCTCTTGCAGGAAATAGGCGGCATGGCTCTCGCGCTCGGAGAACAGCGCCACCAACACATTCGCGCCAGTCACCTCGTCGCGATTGGATGATTGCACGTGGATCACCGCGCGCTGGATGACGCGTTGGAAGCCCGCCGTGGGCTTGGCGTCGTCCTCGCTGTCGGCGATGACGTCTTCCAGCTCTTCGTCGATGAATTGGATCAAGGTGCGCCGCAACTCGTCCAAATCCACATTGCACGCCCGCATGACGCTGGCGGCTTCATTGTCATCGATCAAGGCCAGCAGCAAATGCTCCAGCGTCGCATATTCATGGCGACGCTCGTTGGCGTACGAAATGGCCCGATGGAGCGTCTCTTCCAAGTTTCTTGAGAAGGAGGGCACGCTCTACTCCTTTTCCATAGTGCACTGGAGCGGGTGTTGGTTTCGCTTCGCCGCATCCAGCACCTGGGCCACCTTTGTTTCGGCGACCTCATAGGTGTACACGCCACACAGCCCAACGCCGTTTTGGTGGACGTGCAGCATGATCTTGACGGCATCTTCGTGACTTTTGCTGAAGATCCGCTCTAAAACTTCCACGACGAATTCCATCGGCGTGTAATCGTCGTTCAGCAACAGAACGCGATAGCGCGATGGGCGTTTCGTCTTGGGACGCGTCGCCGTCAGGACCCCGTACTCGGTATCAAAATCCGGCACATTGGGCCGTTGTGGGGTGCTCATCATGCGATTGCGCCGCCCGCTGGCTGATCGAAGCGCGGACTGCGCGCCGCCGCCAAGGACCACAGATGTGGCCCGTGCGACACCGGGCGCCAAACGCTTCGGTTCACTCTGAACATCGGCGCGACCGCGCCTCTGTCCTCCACATAAGCGCTCCACCGCGCTTGAGAAGGCCCCGCACGCGCATCGGACGACGCCCTTCCATCTTAGATCATAGTACACAGCTCATCGCGCCGCTCCCGCGCCGTCAAGTCTTCTAACAACGGCGCCTCGCTGACACCATGCAGGCCCGCAACGATCGCCACTGTCGCCGCAACGGCGGCCAGCCTCGGCGCGGCGGCCGCTCGACGGCCCCGATGCAAAAAGGGCCCGCCACACAGCGAGCCCTTCGCACCTCGTCTCAATCCGTCAGACGGCCGGACGCCGTGTGAGCGGATCGTGACCGCTTAGCGATGCGCTTGCAGCATCTCCACGGCCGCGGTCACGCGCGCGTTCAACGGCTTGAAGGTGTCTTTCATCGAGGACGCGAACAGATCCGTGACTTTGTTGACTTCGCCCATGTACTTATCCATCGACGTCTTCGCGTAGCCCGTCTGAACTTCGATGACTTCCTGAACGCTCTTCGCACCCGCCAAACGCTTGGCGATGCTCACAGATTCTTCAACCGCCTCTTTGGTGTAGGCGATGACATGGGTGTTCAGCTGCTCGACGCTTTTACCGGCGGTGGTCATGCTTTCCACCAGCGCTTCAATGTTGTCGCGCGAGAAGGTGTTGATGTCCCCAAAAGCGCCCATGGCTTTTTCCATGCCGTCTTTCACAGCTTTATTGCTGGCGGCGGTGAACGCTTCAACAGAGACTTCAGGGTTCGCGGTTTTCGTGGTCATTCGTATCTCCAATTCTCAAACGGGTCGACCGGGGCCGGGCCTGCAATCACGCGCAATCCCACAAGCACAGACGGGATATAGGCGCTTTGCTGCAGTGCGTCAAGAGCCATGTTGCGGTGCAGCATAGCTCAAAAACGTGGATTTTTTGGGAGCACGGACGGGGCGAACCGAACGACCGTATGACGGTATACTAACAGCCATGACATTGATTCGGCTTCTGTTGATCGCAGCGCTCGGCTGCAGCGCAGGTCCGGCCATGGCCGAGAGCCAAGCCGCCGCCAACGCGCGCGCGGTCTACGCATCCATTGTGATGGATGTGGCCACGGGCCGCGTCATGCACGCCCACCAAGCGGACAGCCCACGGAAAGCCGGCGGTCTGGCGAAGCTGATGACCGCGTATTTGACCTTCAGCCATGAACACGCTGGCGAAATCGGCTTCGCCGATCGCGTGCGGATTTCCGCCAGCGCCGCCGCCCGTTCAAGCGTCGACGCCGGGGCCCCGCTCGAGGCGGGCCAATCTTTGCGGCTCGATCAGCTTGTCCGTCGGCTGTTGGGGCATGATGGCGGCGGCGCCGCGCTGGCCTTGGCGGAGCGTTTGGCCGGCACGCGCGAGGTGTTTGTGGAGGCTATGGGCCACAGCGGCGCGCAACTGGGCCTGTCACGTTCACGCTTCGCCGATCCGGCGGGGCATAAGGCCGATACGGCCAGCGCGCGGGATATGGGCCGGCTGGCGCGCGCGCTGGTGCAGGAGTTTCCAACGAGCCTGCCCCTTCTTGGGCCCGACGCCGCACACAACCAGCCCCCCATCACCTGGCCCGGCGGCGCGGCGGGCCTGCTGCGCACCCGCACCGACAGCGCCGCCCACGGCGTTTTCGTCATGCAGCGCGAGGGCGCCGGCTTGATCGCGGTGGTGCTCGGCGCCCCCACCGCGCGGGCGCGCGATGACCATGCGCTGGAGCTGATGGACCGTGCCTTCGCCATACTGGCCGCCCGCCAACGGGCCGCGCCTGGCGATCCGTCCACCGTGCGCGGCGCGACCCTCGCCCTCGCTTTCGGCCCCCAAGCGACGCCCCGCCTGGCGTCTGCGCCACAAGATGGCGAGGACCAGGATGACGATGCGCGCGACAATGATGGAGCCGAAGACGACGGAGCTGAAAACGAAGAACGCATTCGAATCATCATTGAGGGCGAGGAGAATGATCCCCATGGCTCGCGTCGGGATCGAACCGTCCCCAGCGTTCCATCGCGGGATCGCCCCTCGCCGACGCCCCACTCCGGCGGCGTCGATGCGCTCAGCTATGCCGTGCAGGTGGGCGCCTATGCCGATCAAGCACGGGCCGAACAACGCCTGGCCAATGTCGCGGCGCAATGGCCGGAGTCATTCGCCGACGCCAATGGCTACGCCGTACCCGCGCTGGTCAATGACGCGCCGATCTGGCGCGCACGGTTCTATGATTTCACCGACGCCCGCGCGCGGGCAGCCTGTCAAATCGTTCGCGCCGCCGGCGAAGGCTGCCTTGTGCTGGCGATCATGGCGGCGGAGCGAGCAGAACTTCCAGCGCCCGATTAAGCTCTGTGCGGCGCACGCCGGAGGCCCACTGACTGTCCGGCAACGCTTGAATGGCCTCACGATGCGCAGCGCGCACCGCCTCCGCATCGGCGCCGGGGTCCACCCCGAGGATCGCGTAAGCTTCCTCGCGGCTCATGGGCTGGGCCTCATCTTCGCCGTCGCGTTGGTCCTCGAGCGCCGTCGCCTCGCCGCCGCGCGCCCGCGGCCAGAACAGCCAACTGAGGCCGAAGCCCATTATGGGCAGAGCCAGCCATATCAGGCCGCGCAGCAGCAGGAATCCGCCCAAACCGAGGCTCCCAAGGCCGATCACCACGCGCATAAGCCCCGCGACGCGCGCCGGCGGCGCATTGAGCATGTAACGGCCCAACACAATCACGCCCAACAGCAAAACCAATCCTGCGGCCAGCCACACCATGCGCCGATCATCCATTCCCAGCCCGCGCCGCAGCGCCATCCGTGCTGAGAGGGGATCTACGAGACAGCCCGGCGCGGTTCAAGATCCGCCCAGCCTAACGCCTCAGCCAGCGTCTCCATCATCAGCCGCGGCGCCGGCGTCGCCGCATCATCATAAAGCGCGGCCGTGACATCCCCGGCGTCGAAGGGCGGGTCCAAAGCCGTCAGACCGTCCGGCAGGCCCTCGCGCCACGCAATATGCTCAAGGATGGGGCCGCACAGGCGCGCACCCAGCAGCCGGGCGACCTGCGTCCACATCGCGCCGAGCGTGGCGTCATCATCCCTCGCGCCGATCAGCGTCCGATTGCGCAGCAAAACCCAGTCCAGCCCCGCCGCGTCGCGCGCCCGGCGTTCGCGCCGCTGCGCCCACACCACGCGTGCATGGGGCCCCGGGCGCCGCCCCACGCCGCGAGCGACATCCTCCGCCATAAGCCGCGCCGCGGCCCAGCCATGATCGGTAAGAACGCTGACTGCAAGGTCCGCCTGGGACAACGCCGCGGCCACCGCCCCGCCATGGCCGGCCGGCGCATCCATCAACACCACATCACACACCGCCCGCAGCGCCGCGATTTGCTCCCACAGCGGGGCGGATCGACCACGCAGGGAGCCGGTCTGAAGGTGGGCCGGCGCCACAAGCCGGGTGTCTTGCCGCCCCGCGCGGGCGACCAACCATCGCGTCACATCGCCGTCCGTGCCGCTGGACGCATCCAAGACACCGACGGCGATCCCGCGCTGCAGCAAGGCCACCGCCAAATGCGCAAGGACGGTGGTGCGTCCGGCCCCGCCAGCCGGCCCGGTGAAAGCGATCACCTGCGGCGGCTGCGGGCCAGACGTCCGCCGGCCGCCCATGGCGCCCGTCACCGTCACCGCGCCAAGGCCTGACCGCTGAAGTCCGTAATGCGGCAATAGAGGCCCGCCGCGCTCAACAGCCCGCAGCGACGCTCCGCTTCCGCCACGCTGCGCGCCGGCCCGGCCTTAAGCCGATAATAGGTTTCACCGCGGATTTCCGCTGTCTCCACCCGCGCTCTGAGGCCCGCCAAAGCCTCCGGTGCGGCGGCGCGCACCACACCCCATCCGCGCACGGCGTGCGCCTGATCGCGGTAGGACGCCACATGCATGGCCAGCGCAATGCTGCGCGCCTCACGCTGCAGCGGCGTCACCAAACGCTCGTGCGCCGCGCTATGCCCGTCCCCAAGTCCCGCTCCATGGTGCTCCGATGAGCCTTGCAACGCCGCCACCCCCGGCTCGCCCCACGCCGCCAGCTCGCCATCTGCATCACCATGCCCGGACGGGCTCGGCGCCGGGCGGCCCAAGCCGGCGGCCCGCGCCGCCTCGAGCGCGGCGACAGGATGGGTCGGCGGGGTTTCTTCCGGCGGCGGCTCGCGCAGCCACCCCAAAGGCGCAGACGCACAAGCGCCCAACAGAACGCCCAGGGCGATCACCGCAACGCGCGGATCCCATCCAGCGCCGGATCGGCGCGCTAAGCGGACTGCGCATCGGCGCGCGGATCGCAGCGCGAGTGAAGTCTTGAATAGGCCGGCCATGCCCTTCTATGGCCGCAGGAACCTTAAAGGCGCGCCAACGGGCTTTGCCAGGACGCGCGCAAGCCTCTATCCAATCGCGCCATGACGTCCCCCACGCCTCCCGCTGCGCCCAGCGCAGCCTCCCATGTTGACGCCCCAGACACGCTGGCCGGCATGCCCGTGGCGCGCACCGTGGCGGATGTGCGCGCGCACATCGCGGCCTGGCGCGCGACGGGCGCGCGCATCGGCTTTGTTCCCACCATGGGCGCGCTGCATGAGGGGCATTTGTCGCTGCTCGACATCGCCCGGGCCGAAGCGGACAAAGTGCTGGCGAGCATTTTCGTCAATCCGACGCAATTCGCCCCGCATGAGGATTTTGACGCCTATCCCCGCGATCTCAGCGCTGATGCGCAGCTTTTGGCCGGCCGCGGCTGCGATCTGCTGTATGCGCCCGCGCGCGCTACGATCTACCCGCCCGACTTTGCGACCACCATCAGCCTCACCGGCCCGGCCGAGGGGCTGGAGGCGACCGCCCGCCCGCATTTTTTCAACGGGGTCGCCACCGTGGTCGCCAAGCTGCTCAACCAAACCACGCCTGATCTGGCTGTCTTCGGCGAGAAGGATTACCAGCAGCTCTTGGTGATCCGGCGTATGGCGGCGGACCTCGACGTGCCCACGCGTATTCTCGCCGGCCCCACCAAACGCGACGCGGACGGCCTCGCCCTCTCCTCGCGCAATGCGTATCTGCCGGCCGCCGCGCGGCCCATCGCGACGCGCCTGTCGCAGCTCTTGCTTGACGCCGCCTCAGCCATCACCGGCGGCGCCGATCCGGCGACGATGATGCAGGACACTAAGGAGGCCTTGCTGCAGGCCGGCTTTGAAGCGGTGGATTATGTCACCGTGCGTGACGCGCAGACCCTGGCGCCCCTGCCGGCCGGTCCACTGATGCAAGACGCCCGCATCCTGGCGGTCGCGCGCCTGGCGGGCGTGCGCTTGTTGGACAATGTCGCCGTGGCGCCGCAACGCTGACGCTCAAGCGGTAGGGGCTTAAGCGCAAACCATTATCCCGCCAGGCGCGCGGCGTGACGGGCGATCATCACCTCTTCATTGGTGTGCGCCACGCACAAGGCGATGGCGCTATCGGGCGCGTCAAAGCGGGTCTCATGGCGATCATTGGCCGCTGCGTCCAGCCGGGCGCCAAGCCAGGCGCAGCCTTCCGCCACGGCGGCCCGCACCGGCGCCGCATGCTCGCCAATGCCCGCGGTGAAGACGAGCGCATCCAACCCGCCCAGCCGCGCGGTCAAAGTCCCGATGGCGCCGACAATGCGATGCACGTAAAGGCTCACCGCGTCCTCAGCGCTGGGCGCCTCGCTCTCCAGCAGCGTCTTCATCTCCCGCGACACGCCGGAGACGCCCAATAGTCCTGACTGATTATACAGCAGCGCCGTCACCTCCGCGACGGTGCGCGCCGGCGGGCCCTCCAGCAAATGCAGCACCACGCCGGGATCCAAATCCCCGCACCGCGTCGCCATCATCAGCCCGTCCAAAGCCGTAAAGCCCATGGTGGTGGCGATGGACACCCCATCCTTCAGCGCGCACAGGCTCGCCCCATGGCCCAAATGGGCGACAATCACGCGGCCCCGCGCCGCATCGCTCAGCAGTTCGGGCAAAATCTCCGCGACATACTCATAGGAGAGGCCGTGAAAGCCGTATTTCTGGACCCCCGCCGCGCTGAGGGCGCGCGGCAGGGCGAACATCTGCTCGATGGCGGGTTGGCTGCGGTGAAAGGCGGTGTCAAAGCAAGCGATTTGCGGCGCCTCCGGCCAGCGCGTGGTCGCCAGCCGCACGCCGGCGAGATTGAAGGGCTGGTGTTGCGGCGCCAAGGGCGACAGCGCCTCCAGCTGCGCCAAAATCGTCGGCGTGATGACACACGGCGCAGCGAAATCGCGTCCGCCATGCACCACCCGATGGCCCACGGCCACAGGCGCGCGCACCGCCGCATGCGCCTGCAGCAGGCCCAACAGCCAGTCAAACACCGCCTCCGGCGTGCGGTCCGCGGGCGACTGCGCGTCCGCCAGGCCCCCAGGCGCGCCTTCAGAAACCGTCCGGCGCGCCGCCCCGCCAATCCCCGCCACCTGCCCGCGCAGCAGCACCGTGGGTCGAGCCGCGTCCGCCGCGTCATAGGCCGCGAACTTCAAGCTCGACGAGCCGGCATTGAGCACCAAAACCGTCACGGCGCGGCCAACTCCGCGCTGTGACGAGCATAAACCAGCGCCAGCGCGCAGGAGGCCTTACGCGCCAACTCATCATCGGAGCGGCTGGTGAGCATCACCGGACAGCGCGCGCCCATGACGACCCCCGCCGCCTGCGCCCCGGCCAAATGGATCAGCTGCTTGGCCAGCATATTGCCGGCCTCCAGATCCGGAGCGAGCAGGATGTCCGCCTGCCCCGCCACGGGCGAATTGATGCCCTTGGTGCGCGCCGCCTCCATCGACACCGCGTTGTCAAACGCCAGCGGCCCGTCCAACAGGCCGCCCGTGATCTGACCGCGATCGGCCATTTTGCATAGGGCGGCGGCGGCGACGGTACTGGGAATTTTTGGGGTCACTGTCTCTACCGCCGACAGGATGGCGACCTTGGGCTGCGTCACGCCGATGGCCGCCACCAAGTCCACGGCGTTTTGGATGATGTCGCGATGCTCCTCCAGATTCGGCGCGATATTGATGGCCGCATCGGTGATGAACAGCAGCTTGGAATAGTGCGGGGCATCCAGCGCATAGACATGGCTGAGCCGCCGCTCCGTCCGCAGGCCGGAGCTGGAGGGCACGATGGCGCCGAGGAACTCATCGGTGTGGAGGGAGCCCTTCATCAGCCCCTCCACACGGCCCGCACGCACCAGCGCCGCCGCTTCGGCCGCCGCGGCATGGCTATGGGGCGTCGCAACGATCTCCAGCCCCTCCAGGGACAAGCCCGCCGTCTCCGCCGCAGCGCGGATTTTATGCTCCGGCCCCACCAAGACCGGTTCGATGACGCCCTCGCCCGCCGCCTCCAACGCCCCGCCCAACGACAAGGGATCGCAGGGATGCACCACCGCCGTGCGCAGCGGCGGCAGCTTATGGGTCTGTTCAATCAAAGCGCGAAAGCGCGCGCCGCCATCATGCAGCCGCACCTCCGGCAACGCGACACGCGGGCGGCGCACCTTCACATCCGGCGCAATCACCAACGCTTCGCCGGTGATCACCTCCTCATCGTCTTGATTGACGCACAGACAATCAAACGCGACACGCCGGCCGCGCTCGGTTTTGCTCTTCACCGTGACGCGCACGCGTACGGTGTCGCCGACCCCTACGGGTCGGTGAAACCTCAAGGATTGCTTGAGATAAATCGTCCCCGGGCCGGGCAACTCGGTGCCCAGCACCGCCGAAATGAGCGACCCGCCCCACATGCCATGGGCGATCACCTCATGAAAGGGATCATCGCGGGCGTAGTCTTCATCCACATGGGCCGGGTTCACATCGCCCGACATGACCGCGAACAGCTCGATATCATCATGGCGCAAGGTGCGCTCGATGGCCGCGCTGTCGCCGACAACCAGTTCGTCGAACGTGCGGTTTTCAATGTACTGCATGGCTAGCCCCCGAGGCCTGGCGCCGCCGCGCGCAGCCCATGCGGCAGCGCACAACATGTCAAACCATCGGTCTCATGGGGCGAGGGCTGGCGGCCATGTGTCAAAGTGTCCAACACACGAGGGCGCCGCCCAAAAAGCGCAAGCGGGGACGACGAAGCCGCCGTCATCCCCGCTGCACACGCGGCCTAGGCGATGTCGAAGCGGTCCAAATGCATGACCTTCGACCACGCCGCCGCGAAGTCCTCGACGAACTTCGCTTCATTGCCGCTGGAGGCGTAGACTTCCGCCAGGGCCCGCAGCTGCGAATTGGAGCCGAACACCAAATCCACCCGCGTGGCGGTCCATTTCACCGCGCCGCTGGCGCGATCGCGCCCCTCAAACGCGGTCGCCGCCTCGGAGGTGGGCGTCCACTCCACGCCCATGTCCAACAAGTTGACGAAGAAGTCCGTGCTCAAGGCGCCCACCCGGTCGGTGAGGACGCCATGGGATGAACCGCCCGCATTGGCGCCCAGGGCGCGCATGCCGGCCACCAACACCGTCATCTCCGGCGCGGTCAGCGTCATCAGCTGAGCGCGATCGACCAGCATCTCCTCCGCCGGACGATCCACGCCCGCCTTCGCATAATTGCGGAAACCGTCGGCGACGGGCTCCAACACCGCGAAGGAATCCACATCCGTCTGCTCCGCAGTGGCGTCCGTGCGCCCCGGGGTAAACGGCACGGTGATGGCGTGGCCGGCGTTCTTGGCCGCCTGCTCCACCGCCGCACAGCCACCCAGCACGATCAAATCCGCAAGCGAGACTTTCTTGGCGCCAGCGCCATTGAAGTTCGCTTGGACTTTCTCCAGCGCGGCAAGCGCGGACGCCAATTCGGCCGGCTCGTTGGCTTCCCAGTCCTTTTGCGGGGCGAGACGGATGCGCGCGCCATTGGCGCCGCCGCGCTTGTCGGAATTGCGGAAGGTGGAGGCCGACGCCCACGCCGTCAGCGCAAGGCGTGACAGGGACACGCCCGAGCCAAGGATGGCGGTTTTCAGCGACGCAATGTCCGCCTCGCTGATCAGCTCATGATCGACGGCCGGCACCGGGTCCTGCCAGATCAACTCTTCGGACGGCACATCCGGGCCCAAATAGCGTACGATGGGGCCCATATCGCGGTGTGTGAGCTTGAACCAAGCCCGCGCAAAAGCGTCCGCGAATTGGTCGGGGTTTTCATGGAAACGCCGCGAGATCGGCTCATAAATTGGGTCCATACGCATGGCCATATCGGCCGTTGTCATCATGGGCGCATGGCGCTTGGACGGATCATGGGCGTCCGGCACCGCATCGCTGGCCGCGCCGCCCTTGGGCGCCCATTGCTGCGCGCCGGCGGGGCTTTTCACCAGCTCCCATTCATGGCCGAACAGCGTGTCGAAATAGCTATTGTCCCAGCTGATCGGGGTGGGCGTCCAGGCGCCCTCAATGCCGCTGGTGATGGTGTCCACGCCCTTGCCGGAGCCATGGCGGCTCACCCAGCCCAGGCCCTGATGCTCGATGGCGGCGCCTTCCGGCTCCGCGCCCACCAGCGTCGCATCCCCGGCGCCATGGGCCTTGCCGAAGGTGTGGCCGCCAGCCACCAGCGCCACCGTCTCCTCGTCGTTCATGGCCATGCGCGCGAAGGTCTCGCGGATGTCGCGGCCGGACGCGACGGGATCGGGATTGCCGTTGGGGCCTTCGGGGTTGACGTAAATCAGCCCCATCTGCACCGCGCCCAACGGATCGGCCAGCTCGCGATCGCCGCTATAACGCTCATCGCCCAGCCATTCGGTCTCCGGGCCCCAATAGATGTCGCCCTCCGGCTCGTACACGTCCTCGCGGCCGCCACCAAAGCCAAAGGTTTTAAAGCCCATGCTTTCCAGCGCCACATTGCCGGTGAGCACCAGCAAGTCCGCCCAAGAAAGCGCATCGCCATACTTCTGCTTGATGGGCCACAGCAGCCGCCGCGCTTTGTCGAGATTGGCGTTGTCCGGCCAGCTGTTCAGAGGCGCGAAACGCTGCGTGCCCGCGCTGGCGCCGCCGCGCCCGTCCGTGATGCGGTATGTGCCCGCCGCGTGCCACGCCATGCGAATAAAGAACGGCCCATAATGGCCATAGTCCGCCGGCCACCAGTCTTGGGAGTCGGTCATCAGCGCGTGCAGATCCTGCTTCACCGCGGCGTAGTCCAAACCTTTGAAGGCCTGCACATAATCAAAGCCGGGCGCCATCGGGCTGGACAGCGCCGAATGCTGATGCAGCATTTGCAGGTTCAATTGGTTCGGCCACCAATCCGCATTGGACCACGCGCCCGCCGCCGTATGCCGCCGCGTCGCACCCGTGAAGGGACATCCGCTTCCGCCGTCCATACCCGTCTCCTTTGAGTTGTGAGAGATGACGACGGAAGCGCGTCCATCGCCAAAGTTAGAACATTTCTAAGAAGCGTTCTAACAATGAATGCGACTGACGTCTAGCAGATACCGTGCGTTTTGTTGGGCTAGCTGAAGGTCGAGGCGCGGACCAGGCGCCGCGACCGCCATGTGGATGCGCCGGCCCTGAGCCCCCGTACGCCCCGCACCGCTAGCCCCTGATTTTTCGAGAGAGACGGCCTCAACCGGTGGCGACACGGGGGCGACGCCGCGTGATCGCCTTAGGCCTTGAGCACGCGAATGGCCCGCTCCAGCCCGTCCAAGGTCAGCGGAAACATGCGCTCGCCAATGATGTCGCGCACGACGCGGTTGGACACGACGCTGTCCCAATAGCGCTCGGGCTCCGGATTCAACCACACCAGCCGCTCATAGGTCTGCGTCAAGCGCTGCAGCCACACGGCCCCCGCCTCCTCATTATAGTGTTCCGAGGCCGCGCCGGGATACGTGATTTCATAGGGCGACATGGCGGCGTCACCCACCACGATCACGCGATAATCGCCGCCATAGGTGTGCAACACATCCCATGTGGGGGTGATATCGGTGCGGCGCCGGCGGTTATCCTTCCACACAAATTCATACAGACAATTGTGGAAGTAAAAGTGCTCCAAGTGCTTGAACTCTGCCCGAACACCGGAGAATAACTCTTCACAAACCCGAACATACGGGTCCATCGAGCCACCCACATCAAAGAAGGTCAGCAGCTTCACAGCATTGCGCCGTTCGGGCCGCATCTTCACATCCAGCAACCCATTGCGCGCCGTCGCGTCAATGGTGCCTTCCAAATCCAACTCTTCCGCCGCGCCATCGCGGGCGAAGCGCCGCAGCTGGCGTAAGGCCACTTTGATGTTGCGCACGCCGAGCTCAACCGAATCGTCGAGATTTTTGAACTCGCGCTTGTCCCACACCTTGACCGCGCTCTTGTGGCGGCTTTCCTCCTGGCCGATACGCACGCCTTCGGGATTATAGCCATAGGCGCCGAAGGGCGACGTCCCACCCGTCCCGATCCACTTGCTGCCGCCCTCATGGCGCTTTTGCTGCTCGGCCAAACGTTCGCGCAGCGTCTCCATGAGTTTTTCAAAACCGCCCAGGGCCTCGATCTGCTCCATCTCCTCCGGAGTCAGAAACTTTTCCGCCATGGCGCGCAGCCATTCCTCGGGGATGTCCGCTTCAAGGCCGTCCGCCGCGAGGCTCTCAATGCCCTTAAAGACATGTCCGAAGACACGATCGAACCGGTCCAGATACCGCTCATCCTTCACCAAGGTTGCGCGGGCCAGATAGTAGAACGTGTCGATGTTGCGCTCGGCGAGATCGGCGTCCAGCCCCTCCATCAGCGCCAAATGCTCCTTGAGCGAGACCGGAACGCCCGCATCTTTCAGCGCGAAGAAGAAACTGGTGAGCATGGCGCGCCTCAGCTCCCCGCCGGGCTTTCACGGCGGGTCATGAACGCGATGCGCTCGAGCATATGCACATCCTGCTCATTCTTCACCAAGGCGCCATGGATGGGCGGCAAAAGCTTCTTCATATCGCTCTCGCGCAGCAGGGCCGGATCCAACTCTTCCACCATGAGCAGCTTGAGCCAATCCAGCAATTCGGAGGTGGACGGCTTTTTCTTCAATCCCGGCACCGTGCGCAGCTGGAAGAAAACGCGCAGCGCCTCGCGCACCAGGCGTTCTTGGATCTCCGGGAAGTGCACCGCGATGATGTGCTTCATCGTGGTTTCATCAGGAAATTGAATGTAGTGAAAGAAACAGCGGCGCAGGAACGCGTCCGGCAATTCCTTTTCGTTGTTGGAGGTGATGATGACCACCGGCCTTTGCACGGCTTTCACCACCTCGCCCGTCTCATAGACAAAGAACTCCATGCGATCGAGTTCGGTGAGCAAATCGTTGGGAAACTCAATATCGGCCTTGTCGATTTCGTCGATCAGCAACACCGGACGTCGGTCGGCCGTGAACGCCTCCCACAACTTGCCGCGTTTGATATAGTTGCGCACGTCTTTGACGCGCTCCTCGCCCAATTGGCTGTCGCGCAGGCGGGAGACGGCGTCGTATTCATAAAGCCCTTGCTGCGCCTTGGTGGTGGACTTGATATGCCACTCGATCAGCTCAGCGCCCAGCGCCTCGGCCACCTCACGGGCCAGCACCGTTTTACCCGTGCCCGGCTCGCCCTTGACCAACAAAGGACGCTCCAGCGTCACGGCCGCATTCACAGCCACCGCCAAATCATCGGTGGCCACGTACGTTTCAGTTCCAGAAAACTTCACAGGCATATCCTCACAGCTTGACGCGTCACTAGCGTGAACATGCCCCTGCCTCAAGCTGCGAAAAGCCCGTCGGCCGGCAACGCTCCCTCTAAACGCCATCGGCCCGCGGCCCCGGCGCAGCGCCATACCGCCAGCATCGCAGCCGGCGGCAAAACATCTCAGTCCGGTTGTCCAATCCCTCCTGACCGCGACCCGCACCGCCGCGCCCAAACGGGCGATAGCGGCCCCACCATCCGGGCGAACACGGGGTTCGGGGGGCGACCCTGCGACCACGTCCCCTGCTCAGGACGATGGCGGTCCCACCTCAAAAGAGTCGCGCGATCCACGCCGGCCGGATGGGCCGCTACGCACCAGCACCACAACGGGCATCAGGCCGATCAAGACAATGGCGAGCGCCGGCAGCGACGCCTCCGCGAGGCGTTCATCGCTGGCAAAACGGTAGGTGCGCGTCGCCAGGGTTTCGAAATTAAACGGCCGCAGCAACAAGGTGAGCGGCAATTCACGCATGACATCCACAAAGACCAAAAGCGCCGCCGCAGCCAAAGCCGGGCGGATCAGCGGCAAATGCACCCGCCAAACCAAGCCCAACGGCCCCGCGCCTAAACTGCGCGCCGCGGCGTCCATCGCCGGCGGCACCCGCGCCAAACCGCCATCGACGGCGTTAAAGGCCACAGTGAGGAAGCGCACGACGCAGGCATAGATCAAAATCGTGATCGAGCCGGTGAGGATGAGTCCCCCTTGCCAGCCCCAATGACGGGCGGCGTGCGTCGTCAGAACTTGATCGACGCTGCTCAGCGGTCCCAACAACCCCACAGCCAAAAGCGCCCCCGGCAAGGCGTACCCCAAAGTGGACAGGCGTATGAGGCCGCGACCCAACCTGCTGTGACGACGCCGATTGACATAAGCCAACAGCAACGCGGCCCCGGTCGCCGTCAGCGCAGCGGCGCCGGCGACGGTGATGCTGTTGAACGCAAAGGCGGTAAAGCGCCCCCCATCACCAGCACCCGCTACGCTGAGCGCCCCCTGCAGCAACAGACCCACGGGAACACCAAAGCCCAACAGCACCGGCATGACGCACCACACCAGCGCCAACAGCCCATCGCGGCGAGACAAGATGACCCGCCCCATCCGCGCGGCGTTGCGCGCCCCGTCATCAAAGCGCCCCCGTCGGCTCAGCGTCTCCGCGACGGCTAAGGCCGCGACCACGAGCAGCATCACCCCCGCAAGCTTGAGCGCAGCCTGTTTCTCACCCATGGCCAACCAGGTGCGGAAGATACCCGTGCTAAATGTTGGGATGGCGAAGTAATCCGCGACACCATAATCGGCGAGCGTCTCCATCAACACCAAAGCCAAGCCGCCGGCGATGGCGGGACGCGCGCCAGGCAACGCCACATGGAAAAACGCCCGCCACGGCCCCAGCCCCAACGTGCGCGCAGCGAGCAATTGTTGGCCGGCTTGCGTGACGAAGGCCGCCCGCGCCAACAAATACACATAGGGATAGAGCACCAGTCCCAGGCACAGGGCCGCGCCGGGTACGCTGCGCACATTGGGAAACCAGTATGCCCCGGCCGACCAATCAAACATGGCGCGCAACGCCGTCTGAAACGGACCGGAAAATTCCAATAAATCCGTATACAGATAGGCGATGATGTATGCTGGCGCAGCAAGCGGCGACACCAACAACCACGTCAACACCGTGCGGCCAGGGAACTCCGTCATTGCGGTCAACCATGCGGTGCTGACACCGATCAGCAACGTCAAAGCGCCGACCAACAGCATCAAAGCGGCGGTATTCGCGGCGTAAACCGGCAGTGTTGTCGTCACCAAATGACGCCACGCCGCATCGCCCGGTGCGGCCAAAGCCGCCAACACCGCCACAATGGGCAGCAGCATCAGAGCGGCAAGCACGGTCGCTGCGCCCGTGACAACCGCGTCCGGCGAGCCGCGCCCCCGGCGCCAAGGCAAGAACGCACGCATGAGCATCACTCGCAGATGCACCAAGTCCCGGCTGGGTGCTATCAGACCGCGTCGTAATCACAAACCGGCCGGGCCTCGCGGCGCTTTACGGGGTGATGCGCGGGCCGCCGAGGATCCATGCTCGAGTTTGAGAACATCCATCACACCTATGGAGCGGAGCCGGTTCTCCAGGCGCTGACGCTCACGGCCCATGCGGGCGACATCACGTGTTTGTTGGGCCCTTCGGGTTGCGGCAAGACGACGCTGTTGCGTCTCGCCGCCGGGTTGACGCCGCTGCAGCGCGGACGCATGCGCCTCGACGGCGCTGTGCTGGCCGAGCCGGGCGCCGATCCGCCGCCAGAACGTCGGCCCATCGGCCTGCTCTTCCAAGAAGGGGCTCTGTTTCCACACCTTACCGTGCAGAAAAATGTCGGCTTCGCCCTCAAAGGCGGCCCATCCGCCCACGCCAGGTACGTCGCGGCTCTGCTGGAGCAGGTGGGACTGCCCGATGTTGCGCATCGCTATCCCGACACGCTGTCGGGCGGCCAGCAACAGCGTGTCGCGCTGGCCCGCGCCCTGGCGCCCGGTCCGCGGGTCCTGCTGTTGGATGAGCCCTTCGCCAGCATCGACATCACTTTGCGACGCACGCTGCGCGAGGAGATGCGCCTGCTCCTGAAGGCCGCTGGCGTGATCACCATTCTGGTGACCCATGATCCCGACGAGACCTTAGACATGGCCGACCGCATCGCCGTGATGGAGCATGGACGGATCATTCAGGCCGACACGCCGGAGGCGCTGTATGATGCCCCAGCATCGGCGTCCGTCGCCGCCATGATTGGGGGCGGCCAAGGCGTGCCGGCACGCCGTGAGGCCGCGGGCCTGCGCACGGCCTATGGCCTATGGCCGTTATCGTGTCTGGCCGGCGCCGAGCCCACAACGATCGCGAACGCATCCGCTGCGAACGCGCGAGCCACGACACCAAAACCACCCTTGGACATGTTGCTCATGGCGCGCCCCGAAGCTCTGCAGCTGACGCCAGACGGCCCCTGCCAGATCGCCGATGTTCGTTTGGGCGGGGAGAGACTGCGCATCACCCTCGCGGCGCCCAACGGTGAAAGGCTGGTGGTGAGTCACCCGCGCCACACGCCGGTTGTTCGCGGTCAACACATGCGCGTTACGCCCAAACCCGGCGCCATCTTCGCTTTTCCCAAGCCTTAAGCGCTTGCCCATCGCCGACGGGCGCAAAACCAGACCGATTTGCCCCAGTGCTGCGACGCGGTGAGACGTGACGCAGCAGCTCAACACACACAGCCCGGCCACCGGCGGCCCTGCGCCGGCGACGACGGCTTCACTCCGGTACTCTTTGTGTTTTGAGGCACAAAGGCCATGATGCATGGGTGGTGTGCGCCACGCACCATCAGCCGTTTGGCGCGCGCATCACCTCACTCCACAGGGGGTAAAGCGAGGGCCACCACGGAGCACTGCGCGAGAACCTGCGCCACTAGCGCCGGCGCCGGCGTGGGAACCGGGCCCTGCGGCCACAGCGCGATCAGCGTGTCGATGGCGTCCAGCACGGCAGGACGCGCCGTCTCACGAAGCGCGCCGGCGCGCTGGCGAGCAACAAGGGCGAAACCATACGCGTCTTGATATTCAGCGGGATCGGTCACGACGCCGTCGGTGATCGACACCGCGTACTCCTCGGCGATCTTCTCCAACAAAAACGAGATGATGTCCGTCGGGACGCCGCCAGCCTTTTGAGCCAGCATCGCAAGATGGGCCTCGGCCTGCGCCAGCTGCGGTTCAATGTCGGACGCTGGCCGGCCCGCCTCTAAGGCTTGCGATACGGTTTCAAACAGCGACGCGTCAAAGCCCAACGCATCCAAACCGACCCGTTCACCGGCATGGGTCTCGGACACAGGGTGCAGCAAATGCGATGCCGCCATCTGCGGCTCGCCCGCACGATACAAGGCAAGGCCCGCGGCCACGTGACCGCTCATGAACGCCAAACGCCGCGGCAGGGGCAGCGTGTCGACATGCGCCCCCGGCTCGCTTGCGTCACCAGACGCACCGGCCTGCGCTGTCACCGTGCTGCGATGGGCAGCGCCCTGCGCGTCCGCCATGTCCGGTGCGCCCGCCCCGTCACCAGCCGGCCCGGCCTCCAGGGCGGAGCCACCGCCCGCGGGGCCCGCTTCGGGCGTGCAGGCGGCCAGGCTGACGCATCCGAGCCACGCCACGGCCAGAACCCGCGCGGACAATCGTTCTCTCTTCACAGTCAGCCCCTTCCGACGCCTGCAGCGCTTAACCCAGCGCACTCTAGCAACCGAACCAGCCGCCGCAACGCATCCACGCCATGGGATTGCGCCCTTAACGCCAGCCGGCCCGGTCAAAGACCCGTACGGCTTCGGCTTGGTGGCGCCCCAGGTCTGCGGCGCTGAGCGTGTCAGCCTCGAAGGCTCCCAGCTGACGCACCACCGCTGTGGGCGCGACGCCTTCAACGACGGGGTATTCGTTATTGCCGTCGGCGAAGTAACTCTGGGCGCGTTGCTCCGTCAGATATTCGAGAAACCGAATGGCGTTGGCGCGATTGGGCGCGTGCTTCAACACCCCGGCGCCGCTGATGTTAATGTGTACGCCCGTGCTGTCCTGATTGGGGAAGAGGACCCCGACAGCGTCGGCGACGGCGCGGTCGTCAGCGTTGTCAGACGCGGCGAGGCGCGCAAGATAATAGGTGTTGACCACGGCCAGAGCGCATTCCCCGCTGGCCACCGCTTCAATTTGGCTCGTGTCGTTGCCCTGCGGCGGACGTGCGAAATTCGCCACAACGCCGCGGGCCCACGCTTCGGCGGCTTCGGCGCCATCGCGAGCGACACGGCTCGCCATTAGCGAGATGTTGTAAATGTTGGACGAGGAGCGGATGCACACCTTGCCCCGATGGGCCGGATCAGCGAGATCGGCATAGCCAGAAAGCCCCTCCGGCCGGCCGGCCGCTTTGGTGTAAATGACGGCGCGTGCGCGGGTGGAAAGGCCATACCACAGCCCGTCCGGATGGCGCAGATGCGCGGGCACGCGGGCCTTCAACACCTCCGAATCCACCGCGCTGAGAAGACCCGCTTGTTCCGCGCGCCACAGCCGCCCGGCGTCCACGGTGATGAGCAAATCAGCCGGGCTGAAGCGCCCCTCCGCACGGATGCGTTCGATCAGCGCGTCACCGCCGGCTTCAATCCAGTTGACCGTGATGCCCGTGGCGGCGGTGAACTCGTCATACAATGCCAGATCGGTATCGTAATGGCGCGAGGAATAGAGGTTGACGACGCCCAGATCGTCAGGCTCCGCGTCTGCAGCAACACCCATGACCGCCGCGATCAGCGCGACCAAAACGCCGAAGCCCGTCACGCACGCCGTGCGTTTTATGATGTCCGCCATCTGTCCGTTCCTCATACGTCCGTTGCCCCGCCTTGCCCGATGGAGCGGCTCAGCCCGTGCCAACATCGCACCGACGCCGTCGGCCGGCGAGCCGGTTTCGCCATGACGCCATCCCACACAAACCGTCTTGATGTGTGCGCGTCGACCCCACCCGAAACACGAAACACACCAATCTGCCCGATCCCGCCCGCCGGGACGATAGAGATGCACACCCGAGGAGTGATGGCCATGGGCGGACATCGACAACGGGCATGGCTGCGCCGCCCTGCCGATGGCGCGCCGTCGCCCCCCTACCGAACACGCGAGGATAGTCTGACCGGTCCCCTTTGAACGCAGCCATTCTGAGTGAAAGAATGGTGTGTTTGAAG
>CAZGCB010000010.1:0-41725 GCA_964524065.1 uncultured Caulobacterales bacterium | reverse complement strand
GCAGTAGAGCTTTTGGCTCTCATCATCGCCTTGGTTCAGCGGCTTTTGGTTCAAGATGGTGTCGAGCAGGATGGCGGTCTTGCCGGTTTGGCGGTCGCCGATCACCAGCTCCCGCTGGCCGCGGCCAATCGGGATCATGGCGTCGATGGCTTTAATGCCCGTCGCCATGGGCTCGTGCACGGACTTGCGCGGGATGATGCCCGGCGCTTTCACATCCGCGCGCCGCCGCTCAGCGACGCCTTCAATCGGGCCCTTGCCGTCAATCGGCTCGCCCAGCGGGTTCACGACGCGACCGAGCAGGCCCTTGCCCACCGGCACGTCGACGATTTCGCCGAGGCGCTTGACGATGTCGCCTTCCTTGATGCCGCGGTCGTCGCCGAAGATCACGACGCCGACATTGTCGCGCTCCAAGTTCAGCGCCATGCCCTTAATGCCGGTGGAGAACTCCACCATTTCGCCGGCGCGCACGCTGTCCAGGCCATAGACCCGCGCAATACCGTCGCCGACGGAGAGCACCCGGCCCACATCGGCGACTTGCGCCTCTGCGCCATAGTTTTTGATTTGATCTTTGAGGATGGCGGAAATTTCCGCAGCGCCGATGGCCATCGCTTAGGCCCCCTTCATCGCGGCCGCGAGACCGGCCAGTTTCGTCTTGATGGATGAGTCAAACATGCGCGAGCCGACGTTCACGACCAGCCCGCCAATGAGTTCTGGACGCACTTCAGCGCGCACCGCCACATCGCGTCCATAAGCGGATTTGAGCGCCGCCTTCAGGGCGTCGGTTTGCGCGTC
The DNA here is from genome assembly GCA_964524065.1 of uncultured Caulobacterales bacterium. Lineage (GTDB taxonomy): Bacteria > Pseudomonadota > Alphaproteobacteria > Caulobacterales > Maricaulaceae > CAZADA01. The sequence goes on along the minus strand of CAZGCB010000010.1, from coordinate 40,933 downwards.
CGACAGCGGCGCCGCGCTGGCGACCTCCGCGGTGAGCAAGCCTTTATGCTTGGCCACCAAATCGTCGAAGGCGCGCGCCACGGCCAGCAGCTCATATGCGCGGCCATTTTGGGCCAAAACGCCCAAGAAATTGTGCGTGGTGGCGGAGATTTTCGCCTTATCGCCGAGCGCCTTGAGCACGCCGCTCTTCTCGGCCGCGCTCACCACCGGGCTGGCCAGCGCCAATCGTAGCGGTTGGGAGCCCTCCAGCACGTCGCGCAGGCCCGCCATATCAGCAGCGGCCGCATCAAGCTGGCCAGTCTCCACCGCCAGCTCAAACAGCGCATTGGCGTAACGCCGCGCGGATTCACTCAATCCCGTCAAGCCGTTGGACACGGTGATCTGCCCTCGCACCCGGTTCGTCGTCGTCCGCCATGGCGGACCGCATGATCCTGGAAATCGCTGGATCGTCGATCCAGCCAAAGGTCCGTACGCCGAAGGCGATGCTTGCGCCCGCAACGTGCGGCTCGTCTAGCATCCGCCCGCAGTCCCGGCAAGAACGCCGCCGCCCTGCACACAGGCGAAACTGCAGATGGACAGCGCCGCGGCGGCGCCAGGACCGCCGGCCGACACGTTGCAGCGTCCCCGCGGCCCATGCGCCGGACCTTTTTTCCATATGTGATCCTAGCGATCCCAGGACTTGGTGAACGAAGCGTTACCAGCCATGGCGAGCGCGCCTTTCGGAGCTTTGTCAACCAGACGCACACGCGTTAATGCGACACCTCAGCGACTCGGTCATGGGAGGCCCTTGTGGACGGCGGACCGCCCCAGCCTAGCGAATCCAACCGCCAGTTCACCTCGGCTGAACTCGGCGCGCTGGCGCATTTGTATCGCGGGGAGGTGTTTCGCAGCACCACGTGGCGCACGCGCCTCGACACCACCACCAATTGGTCCGTGGTGACGCTGGGCGTGGCGTTGTCCATCACGTTTTCATCCGCCGAGGCGTCCCCCCTGCCACTGGTGCTGGTGGGAATTTTGCTCGCGTTTTTCCTGCTGCTGGAGTCCCGCCGCTATCGCTATTTCAATGTCTGGCGGGCGCGGGCGCGTTGGTTAGAGAACCATCTCTATGCGCCAATGCTCAATGATGGCGACTTACACTTGGAAGAAAACTGGCAACAGACGCTGGCGAAAGACTACACAAACCCGAAATACCACATTACATTTCTTACCGCACTCGGCCGGCGCCTGCGCTATAATTACATCTGGTTGTTTACAATTCAGACGGCGGCCTATTACGGCAAAATCACCATTCATCCCGAGCCCATGCTCGCCATGAGCGATTTGTGGGACCGCGCGGCGATCGGGCCCATTCCCGGCGCAGTCGTGATCCTCACCGGCCTTCTGTACAATGGGGTGTGGCTCGCCATCACGCTCTACTGTTTCCGCCGCGACATGGCGCGCCGCCGCGCGATCAAAACCGATATCGCGATGGGCTAGGACGCTGCGCCGTCACCGCCCATGAGCGCTCCTTTCAGCTCCACCTCCAGATCGCGATACATGTCTGCTAAAGGCTAGGCGAAACAACGCTCCCCATGGGCTTGCAACCATTCCAAGGCTTTGCGCGCTTCATCCGGCGCCGCCGACCATTTGATGCGCGTGAACAGCTCATACGCATCGCGATTGTCATCGAGCCAAGCGTCGATCGCCACGCCGCGCTGCACCAGGGCTTGCGGCGCCAAGATGAAATAAGCCGAGTAGTATGGAATCCCGTCCGACAAATCTGGCGAGTGCAAATCGACATCCCACAGCGTTCCACCATCGGGCAGGACATGACGCTTCATCACCGTGTCGGTTTCGGTGTCGCGGATCTCTTCCGCCGGCCGGCCGAGGCCGCGCATGACCGCAGCCTTGGTGATGCCCCAGCGAAATGCGCCGCGCGCCAGACCGCCCGCCTCTAGCGCATCGCAATAGTCTCGGAAGGCATCGAAACCGATGAGTTCTGGCGTCATGGCGCGCCTCTTCGGGATAATCGCGGCGTCACAAGAAGCTATAGGGATCGATGTCCACGGCCGCGCGGATGCTGGCGGGCAGTTTCATGCGCTCACGCCAGGCGCGCATATAGGCGGACAGATCCACGCCGAGGTCCGCGCGCACCAAAAAGCGAAAGCGATATTTGCCGCGCACGACGGCGATGGGCGCGGGCGCGGGGCCCATCACATCCACGCCCTCGGTGAGCGGCGCGATCATCGCGATGTCGCGCGCGGCGCGTTCGGCCTTGGCTTCATCCGGACCGGAGAGAATCAGCGCCGCCAGTCGTCCGAAAGGCGGCAGGCCGAGCATCTCCCGCCCCTGGATTTCGGACTCCAGAAACGCATTGCGATCACCAGCCTCCAGCGCCGCCATGGCCTCATGCTCGGGCATGCAGGTTTGTAAGAGCGCGCGGCCAGGCTTCTCCGCCCGTCCCGCACGGCCGGCCACCTGGACCAGGGTTTGGTAGGTCCGCTCGCCGGCGCGCAGATCCCCGCCGCGCAGGCCGAGATCGGCATCCACCACGCCCACCAGCGTCAGATTGGGAAAGTTGTGGCCCTTGGCGACAATTTGCGTGCCGATGAGGATGTCGATCTCCCCCGCCGCCATGCGCGCCACCTTGTCGCGCACGGCCGCCGCATCGCGCGCAGTGTCGGAGGAAAACACCTCAATGCGATGCTCCGGCCAGCGGGCGCGGGCCTCCTCCTCGAGCCGCTCGACGCCGGGCCCCACGGCATGGAGGGAATCCTCCGCCTGACATTCGGGGCAGCGCTTGGGCTTGGGGATGGAAAAGCCCGTGGTGTGGCACACCAGCCGGCCGGTATAGCGATGCTCCACCAGCCAGCTATCGGTGTCTGGCGATTTCATGCGCTGGCCGCAGGCGCGACAAATCACCAAGGGCGCATAGCCGCGGCGATTGAGGAAGAGCAGCGCTTGCTCGCCGCGGGCGACGGTGTCTTCCACCGCCTCAGCCAGGGGGTCGGAAATCCAGTGATCCTTGGCGGGTCGGTTCTGGCGCAAATCGATACAGGCGACCTCCGGCAAGGTCGCCGCGCCCGGCCGCCCTGGCAGCACAATATGGGCGTAGCGGCCGCGGCTGGCGTTCACCAAACTCTCAATCGAAGGCGTGGCGGAGGCGAGCACGATCACCGCTTTCTCCAGCCGCGCGCGCACCACCGCGATGTCGCGGGCGTGATAGAGCACGCCCTCCTCCTGCTTGAAGGAGCCGTCATGCTCCTCATCGACAATGATCAGCTTGAGGTTTTGAAAAGGCAGAAACAGCGCGGAGCGGGCGCCGACCACAATGCGCGCGCGCCCTTCGGCCACTGCACGCCAGGTGAGGCGGCGCGGCCCGTCGGCGATGTCGGAATGCCATTGCGCGGGCCGGGCGTTGAAGCGCTTTTCAAAGCGCGCCAACACGGCCTGGGTGAGCGCGATTTCCGGCAGCAGCACGAGGATTTGCGCGCTGGGATCGCGGCGCAGAGTCTCGGCGATGGCCTCGAAATACACCTCCGTCTTGCCGGAGCCGGTGACCCCGTCAATTAAGGCGGCTTGGGCGGCGCCCTCCTCCTCATTCATGGCGATCAGCGCGTCCAGATCGGCAACGGCGTCTTGCTGCGCCTGGGTGAGCGGCAGGCTGGGACCGTCGGGATCCGGCGGGTCGAAATCCGCGAGGATTTGCCGGCGCGTGGCGGCAAGCACGCCCGCCTCCGCCAGGCCCTTCACCACGCCGGCGCCGACCCCAGCGGCTTTAGCCAGAGCGGCGGCGGTGAGCGGCGTCGGATCAGCCGCCAGATGCTCCAGAACATCACGGCGCGCGGGGGTGAGGCGCACTTTGAGTTCCGCAAGGGCGCGCCAGTCCGACGTCTTCTGGAAAGCAGGGGCAAGCTCGTAGACCATTTCCTCTCGCGGCGGGGCCCAGGCGGCCGCCCCACGCAGCGCCATGCGCAGCACCACACCCGGCGCGTGGCAGGTATAGCGCGCGGTCCATTCCACCAGGCGCAGCACATTCTCCGGCAGCGGCGGCGCGGGCAAACGTTCGGCGATGGGTTTGAGCGTGCGCGGGGCCGCGTCCTCCCCCTCCCCCAGCGCGGACTGGGGCGGCACAACCTCCCACACCACGCCGCGGGCGATGCGCCCGCTGATCGGCGCCGCGACATGATCGCCGCGCCTTAGCGCCATGGCCTCGGGAACCGCATAGTCAAACGGCTCCGGCAGCGGCATGGGAAACAGAACGCGCGCCAGCGGCGTCTGCGCCGTCACCGCCACCAACCCCGCCTCCTCCGCCCGGCTGGAGGCCTTGGGATCGGGGCGCAGCGGCGCTTGGTCTTGGTCGAACAAGAAGCCGTCAAGGCTCTCAGCATCGGACATGGCCGCACCATGCCCTGTTTGACGAGCGGTTTCTATTCTTTCTTTGTTCCGCCTTTGATCATTTTGATCACGCGCCCTCAGGCCTCTGGCGGCCGGTCCGTGCGGTGTTGGTTCACAAGGGTCTCCAGCTGCCCAAGGTAGGCGAGCCAGGCCTCCCGCCCTTTATCGGTGAGGCTGAGCAACGTCTGCGGTTTGCGACCGACGAAACGCTTTTGCTGGGCGACATAGCCCGCCTCCTCCAATTTGCGCAGGTGCACGGACAAATTCCCATTGGTGGCTTTCGTCTGCAGGGCCAGCTCGGGAAAACTGGCCTCGCGCACGCTGGCGAGATACGCCATGACGCCCAAGCGCAGGCGACCATGAATCACCTCGTCTAGGGCGTTGGGATCAAAGTCCTCCATGACCGGTCACGCCGCGCGCGGCTCGCGCGACAACAGCGCCACGCCGACGGCAATCCCCACCACGCTCACCACAATGGCCGCCACCAGATACAGTATCGGCTGCCCGACCAAAAAGGGCGTCGTCGCCGCCGCCGCGTAATGGACCAGAGCCGGCGCCCGCAACCATGCTTGGCCAGACAACAGCCCTGTCATCATCAGCGCCACGCCGTAGCCCAGAAAGACCACGGGTACGATCAGGTCCGTCAAGATCCTGGGCGCATCCACGAACGCCACGGCCGCGAGCACGCCAACGATAAAGGCCGCCGCCCCGCCCATGGCGGCGGGCCACACCAAGCGCTCCACCACATTGCCCACGGCCCCTGTCCCAGGTTTGTGGCGCACGCCACGGCTCAAAAACGAGGACACGCCGCCGCCAATGACGCCGTAGCCGACCCACACCAGCCACAGCCATTGCGCCGGCCAAGGGGCGATCCCGGCAACCGTCGCGCCATGGGCTAACCAAGCGATCGCCGTCCACACGCCCCACCACACATGAAACCGCCCGCCGAGCAACGGCGCCTCTCGCCCCTGCTCGGCCAAAGCCCGCATGTAAGCCAGGTCCGCCCCCGCCTTCATCGCCGTGTCATTCATGATCGCTACCTCATGTCGATTTTCAATTAGTTTGAAATTCAAACAACATTGATACGCAGATGAGTCAAGCCATTTGTGAAACCGTCGGACTGGCGCCGCGGGACCGACGCACCCCATGCTGAGGAAGACTGCCTATGGACGCAGGTGATCGCGCCTTCCGATCACCCCCTTGCAAGCGGTGCGGAACGCGATGGTCGTAACGAGCGACATGCCGGCGGCGACGCTGTTGACAGCCTACCTCACCCATTTGCGGGCGCGGGGGCGGGCCGTGCGGACACAGGAGGCCTATGGCCGTGATTTGGAGGCGTTTTTGCGTTTCCTCACGGAGCATCTGGGCAGTGCGCCAGACTTGCCAGAGCTTGCGACGCTGCGCGCGCAAGATGTGCGCGCCTATCTCGCCTTTCGCCGCGCGGCGACGCCAGGACACACGGACGCTTTATCGGATCGCTCTCTCGCCCGCGCATTGGCGGCGATCCGCGGCTTTTTCCGCTATTTGGAAGACGCCCATGGCGTGCAAAATGCCGCCCTGCGCCAGGTGCGCGGGCCCAAACCCGCACGCCGCATCCCCCGCCCCGTGAGCGTGGATGTGGCGCAGATGCTGATCGATTTAGCCGGCCAGGCGGATGACGACGCCCCGGCCTGGATCGCCGCGCGCGATGCCGCGGTGCTGGCGCTGCTCTATGGCGCGGGATTGCGCATCGCCGAAGCCTTATCCCTCAGCGGGACCGACGCGCCAGGCGGCGTGTTGCGCGATCCGCTGCGCATCACGGGCAAGGGCGGCAAAATGCGCCTCGTCCCGGTTTTGCCCGCAACGGCCAACGCCGTCGCCCGTTATGTGGCGGCGTGTCCGTTCAGCCTGTCGCCGGATCGCGCGCTGTTTCGCGGCGTCAAAGGCGGGCCGCTCAACGCCCGCATTATCCAGCGCAAAATGGAAGACTGGCGTGGGCGCCTCGGCCTGCCGGCCAGCGCCACGCCCCATGCTTTGCGCCATGCTTTCGCAACGCATTTGCTGGCCAATGGCGCGGATTTGCGCGCGATCCAGGACCTGCTCGGCCATGCGGATTTATCCACCACGCAAACCTATGCCGAGGTGGACGCCGCCCGCCTCCTCAGCGCCTATGACATCGCCCATCCGCGCGCCTGAGCGAGAGCCCCGGTTGAACGCTTATCCCCCCGCCCCACCTGTATTGTCGGACGCAAAAATGCTCGCGGGCCGGCGGATGAGGGCGCTGTGATGGAACTGGGTTTTGAGGTTCAGGGGCTGTTCGGGATTATCGCTCTGATCTTGTACATCTGGGCGATTCTAAATATCGCTCAGGCCTATGGCGGCGCGCTGGGCAAGGCCCTCTGGGTGGTGTTCCTGTTGTTTGTGCCCTTTATCGGCTTTTTGATTTGGTTTTTCTTCGGCCCACGCAGCGCACAAGGACGGCGGCGCGCTGGATACTAGAAACACCCTTACACAGCATCACCAAACCTTGGTGGATCAGCGTCGCTGCGCTACAGCGCCGGCATGACCCGCTTCGCCCCCGCTCAGCCGGCCCTGGATTGGACGGACCCCGCCGGCCCGCGCAGCCTCGACCATGGGGATATCTATTATTCCGTGGCCGACGGATTGGCGGAGAGCCGGGCGGTGTTTCTCACCGGTTGCGGCCTGCCTGATGCGTGGCGGGGACGGCGCCAATTCACCATCGCGGAGCTGGGGTTCGGCACAGGATTAAACGTCCTGGCGGCTTGGGATCTGTGGCGACGCACCCGTCCGGCGCCCGAGGCTATCCTCCACCTTGTCTCGGTAGAGGCCGCCCCGCTGCCCGCCGGTTCCCTCACCCGCGCGCACAAGCCGTGGCCGGAGCTGGCGGATTTATCCGCGCGCCTGTGCGCGCATGTGCCGCCGCGCCTTAAAGGCGTGCACCGCCGTCGCTTTGACGAAGACGGCGTGGTGCTGACGCTTGCCTATCTGCCGGCGGATGAAGCGCTGGATGCCCTGAACTTCCGTGCGGATGCTTGGTTTTTGGACGGCTTCGCCCCAGCGCGGAACGCGGATATGTGGCGCGCAGACCTCCTCCTGCAGGTCGCGGCGTTGAGCGCGCCGGGCGCCCGCGCGGCGACCTACACCGTGGCCGGGGCGGTGCGCCGCGGGCTGACGGATGCCGGTTTTTCGGTGGAGAAACGCCCCGGTTTTGGCGGCAAACGCGAGCGTTTGGAGGCGGTTTTGACCCGCCCAGCGCGCGCAATGCGCCCTTCGCCGCTTTATCCACGCGGCGCCGCCGCAACACCCCGGCGCGCGCTGGTGATCGGCGCCGGGCTCGCCGGCGGCTTCATCGCCCATGCGCTGCAGCGCCGCGGCCTCAGCGTGCAGGTGTTGGATGGCGCGGACGGGCCAGCCGCCGGCGCCAGCGGCAATCCGGTCGGGCTCGTCATGCCGCGCCTGGATGCGGAGGATCGCGCGCCGGCGCGCTTGCATCGTAGCGCCTACGCCCATGCGTTGGATGCGTTGGCGGCTATCCACGCTTCGGAGGGCCCCGCTTCGGAGGGTGACGCGAAGCCGGTGTTCACGCCGCTGGGCGTTGTGCAGCTGGCGACGGACAGCGCGCAACGCACGCGCTTTGCGAGCCTGCTGGAGGGTGAGGCGCTGCCGCCGGACATGGCGGAGCCGCTGGGGGCCGCGCACAGCACCAAGGCCGACGGCCCGACGGGACTCGCTTGGAGCGAGGGGGCGGGCCTGTTCTTTCCCCAAGCTGGCGCCGCGCGGCCGGCGGCCTTGGTGCGCGCGCTGCTAGCTACGCTGGCGGGGCCGCCACGTTTCAACGCCTTTGTGGCGGCGATGGAGCGAACGGCGCAAGGCTGGATCGCGCGCGACGCCGCCGGCGCCGTGTTGGGCGCGGGCGATGTTTGCGTGCTGGCGTGCGGGCCGGCGCTGTCCGCTTTCGTGCAGACGCAGCACCTCCCCATCCGGCCCTCGCGCGGGCAAATCAGCTGGGCGCCGCTGAGGGGGACGCCGCCGCGCCATGCCCTGACCTTTGGCGGCTATGCGTTGCCCGATGGCGACAGGCTGGTGTTCGGCGCCACGTACGCACCTTGGGATGGGGACGGGGCGCCCACGGCGGAGCCGGCCGATGACGCCCGCAATCTGGCGCACTTGGCGGACTATGCGCCCGATTTGGCGGCGCGGGTGGAGACGGCGGCTCTTCAAGGGCGTGCGGCCCTGCGCGCCACCACGCCCGATCGGCTGCCCTATGCCGGGCCGGTGGCGGATGCGACAGCCTATGGCGCGCGTTTCGCCGGCCTCGCCACCGGACGCAAGGACGCGCTGGACGGCGAAGACGATCCGGCGGGCCTGCTGCATCCGGGGCTTTATGTGTTGGGCGGTCTGGGCAGCCGGGCGCTGACGCTGGCGCCGTTGCTGGCCGAGGCGCTCGCGAGCGACATCATGGGCGAACCTGCAGCGCTGGAGCGCGGCGCAGCGGAGGCTGTGCATCCCGCGCGGGTCTTGGTGCGCGCGCTCAAGCGGGGCGCGGCCCTGACCGCGGACGGCGCGAGGCTCTCGCCCTGACGTCCGCTCCCCTGTCCCGACACAAAAACCTAAGACGCCGCCTGGTGCGGCAGGGCGTCCATGCCATCGCTGGCGGCCTCAGACGGGTCCGACGCGCCGCCCGTCCCCGCCGCGGCGGCGGGACCGTCCGCCCGCACGCGCGCGAGAATGCTGCGCGCCTCCTCCAAATGCAGACGCTCCACCATTTGGCCGTCCACGGAGATAACGCCGGTTTCGATGTTCTCCGGCACTTGGAACGCGGCCACCACGCGCTCCGCCCAGGCGATTTCGTGCAAATCCGGCGCGAAGGCCTGGTGGCACAACGGAATTTGCGCTGGATGGATCAAGGACTTGCCGTCAAAGCCGAGCGCACGCGCTTCGGCGCCTTCGGCGCTGAAGCCGGCGGCGTCGCGATGATCATTGTACACCCCGTCAATGGCGGCGAGGCCATAGGCGCGCGCGGCCATCACCGTCTCTAACAGGAAGGGCTGCAAATGCTTGCGGCGGGTAGCGGCCGGCATGCGCAGCGCCGCGCCTAAATCATTGGTCCCCACCACCAGCGCGCCGAGGCGCCGGCGCGCGCCGAGATGGGCGATATCCCCCACATGCAGGGCGGCCTTAGGCGTTTCGATCATCGCCCAGATGGCCATGCCGCGCCGGGCGTCCAACTCGTCAAAGGCGGCGCTCACGCGGGCCAAATCCTCGGCGCTGTTCACCTTGGGCAGCAGAATGGCGTCGGGACCCAGCGGCAAAATGGCCTGCAAATCCGCCGCGCCCTCGGGCGTTTCCAGCGCATTGACGCGCACCACCAGCTCGCCCGCCAAGCCTGCGGCGTGTTGCACGAAGGCGACGGCCGCCAGGCGCGCCGCGTCTTTCTGCGCCGGGCCGACGGCGTCTTCCAAATCCAGCACCACCGCGTCGGCCCCCAAACTGGGCAGCTTTTCCAACGCGCGGGCGTTGGAGGCGGGCGCGAACAGGACGGAGCGGCGCAACGGAATGGTGGTGGAAACCATACTGCCTCTCTGTGGCGTGAGCGTGGTGACGAACTGCTTGACACTAACTTAGGTGAGTCTGTGGCGGTGCGACACCATGGCGCCGGGAATTTACCGTCCCCTTGACCGCGGCGCGGCGGGCGCGTCTATCGCGCAGAACACGACGGGTCAGCCTTGTGCGGCTCAGCCTCTCAGACGCGGACTGTGATTCATGCGTGTCATCATCGCTGTTTCAAGCTGGGCCGCCGCGTCTTCGGTCGGCCTGGGGATCATTCGCCCCACCTTGCATGCGGCCGGCTGCGACGTGCTGGCGGCGCCGACAACGGTGTTGGGCCGCCATCCCGGCTGGGGGCCGCCCGGCGGCGGACGCGTGGAGGATGGACTGTTCGCCTCCATGCTGGAGGGCCTCGCCGCCCATCCCGACGCCGCACGCGCGGACGCGATCCTCACCGGTTATTTCGCCAGTCCTCGGCAAGTGGAGGCGGCGGCCCAGCTGATTGATCACCTCAAATCCCAGCGGCCGCAGACGCTGTATATCTGCGATCCCGTGATGGGCGATGCGCCCAAGGGGCTGTATGTGCCGGCCGATGTGGCGGACGCCGTGGCGCGAACGCTTGTCCCGCGGGCCGACGTGCTGACGCCCAACGCCTGGGAGGCGGGCCGCCTGCGCGATCGGACGCCCGTTACACAGCCCGACGCCGCGGCGCAAGCCGCCCATGCCCTGCGCGCCCAGGCCGCGCCCGGCGCCGCCTGCGCCATCACCTCCATACACGCCGCTGCGCACGACGCGTCAAAAACCGGTCAGCCTCAACCGTCCCGCCTTGGCGCCGTATTGGCCACAGCGGAGGGCGCGTGGTTCGCCCATACGGCCCCACGCGGCGCGGCGCGGGGCGGTACGGGGGATTTGTTTGCGGCCGTACTCACGGCCTTCTGGGGGCAGGACGCAGCCCCCGAAGACGCGCTGGCGCGCGCGGTGGGCGTGGTCGAGCACGCCGTCGGCGCCGCGCAAACCGCACCGGAGTTGCCGCGCGCGGCGCTGCACCACATGCTGCACAGCGCCGCCCCTGCCGCCTGCGCGCCTGTCGCAGCGGCCCCGCTCTCGCCCCAAGCAGGACACGCATCATGAGCCGGACTGTCCCTTTCGTCTTGAACGGACGCGTCGCCGCCGGCTTTGAGGGCGTGCACGACGTGTTCGCTCAGCTGTTCGCCGCGGGCGCGGAGAACCTGGGCGCGGCGATTTGCGTTCAGATTGATGGGCGCACGGTCGCGGATCTGTGGGCTGGCCATATCGATCGCGAGTGCGCAATCGCGTTCACCGAGCGCACGCTGACGCCCGTGTTCTCCGTATCTAAAGCGGTGAGCAGCCTTATGATCGCGCGCCTCGTCGATGAGGGCATGGTGTCCTATGAGCAACCTGTCGCCGAGCTCTGGCCGCCCTTCGCCGCCGCCGGCAAAGACGCGGTGACCGTGGCCGAGGCGTTGTCGCACCAGGCTGGCCTGCCGGGGTTTCCGGCGGAGGCCGGGATCGACGCCGAAACGTGGTATGATTGGGACGCCATTACCACGCGGCTCGCCGCTATGGCGCCGCTCTGGCCGCCGGGAACCGCGTGTGGCTACCATCCGGTGACCTGGGGCTTTCTGGCGGGGCAGATCGCACGCCAAGCCAGCGGTGAGAGCCTGGGCGCTTTGGTGAAACGCCACCTGCGCGACGCCCATGGGCTGGATGTCTGGCTCGGCGTGCCCGACAGCGAAGCGGCGCGCGCGGCCACGCCGCAAAAAGCGCCCACCCCGCCGGATTTGGGGACGGTGAACACACCCACGCGCCTCGCCTTTTTGGAGCGTTGGTCCTCTCCCCGAGCGTTCAAGCAGGACCTCCCGCGCTGGCGGCGCGCCGACCTGCCGGGGGTCAATGGGCACGCGACGGCGCACGCGCTGGCGACGGCGATGCAACCCTTCGCGCGTGCGGGCATGCTGGGACAGACGTCGTTTTTGTCCGCGGCTACGGTGGAGGCCGCTATGCGCGAACGCTTCGCCGGGCCGAATCTGGTGCTGCCCTACGATATGGCTTTCAGCGCCGGGCTGATCCGCAACACCACCGCCCCCGATCGCAAGCCTTACGGACCCGGTGCGCGCAGCGTCGGCCACACCGGCTGGGGCGGGTCGTGCGTGCTGGCGGACCCCGATGCGCGGCTCACCTTCGCTTATGCGACATTGACCCACAGCCCGGCGCTGGTGGAGGACGCACGCGCCCAGGCGCTGATCGCCGCCGCCTATGATGCGCTGTAGGACCGCGGGTGCAAACGCCGTTCAGGTGTACAAGAAGCGCGGCGGGACGTCCGGCGCCAACGCCACGCAGGTGAGCGGTCCGCCAAACACGGCGCCGGTGTCCACATTGATGCGCCGCGGCGCGATCTCTGGGGCGAAATCATTGGTGGGCGTGTGCCCATGCACCACCGTCAGCCCTTGCAATTCCGGGCGATCGGGCCAGCCATCGGTGTTGAAAAAACGCGCGGACCGCGTCCACAAATACACCTGCTCCTGACATTCAGGAAACGCTTCGGGATCGATGCCGGCATGCACGAACACCAGCTTGCGCTCGCGCACGCGGTGAATCAGCGGGCGACGGCGCATCCAGCGCAAATGCGAGGGATCCACCAGCGTCTTATCGGAGGTCTGAACCCGCCGGTAGCTGTCCAGCGCCGTCTCCCCGCCATTGGCGGTCCACAACCGACGCGCGGTCGGGTTGGCGCGGCCGACCGCGTCCAACATCATCTGCTCATGATTGCCGCGCAGGGCCACCACCGCATAGCGCCCGGCGGACGGGGCGACTTCAGCCTCCAGCGCCATGACGGCGGCGATGACGCCGCGGCTGTCCGGCCCCCGATCGATGTAGTCCCCCAGATGCACGATGGTGGCCGGCGGATTGCCCAGCGTCGCGATATCGCTGCGTATGACGTCATGCATCGCGACCAGCCGCTCGGCCATGCCGTGAATGTCGCCAATGGCGTAGTAGACGCGGGATTCGTCGGTCACGGACTCGTCAAGGGCTGCGCGCCGGCGACGGCCGGCCTCGCGTCATCTTAAGGGCTTTTTGTTGCCATGCGAAAGAGGGGGTTCGCGCGTCACGGGCGCCCCTAAAGACCCTCCAGCGCTATAAGGTCGCCGCCCTCGTCCTCCTCGTCCTCCTCTTCGTCTGTCGCATCGGAGCCGCCTGCAGCGCGACCGACCGCGACGGAGAAGGTGTCGAGCAAGAAGGAACCGCCCTTAAAGGACGCGCCTTTACGATCTTCTTCGTACAGCGTGGGCGCGCCATACGCCACGCGCCCGCCCAGGCGCAGCGTGGTGTCGGTGATCAAACCATCATCCACGCTGGCGTGCTCTAGGGCGGCAAAAAGGCTGAGCGGCGAGTTCCGCAAGCGCCGCTCCACATCCGCGCCAACGCGCCACAGAAGGCCGCGATCATAATTGCCGAAGCTGTCGCTCTCGCCGAGCACCACATGCCCGCCAAGACGCGTGTTGGCATTGGCGAAATAGTCCACGCCCACGCGCACCCCAGTCATGGTGGTGGCCGGTTTGTCAAAACTGGAATAAGCGGCCGTGACGCGTGTGGAATAGCGGTTGGTGAAGAAGGCCGCTTCGGCGAAGCCGGTGCCGACATCGAGGCTGAGATCATCCGTGCCGCTGGCGAAGCCGCCGCCGACGCTGGCTGCGAAAATCTGCGGCCGGCGCAGGAAAAAGTGCAGCTGCTGCGTCGCGATGGTGCCAATGACATCGCCATCATCCAAATCCGATGTGGTTTCCACCTCCACATCATACTGCATGCCGAAGCCGCGCTGGTTCTGCACCATCACGCCGCCGCCGGCGTTCAAGAACAGTTCGATGATGTCCACATCATCGCCGCTGTCCACGAAGTTTGCGGGGTTTCGCCCGGCATTGATGCGCGCGTCCAGCTCCCCGGTATCGAGCGTGCCCGTCGTGGTGCCGAACGCCAGCCGGCCAAAGCCGGCCACAGGGATCGGCGCACGCATGCCGGTGGGGGCCGGCGGCGCCGGGCGGGCGGCAGGCGTGGAGTAAGGCTGATTGGAGCGCTGATTCTGCGCCTGGGCTCCCCAGGCGAGCCCCGTGGCCAGCGCCGCGCCTGCGGCTGCGCACATCACAGATTTCATGACCATCTCACATCGCCTCCGACCGGCCCGCTCCCACGCGGCGATCTGCATTCTCAATCCGAATACGCCAGCACCAAGGCGCCGCTGCGTGCGCGCGCCCATGACCAGCATGGTGAACGCCAAGCAAAGATCGGGCCGTCTGGGCGCTATTGATGAGCACGCACTGCAATGCGCTTTCGGCCCGCCGCGGTTAGGCGGCGGCTTTCAGTTTGCCGCGATTGAGCAGCAGCTCAGCGATCTGCACCGCATTCAGGGCCGCGCCCTTGCGCAGATTGTCTGACACAACCCACAGGTTCAGGCCGTTCTCCACCGTCGCATCCTCGCGGATGCGGCTGACATAGGTGGCGAATTCGCCCACGCACTCCACCGGCGTGATGTAGCCCTCATCCTCGTGCTTATCGACCACGAGCAGCCCGGGAGACTCCCGCAGCAGATCACGCGCTTCATCGGCGGTGATGGGCTGGGCGAATTCGATGTTCACCGCCTCGGAGTGTCCGACAAACACCGGCACGCGCACCGCGGTGGCCGTGAGCTTGATCTTCGGATCGAGAATCTTCTTGGTCTCCGCCACCATCTTCCACTCTTCCTTGGTGGAGCCGTCCTCCATGAAGACGTCGATATGCGGGATGACATTGAAGGCGATCTGCTTGGTGAAGACGTTTTTCTCCATCGCATCCGTGACGAAGATGCCGCGGGTCTGGGTCCACAACTCGTCCATGGCGTCTTTGCCGGCGCCGGACACCGACTGGTAGGTCGCCACCACCACGCGCTTGATGATCGCACGGTCGTGCAACGGCTTCAGCGCCACCACCAGCTGAGCGGTGGAGCAATTGGGATTGGCGATGATGCGCTTATCGCCCAGCGCGTCGAGGGCGTCGGCGTTCACTTCCGGCACGATGAGCGGCACGTCCGCATCCATGCGGAACGCTGAGGAATTGTCGATCACAATCGCCCCGGCGGCGGCGATTTTGGGCGCCCATTCGCGCGCGGTGTCGCCGCCGGCGGCCAGGAAAGCAAGATCCACCTGCGAGAAATCCACCTGCTCCACATCCTCGCAGGACAAAGTGCGGTCGCCATAGGACACCTCGACGCCCTTCGACCGACGCGAGGCGGCGGCGATGACCGTGTCGGCCGGGAAGCCGCGTTCAGCCATGATGGCCAGGATTTCTTTGCCCACGACGCCGGTGGCGCCGACAATCGCGACGGTGAGGGACATGACAGCGCCTCTTCTGCGGAGTGATTGTGTGTAGAGATCTGGCGGGCTTGTACGGCAAAGCGAGCGCCCTGGCCAGCACCGCGCCCGCGGTGATTGACCCCGCATCCGCCCCCCGGCATAAGCGCTGTCAGACGGTGTCCTGCGAAGGACTGAAAAGGGAACGCCGGTGCGGTTGTTTTGCGAGGGCGCAATGCGCATTCGCCAAACCGCCTAGACCGGGGCTGTGCCCGCAACTGTGAGCGGCGAGCCGCGCGCCATATCGCCACTGGGATGAGGATCGAAGGATCCGAGTTCCTGGGAAGGCGGCGCGACGGCGCTGACCCGCAAGCCAGGAGACCTGCCGTCGCGTCGCTCGTTCCGGGGCCGGGTCCAGCCTTGGGAACAGGAAGCGCGTCTTCCCATGAAGCGACTGAACGAGCCGCCGCGACGGCGCGCCGACGCTCGGCGTGTCTTCGGCTCCGTCGTTTTCACACTCCCGAACGCGTCGGCGCGCGATCGGACGGGAAGAAAAGCTATGACCCGTTTTCTCGCCAGCACGGCGCTCGCCGTGATCGTGACCACCGCCGCCCAGGCGCAAACAGCCGCCTCGCCCGCCGCGTCCTCCGATGACGCCGCGACGGCGACACCGGACAGTCTCACCGTGATCGGCCTGCGCCCGACGGACGTGTCGGACGTGACCGCCGCGGTCAGCGTGTTGGATCGCGCCAGCTTGGAGGTGCGGGGCGCACCGTACCTTGTGGATCAGTTACGCGCCGCGCCGGGCGTCGCCGTCTCGCGCAATGGCGCGCTGGGCGGGTTGACGCAGGTGCGCATCCGCGGGGCTGAGGCCAATCACACCCTCGTCCTCATCGACGGGATCGAGGTGTCGGACCCCGTCACCGGGGAAACCGATTTCGGCGTGCTCGCCGGCCTCGATCCGCAGCGCATTGAAATCGCGCGCGGCGAACAGTCCGTCTTCCACGGTTCCGACGCCATTGGCGGGGTGATCGCGGTCACCACGTTCGGCGGCGCGGGTCTGCGCGCGGCGCTGGAAGCCGGCACGCGCGGGACGGTGAATGGACACGCGGCGTTCGATACCGCCCTCGGCGACGGCGTATCCTTCGGCGCCAGCCTAGCCGGCTTCACCACGGACGGCGTGGACACCTCCGGCTCGGATGGCGAGAAGGACGGCTCCCAGTCGCTGTCCGGGGCCGTGCGCGGCGCGGTGGCGTTGGGTGACGGATGGCGGCTGTCCGGCTTGGCGCGCATGGCGCACACGGAAGCGGATTTTGACTCCGACACCGATTTTGACGGCCGACTCAATGATGTGGACCGCCATGATGAAAGCCTGAACTGGAACGCCGGCGCGAGCTTGGAGGGCGCAGCCTTCGGCCTCGATCATCAGGCGCGCATCGGCTTTACGGATGTGACGCGCGAAGCCTTCGCGGATGGTGAGGCGGATGGCGAAACGTCGGGCCAGCGGCTCAAGCTGTCCTACAGCCCGGCCTGGGAACGCGACACCGGCGCCGCGCGCTGGCGTGTGGCCGGGTTGGTCGACGCAGAGTTCGAGGACTATGAGCGCCGCGCCGAAGCGTCCTTCTTTGGCGACCCCAACCAGGCGCGCAGCTTCGACACTCTGGGCGTCGCCGGCGAAGCTCGCCTGAGCCAAGGCGCCTTCACCGCCAATGCATCCGTGCGCCAAGACTTCAATGATGAGCAGTTTGACGACGCCACCACGTGGCGCCTCGGCGGCGCCTATGCCTTCGACTTTGGCGGGCGGGCGCGCGCGAGCCTCGGCCGCGGGGTGAAGAACCCGACCTTCATTGAGTTGTTCGGCTTTTTTCCGGGCAGCTTTCTCGGCGATCCCGATTTGAAGGCGGAAACCTCCCTCGGTTGGGAGTTGGGCTGGGATCAGCGTGTTGGCCCTGTTGAGGCCTCCCTCACCTATTTCGAGGCGAGCTTGGAGGACGAGATTGTCACGGTGTTCAATCCCGATTTCACCTCATCTCCGGCCAATCTCGACGGCGAGAGCCAACGCAGCGGCGTGGAGGCGGCGCTGGCCTGGCGGGTCAGCGACACGCTCCAGCTGCGCGCCGCGGCGAGCCGCATCGACTCCCAAGACGATGATGGCGCGGATGAAATCCGCGTACCGGACTGGACGGGCTCGCTCAGCGTGGACTGGCGCTCAGCGCGCCGTGAGGGTCTGCGCGTCGGCGTCACGCTGGATTATGTGGGCGAGCAGGACGATCTCAATTTCGGCAGCTTCCCGGCCCAAACCGTGACGCTGGACAGTTACCTCCTCGCCTCCGCCAGCGCCGCGATCCCGGTGAGCGAGCGCATCGCGCTGACGGCGCGCGGCGAGAACCTGTTCGACGCCGATGTGGTGGATGTGTTCGGCTACACGAATCCGGGCGTCACGGTGCTCGTCGGCTTCGCGGTGCGCTGATCCGATGCGGGCGGCGGCGCTCCTCCTGAGTGCAGCGGGGCTGCTCCTCGCGTGCGGGGCGCCGCCGTCCGCGTCTGATACGGCGTCCGATGCTGCACGGGCCGCCGCCGGCCCGCCCCAACGCGTGGTGAGCCTGGATTATTGCGCCGATCAATATGTCTTGAAGCTGTTGGATCGGGGCCAGATCCAGGCCCTCTCCCCCGATGCGACGGCGGCCTTTTCCTATATGCGCGCGGCGGCGCACGGGCTGCCCACTGTCCGCCCACGGGCTGAGGACGTGCTGGCGTTGCAACCCGATCTCATCGTGCGCAGCTATGGCGGCGGGCCCAACGCCGCGGCGTTCTTCACCCGCGCCGGCGTCCCGGTGGTGCAGCTGGGCTACGCCGCGGATGTGCAAGGCGTGCGCGACGTCCTGCGGGAGACGGCCGCGGCCCTCCGCGTGCCCGAACGCGGCGCGGCGCTGCTGGAGCAGATGGACGCGCGCCTGGCGGCGGTCGGCCCCGCGGCGGCGGCTACGACGCACGAGGCCGCAAGCGCGCCTCCGCGCGCCCTTTATATGACGCCCGCGGGCTACACCGCCGGGCCGGGCACGCTGGTGCACGCGCTGATCACGGCCGCTGGCCTCGCCAATGATCAAGACGCGCCTGGCTGGCGCCCCCTGCCGCTGGAGCGATTGGCGTATAGCGCCCCGGATCTGGTGGCGGCGGCGGATTTCGGCGCCGAGGCCAACATTTTCAATGCGTGGACGTCGGCGCGGCACCCCGTCGCGCGCCGCCAGCTGGACGAACGCCCTGTGGTCCCGCTGGAGGGCGCCTGGACCGCCTGCGGCGGCTGGTTTGTCATGGACGCTGTGGAAGCGCTGGCGGCGGCGCGCCTGGACGGGCCACGCGGGCGCGGGCCGGCGCCATGACCACACCGCGCGCGCCCTTCGCCCTGTCCCGTTACGCGCTCGTCCTCTTCACGCTGGGCGGCGCGGGGCTGATCGCCATCCTCATGTCCTGTCTTTTGGGGACAACGCCCCTGCCCATGGGACGCGTCATCGCCGCCCTGGCGGGCGGCGGTGCGCCGGGTGATCAGGTGGTGGTGTGGGAGATTCGCCTGCCGCGCGCGCTGGCCGCCTATGTGGTGGGCGCGAGCCTTGGCGTCGCGGGCGCCGCGCTGCAAGGCCTGTTGCGCAATCCGCTGGCGGAGCCTGGGGTGCTCGGCGTCTCGGCGAGCGCGGCCCTGGGTGCGACGGGTGTGGTCTATTTCGGCCTCGCGCCGCTCTCCAGCCTCGGCCCCGCGGCGTCGGCGGCGGGCGGCGCCGTATTGGCCACCGGCCTGCTCAGCGTCTTCGCCGCGCGCATCGGCTCCAGCGTGACGCTGATCCTGGTGGGTGTGGGCCTCGCCAGCTTGGCCGGGGCGTTGATGGCGGTGCTGATGAACCTCGCGCCCCATCCCTTCACCCTGTCGGACCTGATCAATTGGACCCTGGGTTCGGTCGCCAATCGCAGCTTTGAGGACATCGCCTTCGCGCTGCCCTTTATCGCCGGCGGCCTTGTCATGCTCGCTTTGCAGGCGCGGGGGCTGTCGGCGCTCAGCCTGGGCGAGGAGGCCGCCGCCGGCGTCGGCCTTGATGTGCGAAAGCTGCGCATCGCCGTGGTGGCCGGCGCGGGACTGGCGACGGGCGGGGCGGTGGCGCTGGCGGGCGCCATCGGCTTTGTCGGCATCATCGCGCCGCATCTGGTGCGGCCCGTCGCGCGCCATGATCCGGCCCGCACGCTGCTGCCGGCGGGGCTTTTGGGCGGGGTGTTGTTGGTGCTGGCGGACATCATCGCCCGCCTCGCCCCCACCCAGGCGGAGCTGAAACTCGGCGTCACCGTGGCGCTGCTGGGGGCGCCCGCCTTTATCTGGATCGCCGCCCGCCAAGGTTTGGGCGCGGGGGGGCGCGATGGCTGAGCTGTCGTTGGATCGGGTGGATGTGCGCGCCGGGGACGCGCTGGTGGTGCGCGAGGCGAGTCTGCAGGTGACGGCGGGATCACTTACCGTGCTGCTAGGCCCCAATGGCGCGGGCAAAACCAGTCTCCTGCGCGCGGCGGCCGGCCTGATCGCGCCGGCGAGCGGTCGTGTGTGCTTGGACGGCGTGGATCCGCGCGCCCTCGCCCCGCAGGACCGGGCGCGGCGCCTCGCCTATTTGCCGCAGACGCGCCCCCTCGCCTGGCCCCTGCGGGTGCAGGACGTGATCGCGCTGGGCCGTTACGCCTACGGCGCCGCGCCCGGAGCGCTGGGGGACACGGACGCTGCGGCGGTGCAGCGGGCGCTGGCGGCCTGTGATTTGGAGGCGCTGGCGACGCGACGCACGGACACCTTGTCCGGCGGCGAGTTGGCGCGTGTCCACATGGCGCGCGCCTTGGCGACTGAGGCGCCGGTGTTGCTCGCCGATGAGCCGGCGGCTGCCCTCGATCTGAAGCATCAATATGCGGTGATGGCTGTGCTGCGCGGTTTTGCGGACGCCGGCGGCGCCGTGCTGGCGGTTCTGCATGATGTGGCGCTGGCGGCGCGCTTCGCCTCCACGCTGATCTGGATGAAGGAGGCGCGCCTTGTGGCCGCCGGTCCGCCGGCCGACACGCTGACGGCGCAGCGGCTGGCCGAGGTTTATGGGGTGGACGCTGCGGTGTCCCACGGCCCGCACGGGCCCAGCATCGTCGTGCAGGGTGCGGCCGGCTAAAGCCCCGCACGGCGGCGATAGCGGGCGCGCAAAGCATCCTGCTGCGGTGTCTCACCGCCGCCAAAGGCAGCGACCGCGCGCAGCATGTCGTCCAGCTCCAGAACCTCCTTGTCAGACACCGCAGCGCGGATGACCCCCGTCATGCGATCGACCGCCGCATCCGCGTTAGGGAGATCCTGCGTCAGCCAGACCGCGCGCGCGAGAACCTCCTCAGCGTCCGGCGCCTCAAGCTCCAATCGCTCCTCCAGCTGGGCCTGGATGGCGGCTTTTACATCGCTGCTCAGCTCGCCCGCCTCACGGGCGAAGAGCACCATCAGCACGGTCGCCGCTTCGCGCGGATCCTCCACCGTCTCCAAGCCGCCTTTGCGCGCCTTGGACTGGACGCGCATTTTGCGCGGCAGATTGGCGGCGGTTTCTGCGACATCGGCGACAGTGCGGGCCGCCTCGCCCATCATGCGGATGCGCCAAATGATCGCCGCGACAGCGCCAATAGCGCCCAAAATCAGCATCAGGATGTGCATCAGCCCCTCCATTTTGCGCGGCGCAGCGGGCGAACGCCTCGCCATCTGCTCACTGTCGGACGCATCCATGCTCCTCAGACGCGAAGGCGGCGGCTTTGTGGCGCTCAGGCCGGCGCCGGCGCGTTCTGCAGTTCGGCCTGGGCGGCGTCCATGGCCGCATTGATCATCTCGCCCCAGCTCACCCGGTCGGCGGCGGCCTCCGCGCCGGCTGGATAGAGAACCGCGCGCGAACTGGCGGCCAAGACGCCTTGCGGGCCGTCGGCGCTTGCCACTGCGCCCGCCAGAGCATCCGCGGCGCTCGCCCCCTGCGCGCCATAGCCCGGCGCGAGGAAGGGGACGCTTGGCAGCAGCGTGCGCGCCCGGCGCGCCTGCTCAGGCGCGGTGGCGCCCACCACCGCCATCACGGACGACCATCCGGAGGCGCCCTTTTTGGCCATCCGCGAGCGGCGCCAGCATAGCCGCCGTGCGCTCCCACAGCGGAACGCCCTCGGGCGCTGTCGGCACATCCTGCAAATCCGCCGCGCCGGGATTGGAGGTGCGCAGCAAGGCCACCACGCCGCGCCCATTGGCGGAGGCGACCTCAAGCCAGGGCGCAATACTGTCGGCGCCCAGATAGGGGTTCACCGTGACCGCATCCGCATGCAGCCAGGCCTGCGGTCCCAAATAGGCTTCGGCGTAGCCGCGGGCGGTGTCGGCGATGTCGCCGCGCTTGGCGTCGAGGATCACCAACAATCCCATTTCACGTGCGCGCTCTGTCAGACGCCCCAACGCCGCAAGCGCCGCCGGACCATAGCGCTCAAACAGCGCGATTTGCGGCTTGATGGCGGCGGCGCGGCTGGCGGCGCGGGTGATGATGTCGGAGCAAAACACCTCAAAGGTGTTGGCGGGATAGCGGTGGGCGTCACCGAAAATCGCTGGAATACGATCTGGATAGGGATCCAAGCCGATGCACAGCGGCCCGCGGCTGGTGACGGCGGCGGCCAGACGATCGCCGAAATGCTCGGCCATGGCGTATCCTTTCGGGGCTGAGCCGCCGGCGTCCTAAGACGCCGGGCCGGTGCAAATGATCTTCGCCACGCGCAAATTGCGCCGCAGCCTATCGGCGATGCGCGGATAATCCTGCGGCGTCAGGCCGCCCACGGGCGCCGGCGCGGCCGCCAAGCTGGCGGCGGCGTTGCGCACGGCGCCATCCACCGAACGCGGCGCCGCCGTATAGACCCGCCCGCGGCGCGGGCTTTCCGCTACGATAACGCCCGCGACGCGCCCATCGGCGGTGAAGGCCGGCCCGCCCGACAACCCGCCGAGGGAGCCGCGCAAGCCACGGCTGCGCTGGACTTCCGCCCATGCCAGCACGGGTTCGGCGCGGCGGGCGGTTTGGCTGCGGGTCACCAACACCTCACGCCCCATGAGACGCGTCGCCAACTCGCCTGGGCGTCCCTGGGGGTAGCCAATGAAATAGCCCCACTCCCCGACATTCAGGCCGCGCGGATCCAGCGTCACGGGAAAAGCCGCGCGCTCCAACGGCGCGGTCACCACCGCCACATCCGCGGCCGGGGACGGCGTCACCCCCACCGCGCGCACGCCCTGCCGTTCGGAGGTGAGCACGCCCACATCCGCACAGCCATCCACCACATGGCGCGCCGTCAGCCAGACGCCGGAATCGATGGCGAAGGCGGTGCCGGAAGCCGCGCCCGTGACGGCGGGCAAATCCACCACAATGCTGGGATCCAGCATGGAGGGCGGCGCCAAAGGCGCACCGGCGTCCGGCGGGTCAAACGGCTCCACCACGCCGATGGGCGCGTTCTCATCATTGGCGGCCTGCATCAGCGCAATGACGAAGCCCACCAGGACCGCGAGGTATAAGAGCCGATCAAACCCGCGCAAGGGGCCCTCCCCACGCCGCGGCGGCCAGCACCATGGCGGTGGCCAGCTTCACCGCCGCCAAAAAGGTGGCCGCAGCCACGTCGTTGTCGCGCAAGCGCTTAGGCAGATCCGGCAACAGCACATCCACCACGCGGAAGGCGAGGATTTGCACCAGCAAGGTCACCGCCCCCCAAATGATGATGTCCGCCCAGCTGAGGCTGGTGGCCATGGACACCGCCAGCGGCAGCGCCAAGCCGACAATCACGGAGCTTAACGACAACGCCGCGGCCGTATTGCCCGTGCGCAGCAGCTCAAACTCCTTATGCGGCGTCAAAAGTACATAGACCGCCACCGCCACCAACAGCATGGCCAGCGTCACGCCCGCATGCAGCGCGAAGACGGGAAAGCCCGCCGCAAAGGCCTGCGTCGCAAGCTGAAACGCTGACAAAAACCCGTTGTCCTGCATCGTCGTTCCCCGTCCCCGCTTTGCGCCGGGTGTGTGTCCGACGCGGTCAAACGGGCCACACCCTGACGCTTCACCCTCTCCCGATCAAGCCGCGATCCGTCCGCCGGCCGCTTAAGCGCGCGGAGGGAACCTCTCGCGGCGTTTGGCGTGGGCGCCACGCTCGCGCTATGGCGTTGATGGGATCTCCCTCTCTTCCAAGGAGGCGCGCCATGGCGGCGAACCGCAAACGTGTGAATCTGGCTCTGCAGGGCGGCGGCGCCCATGGCGCCTTCACCTGGGGCGTGCTGGACGCACTGTTGGAGGATGGGCGTCTGGAGATCGAGGCGATTTCCGGCGCGAGCGCCGGCGCCATGAACGCGGTGGCCATCGCCGAGGGGGTGATGGTGGGCGATTATGACGGCGCGCGCGCGGCGTTGCGCACATTCTGGACCGGCGTGGCGGATGCCACCCGGGCCGGGGCCTGGGGCGCCTCGCCCATCCCAACGTTTTTCAGTTTCTGGCGCGGGCCGGCGGCGATGGAGACGCTGTTTTTCGATCTCTTCAGCCGTGTGGCGAGCCCCTATGATTTCAATCCGTTCAACTGGAATCCCTTGCGGGATTTGCTGGCGCAGTTGGTGAATTTCGACGTCGTACGCTCCTGCGACAAGCTGCAGGTCTATGTGTCCGCCACGAATGTGGAGACGGGCCGCACGCGCATCTTCAAACGCCATGAGTTGACGGCCGATCATGTGATGGCCTCGGCGTGCCTGCCCTTCCTCTTCCAAGCGGTGGAGATTGACGGCGCGCCCTATTGGGATGGCGGGTTTGTGGGCAATCCGCCGCTTTTCCCGTTCTTCTACGAATCGCAGAGCCGCGACATCGTCGTGGTGCAAATCAACCCCATTGAGCGGCGCGGCACGCCGCGCACGGCGCGCGAAATCATGGATCGCATGCGCGAAATCACCTTCAACTCCAGCCTGCTGCGCGAATATCGCAACATCCATTTTGTGCGGCGCTTGCTGGAGGAGGAGCGGCTGGATTCTACGCGCTATAAGGACATTTTGCTGCACCGCGTGGATGGCGGCGGGCATTTGTCGGATTTGGAATCCTCCAGCCGCCTCACCGTCAGCCATGACTTTTTCGAGGATTTGTTCCGCCGTGGCCGCGCCGCCGGGGAAGCGTGGCTCGTCGCCCATTATAGCGATGTGGGCGAGCGCGCG
Organism: uncultured Caulobacterales bacterium; assembly: GCA_964524065.1. GTDB lineage: Bacteria > Pseudomonadota > Alphaproteobacteria > Caulobacterales > Maricaulaceae > CAZADA01. The sequence goes on along the minus strand of CAZGCB010000010.1, from coordinate 16,441 downwards.
ACTCTGGACTTAGACGCGGTGCTGCACAATTCCGAAGCGGGGGTTTAGCCCCCTCGAGAGACATCAGCGCGTGACACGGCGTCCACGGCCGAGGACAGGAACACCCTGGGGCGCGTCTTCGAGCCGCAACGCCAGCGCCCAAGAATTGCTGAGAAGGCTTGGCCTCAGACCCCCGCGGCCAGCGCGACGAGCGCAAGGGGAAACACCAGCATGATCAGCAAGGTGACCCGAAGTGAAATGATGCGTGTGCGCGAATGGCGCCGTCGCGCGCCGGGCACTCGCGGACGCTTGGGCAACGGGTTCAGCGCATAACGGGCCAAAAACAACGACGCGCCGGCGAAGGCGAGCATGATGGCCGCCGCCATCGCCCCGCCAATGGCGGCGAACACGGCTCCGCCCAGCGAGGCCCACGCGATCCAGGGCAAAGCGCCCTTCAGCATGCGCCGCACCAGCGCGTCCGCACGGCTGTAGTCCAAGCGCTTAAAGGCCAACGGCGCCGCGTGCACGGCGCATTGGCCCGACGCGCCCAAGGCGAGGCCGGCGAACGCGGCGGCGATGATCAATGAAGCGGTGAGGATTTGTTCCAACATGGCGCACCCTTGCGTTTTGTCGCTTTTAGGGTGAGTCGGCGCATAGAGCCCAGCGCCTTGCGGCCGCGGGCCCCAGCGCCAAACGCTCATGGGCCAACGCGCCGGGTCAGATGGGCGGCCCCGTTTCGCCTGAGCGGCGGCGCCCTTTTTGCTTTCTCCCCATCCACACGCAGAATGCAACCACGAAGGGAAACACCATGCGTCGGATTTTGGGTATGGCCGCTCTGGGCGTTTTCGCCGCGAGCGTTGGTTTGGGCTCCATGGCCGCCTTGAGCGAGGTGTTGCAGGCGCTGTAAGGCTGCGGCGCAGACTCTCCCCTCTCCAAGCGCGACAGACGCCAGGGCCCCGTTCAGACGATCTCGTCCTCGTCGAACAGGGTGTCTTGGGCGGCGGCCTCCTCGCGGGCGGCGGCGGCGGCCTCGGCATGTTCGGGGTCGGACGCTTCGGCGATGTGAAACAGGGCGTCGCCGCGATTGACCACGGGCAATACCGACCGGCCAATGACCAAGCCGGCGCGGTGGGCGACCACCAGGTGCTGGCTGTCGCCCATGGGATCACTGACCACGCCCAATTCTTCGCCGACCTCCACGCCATCGCCCAGGGCTTTGGCGGCGCGGAACACGCCGCTGAGCGGGGCGCGCACCCAATGGCTGCGATGAGCGAAGACGGGGCGATACTTGGGATGCAAGGGCAGGCTTTCGGGGATCATGCCCAGTTGCGCCATAACGTTGAGAATGCCGGTCACGCCAATGCGCACGGAGGTTTCGTCAAAGCGCAGCGCCTCGCCGGCCTCATAGAGCAGCACCGGCTTGCCCGCCGCCCGCGCGCAGGCGCGCAGCGAGCCAGGCCGCAGCGGCGCCGTCAGCACTAAGGACGCGCCAAACGCCGCCGCCAGCGCCGCGGCGTCCTCGGAGTCGCGATCGACACGGATTTGCGGCAAATTCTCGCGGTGGTTGGAGGCGGAGTGGATGTCCACGCCGGCATCGCAGCGTTCGATGATGTGCGTGGAGAACAACCAGGCCAGCCGCTCGCCCAGGGCGCCGCTCTCCGAGCCGGGAAAGCAGCGGTTCAAATCGCGCCGATCGGGCATGTAGCGGTTGCGATTGATGAAACCGAACACATTCACCAGCGGGATGGCCAGCAGCGTGCCGCGCATCTCCGCCAGCGCCGGGGCTTTCAGTAGACGGCGAATGATCTCAAGGCCGATGATCTCATCGCCATGCACCACGCCGGAGACGAAAAACACAGGGCCTGGCCGTTTGCCGTGCACGACCTGGACATTCAACGTCATGGGCGTGTGGTCGGGCAGCGCCGCCAGCGGCAGCGCCGCGACCCGCCGTGTGCCGGGCGGCGCCTCCACATCACCGAGTTTGAAGGGGGCAGCGGTTTCGATCGGCGCGCGCCTCGGATCGCAGGGCCAAGGGGGCGAGACCTAAGGCCTCGCATCCTCAGCACGACGGGGGTGGACGATTATTGCGGGAACGGATTGGGCAGCAGCCGCTCGTTCTGCATTTCCTCTTCCGTCAACGTCACAGGCCGCAGCTGTATGTTGGTGCTGCCCTGCTCTTGGCGTTGAATGATGTAGTAAAAGCCGGTGATGCGCAGAACCGCGGCGCTCGCGCCCAAGTCCGCGTCAAATTCGCAGAACACATCATTGGTCCAGTTCAAGGAGCGATCGCCGGGATAGATGGTGCCGTTGACCTTTTGCTCAAAAGGCATGCCGTTGGCCGTCACGAGGTCCAGGCTGAAGAAGTAGCGCAGGCCATCTTCCATATCGAGCGGGCCGCTATAGCCCGCACGACAGCCGGACGGCTCAGAACGGAAGCTCTGATCCACCATTTTCTGCACCGCCTCGTCCTCATCCTCGCGGATGATCACCCGCAGATCGAGTTTGGTGAACCCGCCATCAGCGATGGAGGTGGCCTCCACGATGGGGACGGCTTGATCGCGCGTGGGCAGCAAGGTGCTGCTCTGGAAGCTGCGATCGCGCAGATCGATGGTGAGCTCCGTCACCGCGAAGGGCCGCGCTTGGGCCATCGACGGCGCGACAAGCGCGGCGGCCATCGCCGCCATAGCGCTCCAGCGCAGAGTTTTCAGCGTAACCATGATGACCTCACTCTCCCCGTGTGTGCGTCAACGACGGCAGACGGCGCCAATCGTTCCGCCCTGTCAACCAAATAACCAACACCAGAACCGCACCAGAAAGAACCGGCGCGGCTTTTCTTCGGGCTCCGCCTCGGCGGCGGCCTCCGCCGCCTCCTCCGCTTCCTGCTCCTTGGCGGCGTCCTGCAGCGCACGGAAATGCGCTTGAATTTCATCGTAGGTCGGCTCGGCCTCCGGCGTCGGGGCCGGATCCGGGTCGGGCGCCGCCGTGGGTTGCGGGCTCGGCTGAGGCTCGGGCGTGGGCTCCGGGCTCGGCTCTGAACGTGGTTCTGGGCTGGGCGCGGGAGGGGCTGGCGCCGGATCCACGGTCATCGTAGCCGCCTCGATGGCTTTCAAGAAGTCTTCGGCATAGCCGGCGATCAAACCCGCTTTGTCCTTGCCGTTGATCACACGGCGCGCCTCAATGAAGTCAGGCTGGCGGTCCGGCGGCATGTAGGACAGCATGCACCAGGTGGTGTACCAGCCGTCCACCATGCCGTCATAGGTGATCTGAATGGACTCATCGGGCTCCATGGTGAGATCCGGATTCCAATAAAAGCTTTCCTCGCGGCTTTCGCGTCCCAGCTGGGCGTCCGCTTCTTTGTAGTTATAGTCCCACGTCAGCTGGACATAGCCTCGGCCGAAATAGGCCTTCCCCGTCTCGGGAATGATGTGCCAGTAGTACGGCCCGATGCTTCCGTTTTTCTCGTAATGGTTTTGAAGCCGGCGGATGGCGCTTTCGTCGCTGCTCGCCAGTGTCTCGCGGATCGGCCGCATGAATTTCGCCGTCTCGTGATAGGCCGTCGCCAGAATGTACGCGAGCCAGGGGCTGTGCTGCAGGCCAGGATCGGCGTTCCACGCGTTCAAAATGGCGTCGGTGCCCGCATAGCGTCCCGGCTCATAGTCCCTTTCATAGATGGAAAAGTACTGGCGCACCTCGCGATAGAACGTGGGCAAATCCACCCGCGTGTTTCCACTGGCGGCCACCTGTCGCTTGTACTCGGCGATATTGCCCGGCGAGCAGACCTGACGGCTGGGCTGTGCCTGGGCGGCGGCGTTCAGCGCAAAAGCGCCCGCCAGGGCGGCGAGCGCGACGGCGCGCGGCGAGCGAAGCATGGACGTCATGGCGGGCCCTCCCCAACACCCGCACTTAACCACGCTTGTGCGGCAGGATGAAGACATACGGTGCAGGCTTGTACCGTTCCTGCGCTGCTCACCCATGCACGCCACAGATATGGGGGCTGAGACGTTGGGTTAGCGGAAGCGCGCGCCTGCCGTTGCCCTCAGTGTAGGGTGCGACGCTGCTTCGTGATTCAACCGTCACTTTTGTAGGAGCCCCTCTATTGCAGACTTGAGTTCACGGAACCCGCTAGAGGGAAACATGTGACGGACTCGAGAAAGGGAAATTGATTTTTGATTGGGTAATTGATTAGACGCCGCGACGAAGAACTCCCACTGATATACATCTCGGTGATCGGTGGTCGACGGCTCGGCGCCACCGTGCCAGGCGAAAATATAGATTTCGGCCGCGCGGCCGGGTTCAGCGACCCAGGCATTTTTTTCATACTGCCCGTACGATCTCTAATGTCAAAACTTGGCGATAATGGCACGAGGCTTGGTCGAGTGGGCCCATGCCAGATTTGGCGAGCGGCGGAATTTTTTACTTCCAGTCGCCAGCCGTGCTCAGGATGTTCAATATCCCATCCATCCCAATCACCTGTGACCCGCCATGGTTTTCCCAGAGCGACGGCGACTACGTGCTCCACAAATACTCCTCGGACTGTATTGTCGATTATGGGGCGATCGAAGGTGCCCCACACCGACCTAAGCGCGCGCCTGCCGAGCCTTTTGCCGCTCCCTCCAATCAACCCGCCCCCACCCCGCTCGCCCGCAGGCGCTCGCTGGCGCTTTTGAGCTGGCCGCAGGCGGCGAGGATGTCCCGGCCCCGCGGCGTGCGGATGGGCGAGGCGTAGCCGGCGCGGTTCACCACATCGGCGAAGCCCTCAATCGTCTCCCAATCGGAGCACTCATAGGGCGCGCCAGGCCACGGGTTGAAGGGGATAAGGTTGATCTTCGCCGGGATGCCCTTGAGCAACCGCACCAATTCTTTCGCCTCGGCGATGGTGTCGTTGACGCCCTTCAGCATCACATATTCGAAGGTGATCCGCTTGGCGTTGGACAAGCCCGGATAGGCGCGGCAGGCGTCCAGCAGCATCGCCAGCGGATATTTTTTGTTCAGCGGCACCAGCACATCGCGCAGCGGATCATTCGTGGCGTGCAGTGAAATGGCCAGCATGGCCTGGGTCGTTTCGCCCAGCGGCGTCATTTGCGGCACGACGCCGGAGGTGCTCACCGTGATGCGCCGACGGGAAATCGCGATGCCGTCGCCATCGGAAATCACGTCAATGGCCTTGGCGACTTCTGGCAAACTATAGAGCGGCTCGCCCATGCCCATGAAGACAATATTGGTGATTTTGCGCGGGCTGTCGGGCTCGCCCTTGGGGGCGCTGCGCGGCCAGTCTTCAATATCGTCGGCGGCGATCATCACCTGGGCGACGATTTCGGCAGCCGTCAAATTGCGCACCAGCTTTTGCGTGCCGGTGTGGCAGAAGGTGCAGTTGAGCGTGCAGCCCACTTGCGAGGAAACGCACAACGCGCCTGAGCGTCCGACATCGGGGATGTACACCGCCTCCACCTCGGGCCCCGGCGCACGGGGCGTCGAGGCCAAGCGGATGAGATACTTGCGCGTACCGTCGGTGGAGATTTGGCGCTCAACAATCTGCGGCCGCGCGAGGGTGAAGGCTTGCTGCAGCTCCGCGCGCAAGGCCTTGGACACATCCGTCATGGCGTCGAAATCGGTCGCGCCATAATGGTAGATCCAGCGCCAGAGCTGGTTCGCCCGCATGCGCGATTTTTTCGGGTCGACGCCCGCCCCTTCCAACGCCGCGCGCAGTTCCTCGCGCGTCAGCCCCGCAAGACTGGATGGGATGGCGGGCGCACGGGGCGCGGGGCGCGGGGCGTCATCCGCTGACAAATCCAAAAGCGTCGTCATGCCAACCATGTGGCCCTGAGCGGGCGCCGCGCGCAAGTCATGCCGCGTTTCACCGCAGCCGGGGGGTCCGATTTTCTTACAGGACGCCCCCGTGCTGGGGCTCTGTTGGCGGCGCCGCTGGCGTTTGTGCGTCGTCCGGCAGGCTCAACGACAGGAATCGCGCACATCGTCCAGTGCTTTCGTCACGCCGCGCAGGGAAAACTCATAGCTCGTCTCGACGCCGTCTTGGGACACCGCCTCCACGCGCAAGCGCGCGCCGGCACGCATCGCATCGACCAAATCGGCTTCGTCATCATTGTCCTCGATGTACGCGCTGTTGCCGACGGCGTAGAGCGACCAGCGTTTGTTGCCCACGCGGGCCCGAATGGGGCCTTCCGGTTTCAGCGCGTATCCAAATTGGAAGCTCGGCTGTTCCTTGGCTTTGCCGGAACGCCAGCTGGACACGATGGCGGACACATCACCATGATCAAAGCTTTGGGGGTTCATGTCCGCTCGGGCCGGCCGGGTGAAGGCGTAGCAGAGCCGATCCGTGCTGCCATCGCGCTGAGCGAGGGCGGACCAATCATTATGCCGCGTCTGCGCCACACCGGGCGCAGCCCCCGCCACCATCACCAATCCCACGATCACCACAGCGCGCTTCATCAATCGCCTCGCTTTTTTTGGACATCGGCGCCAGCCTTGTGGCGCGCCTCCTGATGTAGCCCCCGCGGCCCCACACGTGAAGCATCACGGCGCGCCGCGTGCAGCGCAGGCCCCTGGCACCTTCTTTCTTGATTCCCGCGCAAATCTCCCGTCTTTATGCAACCCAGGCAAGTTTACAGGCCTGTCTTGGGCGCGCGCCGCCGGCGCGGCGGGTTGGCGGGCGGCGGGAGTATCCGTGTCGACGCGCAGTCTTGAAGGACCGGCCGTTTTGGATCGCGACGCGTTGGCGGATCTGCTGGACGCCGTCGCGCGCGAGCGGAACAAAGACGCTTTTGCTGAGCTGTTTTCCTTTTTCGCCCCGCGGGTGAAGGCGTATCTGCTGCGCCTGGGCGCCGATGACGGCCTCGCCGAAGAACTGGCGCAGGAGGTGCTGATCACCGTCTGGCGCAAGGCTCACCTGTATGACCGCGCCCAGGCTTCAGCCTCCACGTGGATTTTTCGCATTGCGCGCAACCGGCGCATCGACGCCTTCCGGCGGGACTCCAAGCCTGATCTCGACCCCTATGATCCAAGCCTCTTACCCCAAGAAGAACGCGCGCCGGACGAGCAGCTGAGCGCCCAAGAACGCGAGCGCGTGGTGCGCGACGCCATCCGCGACCTTCCGCCGCAGCAGGTGGCGCTTTTGGAGCTAGCCTTCTTTGAGGGCCTTTCCCATCGTGACATCGCCGAGCGCACGGGCGTGCCGCTGGGCACGGTGAAATCGCGCTTGCGGCTGGCTTTTAAACGCTTGCGCGCCACATTAGGCGATGAAGACGCGATGTGATCGACACCACGCCCTGCGTGGCTGCGTTTGAGTAGAAAACCACAATGACCAACGACCTCTATGCCGACGCGCAAATCGCCAGCTCGCTGACGCCGCCCATGCGGCTGCTTCTGGACACATACGCCGCGCTGAACCCGGCCCGCACCGAGGGTTGGGCGATGGTGGACGCCGTCGGCGGCGCGTTCTTGGAGGCGCAGGCGCCGGCGTCCATGGGCGAAGGCAGCCTGGCCGCCGTGCTCGACCAACTCGACGCCCTGGACGCTGAGGACAGCGCGCTGCGTCATCAGGCGGAGAAAGCCCCCGCGCGCCTCGCCGAGGTGGACGCCCTGCCCGACCCGGCGCGCGCCCACGCCGTGGAGGCCATGGGCCGCGAGGGCTGGCGCATCGCCGGCCCCGGCATTCGCGTTTTGGGCCTGATCCATGAGGGCGAGGCAAAAGCCGAGCTGCTGCGTATCGAGCCCGGCTGCGGCGCCCCCGCCCATGGCCATGGCGGGGCGGAATACACGCTGGTTCTCGCCGGCGCCTTCCATGATGGCGGCACACGCTATGGGCGCGGTGAGATGTGTGTTGCGGGCGCTGATGACATTCATCGTCCGGTCGCAGAGCCCGGTGAGATTTGCTACGCCCTGGCCGTCACTGACGCGCCCCTCGCCTTCCGAGGGGTTCTCGGCCTCATGCAGAAGGTGATGGGCCGGGCTTAATCGTCAAAGCCCCGCATGATCTCACGCGACAGTCGCGCCCCGGTCCTCAGGGCCGTGCGGCGCCATGCATGCGCCCCAATGTTGAGGGCACCATCCTTCCGTCATGTGATGCAGCGGCGTGATCGACAGGGCGTCCACGCCGAGACGGGGGGTCTGATATGCGTGGTTCATCAACCGCATGGGCAGCTTTCGCGGTTGCCCTCAGTCTCAGCGCGCTCCAGCCGGCGGCCGCGCAAAGCGGCGTTTCCATAGGTCCGCGCGTTTGGTTTCTCTACGATAACTTCCTACAGCGCGACACGAAGCTGGAAGACGGGGAAACCGTTCTCAACGAAGTCGAAACCGGGAACTTCAGCACCACGCGCGGCGAAAGCCCGCAAACCAACATTACGCTCATTGGCGGCGCCTTCGCCGTCCCCACGGGTTTGCGGAACACGCAGCTGATCATCACAGCGCTGACCGGGGAAACGGAAGAAGAAACGCAGTTTGTATCAAGTGCAGGCACGTTTACCGTTGATGACACGCCCGGCAGCAGCTTCGCGACCTTTGATTTAGCCACGTTCAACCTTGTGGCTGTCGATGATATTCGGCGCACCGATGTGGAAGTTTTCCTGCGGCGCAACTTCAACTCGGGCGACCGATTAACGGTGTCGGCTCTTGGCGGGGTTCGCTACGAGCGCACCGATATCGATCGTCGCCAGTCGGGGGTCATCTTTGCCAGCAATACGCCTTTGGATCTCAGCGTTCCTGGGTTTTTGGAACCGGATTTGCCCGGTTTGCTGGCCATCGGAACCAGCAACTCCACGTCCGAGGCGACGCGCGACTTTTACTCCGTGCGCGGGGGCGCCGGGCTTTTCGCGCCCGTCAACGATGCGCATGGCTTCTTCATCGATGGCCAGTTGACCGTGGGGCACTTGGTGCGATCGCGCGTTGAATTGAACGGCGTCGTGACACTGGCGACCGTTTCTGGCGTCAGCACCAGCGAACGCACCACCGTTCAAGAGGGTGAGGAAAGCACCTTGTTTGGCCCGGATCTGACCGTCGGGTATCGCTGGAACATCCTGGATCGGATTGGTTTTGACGTGCGCTATCGCACACAAGCGCTGTACTTTATCTCAGGAGAACGGCGCAGCATCGAGGATGATCCACGGGTGTCCCACGGTCTCAGCCTCGGGCTCAGCTATACGTTTTAGGGTGTTGAGAGGCGGCAGGTGCAAAGCCATCCGCCCACGCGCCACTGAGCTAGCGGGCCTCGATCCCCGTGGGGCCGGCTCAACGGGGGGAGAACACGGCGTGACGTCAGCGGATGAGGGAGTAACGCCGGTGGATGCCTTGGCGCGCAAAACCGAGCGCACGGAGGCGTTCTGGGCCGCCTTCGCGGCGGCGCAAGGCGTCCACGCCGACTACATCGTGGAGGCCTATGGCGACAGCCCGGACATGGCGAACGAATTGGCGGCGCTGGTCGTCTCCGGGCCCAAGCGTGCGACGGCCGGGTTGCTGCAGGACTATGAGCTGTGCGGCGATCCCCTTCCGGTGGCGGGCGGTTATGTGGTTCTGGTGGACGGCGCCGGCGAGCCGCGGGCGATTTTGCGCACGACGGAGGTGCGCGTCGGCCCGCTCTCGTCCGTCGATGAGGCTTTCGCCTGGGATGAGGGCGAAGGCGACCGCACGCGGGCCGACTGGCTGCGCATGCATCGGGCGTTTTTCTCCGCCTATTCCCAGCGCGTCGGCGTGCCCTTCGATGATGACAGCGCGACGGTGTTTGAGCGTTTTGCGGTCGTTTGGCCCGCCGCGATCGCCGACTGACAGCCGGAGACTTTCCGGGGACTGCGCTTCACGCCTTGCACACAGACTGGCGCGGCTGGCGCACAGGCGATGGACAGCGCCTAGCCGCCGGATGGCGCTTCAGCGTCGGCAAAGCTTGCGGCCAGATCGCCCAAATAGGCCTTCATCGTTGCGTCCGGTGGGAAAAACAGCGCGCCAAACACGCGCATCACCGGGTCTTTGACAAAACCATCTTCGGTGATGGTGACCGTCGTGCCCGATGGCGCGTCGGCGAGTTCAAAGGTCCAGGTCCCGCCGAAATCGAGCCCCTCATCGAGAATCCGCACGACACGATGGCGGGGCGGCGCGCTCTCCACCACCACATAGGCGATGTCGCCATAGGCGCCGCGTTCCAAAAAGCGCACCGCACCGTCTTCGCTCGCCAGACGCTCCACCGCCGCCACGTCAGAGCGCCATGTCGGTCCGGCCTCGACATCAGCGATGCGGGCGAACACGGCGGCGCGATCCGCGCTGATGATTGCGGAGGCCTGGGCCGTGTGATCACGCGGCAGCATGGCGCCCCAGGCGTAAATCGCCCCAATCAAAACGGCCGCCAGGCCAAGGCTGATCAAGCCCGCGCGCATCAAGAGCTTCATAAGGACCTCCAGTGCTCAACCTCACTCCGATTGAGGTGCGGTTGCGTCATCGTCCGCTTTCACCGCCGCGCGTTGTCTAGGCGCGCGGGATTTGGCGGCTTGGTGGGCGCGGCCGGGGCGTTTCCAGGCGTCCGTCTCGCCCACTTCGGGGCCGCCGGGCATGATGGGCCGCTCGGGATAGCCGCCAAAGCACAGCGTGCGGTCATACAGCGTAATGCCCACCGCCATGGCGACATTGACGCAGAATTTGGTCGGGATTTTCACCAGGAAGTCGCAGCGCTCCTGCATTTGCGGCGTCAGCGAGCCGCGCTCGCGCCCAAACACATAGGCGGCGGCGGTGGGGTGCTTGAAGCTGGGCAAGTCGACCGCGTCCTCGGCCAACTCCACCCCCACCAGCTGGCAGCCCTGGGGCAGGCGCACCTCCTCTAAATCCGGCCAATCATAATACGGCACATGGGCGAAGGTGCGTGACGTGTCGGAGCGGAAAATGTCCCGCGCGCGATGGTGCGCGCCCACGGTGAAAACGAAGCTCGCGCCGAAGGCATGGCCCGTGCGCAGCACGGCGCCGAGATTCATCGCCTTGGAAATCCCCTCCACCCCGACCGCGAAATAACCGCGCATCACGCCTCCGCTCACGCTGTGATCACTGATCAGCCAGCGCATGAGATGAAGCATAGGGCGCGATTGCGCTAGGGGGCGGCGTGCGGCGCCCCGCGCGGCGTGATCAGGACGTGCGCATTGCTGAGCCAAGCGTCATTGGCCTGTGAGCGACTTGGCGGGGTAACGCCATGGCCAAGACAACACGACCGACCCGAAGGAGATCGCCGTGATCAACGCCCCCGCCATCGCCCGTCCGCTGGACATCGGCAAACGTTTCGCCCCGCACGCCATCGCTGTGTTCGCGGCCATCGTGTTTTTGGACAGCCTGCGGTTCAAATTCACCAATGCGCCGGAAACCCAAGTGATTTTCGGCAAGCTCGACGCCTGGGCCGCCAGCTTCGGCGCGGCGGGCGTGTTCGCGCAAAGCGGCTTGTTCAGCCAATATGTGATTGGCGGCGCGGAGCTGGTGGCCGCGAGCCTGTTGCTCATCGGCATCGCCCCGGCGTTCCGCCGTTTACAGGCGGCCGGCGCGGCGATCGCGCTGGCGGTGATGACGGGCGCGGTGAGCTTTCACCTGTTCACGCCCTTGGGCATCGACCCCAATAATGATGGCGGCGGGCTGTTCGCCGCGGCGATGGTGATCTGGTTCACCTCCATCGGCCTGCTCGCCATTCGCCGGCACGAGTTAACGGCCCTAGCCGCCGACATCGGGCGCGCCTTCCTGCCGCGCGCCGGCGCTTAAAAGATGTCCGTCTGAGGCGCGCCCTCGGCGTCCAGCCAGGCGCGCCTCATGCCGGCCGATGTAAAGGGCAGCGCCAGCGCGCCCTGCGCATCGACGGCGATGAGGCCGCCTTCGCCGCCCTGCACGCGCATGTCCTCCAGCGCGCCATCAGCGGCCTGCTGCAGAGTTTGGCCGCCATAGCGCATCCGGGCTGAGATATCGGCCGCTACGGCCGCGCGCATGAAGAACTCCCCCTGCCCTGTGCAGGACACCGCCACGCGTTCATCCGCCCAGGTTCCCGCGCCGATCAAGGCGCTGTCGCCGACACGGCCGGGGCGCTTCTTGAAAACGCCGCCGGTGGATGTGGCGGCGGCCAGCCGGCCCTGCGCATCGCGGGCGACCACGCCCACAGTGCCATGGGCCAAGGTGTCTGGCGCGGCGTCCGACGCGCGAGACGATGGCGTGTAATAGGCCTCGGGCGGCTGCGGAATCGCGGCGAAGTTCTCAGCCTCGGCGAAGGCTTCCGCGCCGCGGCTGACCAGAAGGACATGCGGCGTGCGCTCCATGACGGCGCGTGCGACCGCGATCGGGCTGACATAACCGGTGAGCGCCGCCACCGCGCCGGCGCGGCGCGCATGGCCGTCCATGATGGCGGCGTCCAGCTCAAAGACGCCATCGGTATTGGGCGCCGAACCGCGCCCGGCCGTGTAAAGGCCGCAGGCTTCCAGGTCCGCTGTCAGCGCTTCCACCACGGCCAGGGCGTCGGCGCCCGCCGCCAACATGTCGCGCCCGCGCACGATCAGGCCGCTCATATGACGTTCTTCACGCTGGTGATCGCCATGGGCGATGGGCCCCGCCCCGCCATGGAGCGCTAAGGCGTAGGACATCGTCATGGATCAGGCTCCTTGCGCAAAACGCCATCGACGGCCGCGGCGCGTCCCGCGCGTGAAGCACGGATCGGGTTGACGCGCCAGCCGCTAAACGCGCGAAGCCCGCTCAGCGCGGCCGCGTCGGTACATGGTCTTGCGTGTCGGCCGTTGGCGCGGGGCGCGCAAGCAAAGCGCGCGCTTCGTTCTGGTGACGCAGCTTCACATGCGCGCCCACCACGCCCATAGCGGTCGCCAACACCGTGGCGTCGTCGGTAAAGCCGAGGGCGGCGATGAAGTCGGGCAGCAAATCAGTCGGCACAACAAAATAGGCCAGAGCCGCCAGCAATACGCCCTTCACCCGCGGCGGCGTCATCGGATCGCGCGCGCAGAAATAGGCCGCCGCCAGCTCCTCCGAAAAGGGAATGCGGCCCAGCGTGCGCCAGAATTTCGGCCAAAAGCGCCGCTGCATCTGCCGCTCATCGCTGGGCAGCGCCATGGGCAGCGTGGTGCGCAAGCGGGCGGCCGCCTCATCGCTGATATCGGCTGCGGCGTCGGACGCCGCAGCCGCCGCGCGGCGGGGGCGCTTGGGATCCTCGTCCCCGTAGGACGGGTTGGCGTGTGTCGCCATCTCACCTATTCTCCCGGCGATTCTGCTCGCCCATCGCTAACGCCGCCAAGGCGGCGTGCTTTCTGCGCAGCGTCGGGCCTCTCCAGTCTTCATATGAAAGGGTTCGCCCATGGACGTTCAAGGACAAGCCGCGATTGTGACCGGAGGCGCTTCCGGTTTAGGCGAAGGCACGGCGCGGGCGCTCGCCGCCGCGGGAGCCAAGGTGACGGTGTTTGATCTCAACGCCGAACGCGGGGCGCAAGTGGCGCAGGAGATCGGCGGGCATTTCGTGGCGGTGAATGTCTCGGACGTGCAATCGGTCACCGATGGGTTCGCCAGCGCGCGCGGCGCCCATGGCCAGGAGCGGGTGCTGGTGAACTGCGCCGGCATCGCCATCCCGCAAAAGACGGCCAGCCGCTCCAAATCCACCGGCGAAATCCGCATGCATGACGCCGCTCAGTTCAAGAAAGTCATCGACGTCAATCTGGTGGGCTCGTTCCTCTGCGCCGCGCAGGCCGCAGCGGGCATGATGACGCTGGAGCCGCTGGGCGACTCGGGCCGCGGCGTGATCATCCACACCGCGTCTGTGGCGGCGCAGGACGGACAAATCGGCCAGGTGGCCTATTCCGCCACCAAGGGCGGGATTGTGGGCTTCACCTTGCCCATGGCGCGCGACTTAGCCCCGGAGGGCATTCGCGTGAACACCATCCTGCCCGGCTTTTTCGAAACGCCGATCTACGAACAAATGCCGCCGCAGGTGAAAACCAATCTGCAAGCGCACCTGCAGTTCCCGACGCGCTTCGGGACGCCAGCCGAATACGCCGACCTCGCCATGTTCATGGTCACCAACGACTACATCAACGCCGAGAGCGTGCGCCTGGACGCGGGCGCACGCATGCCACCGAAGTAAACGTCGGCGAGCGGGGCGCGGCTAGGCCGCGTCCTGTGGCTCCGGGCGGGTGACGAAGCCGCCCAGATTGTCCACCACCTCTTGGGCCGCATAAGCCTGGGGATCGGCCGGCTTTGCGCCGGAGCCGATGACGATTTCCGCGGACACCTCATAGCGGGTGACTTCATCCACATTGATGTCGGTGAAGAACGGATCGCGATAGCCAAACGCGCCATAACGCGGGTGGAAGAAGCGGTAGTCAAACGCGCTATAACCATAGCCGAAAGATGACCCCGTGCCGCGCAGCCGGCGGTCCGCGTCTTGTTGGCGCTGAACGACGCGGAACCAATCCGCCCCCTGCTCCAGGGTGAGTTCGGCGGCGCGGAACAGGACGTAGTTCTCCACCGTTCTCAATTTCGTCAGCGAGTTGCCGGAGAAGGTCACACGAAACCGCGTGTCTTCAAGTTTTTGATCGGAGTAGCCGTATTGGCCCGCGCCGGGCGTTCCGACGGGCGCATAGGGCGTCGCGGTGGCGCAAGCGGCGATCAGGGCCGCCAAAGCGGGGATGGCGAAAAAGCGGGCGTGCATGGGCAATGACCTTTCTTTCCTCAGCCTTTCGCTTGGAAGGATGGGGCGCCTTTGCGGCGCCGGCGAGGTCTGTCCCGAACAAACTTGGTCGGCGGCCCATCACACTCGTGTGAAAGGCTCCTGTCACGCACGGCGTGTGACGCTGCGTCTGGCCCGGGGCGGCGTGCCTTGGCGGCGAACGCCGGCGCGCCGACGTCCGCCCGGTGAGAATGCGGGCTAGGCGGGCTCTTGCTGGGTTTCGCGGGCGACCGAAGACATGATGACCTCATGCGTCTCCGGCAGGCCCTTCCAGTCGAGCACCTTGACCCACTTGTTCGGCTCCAAATCCTTATAGTGCTCGAAGAAGTGGGAGATTTTCTTGATCAGAATATCCGGCAAATCGAGATACGTCTCGATATTGTCGTAGAAGGCGGTGAGTGTTTGGTGCGGCACCGCCAACACCTTCTCATCCATCCCCTTCTCATCCTGCATCAGCAAGACGCCCACCGGACGCGCGCGCACCACGGCGCCGGGCACCAGGGCGCGCTGGCCCACCACCATGACATCCATGGGATCGCCGTCATCGGCCAAGGTGTGGGGGATAAAGCCGTAATTACAAGGATAGCGCATGGATGTGTACAAGAACCGATCCACAAACATGGCGCCGGAGGCTTTGTCGATTTCGTATTTGATCGGCTCGCCGCCCAGCGGCACTTCGATCAACACGTTCACATCATGGGGCGGATTTTCGCCCGTGGGGATTTTCGCCAAATCCATCGTCACACTCCGTGCTTGCGCCCCGTGCATCCAAGGGGGGCGATCTGATCATTGCGCGTGTTGCATTGCAATAGAGCCAACGCCGCCGCGCGCGGGCTTATTCATTACGGCCTTCGCGCCGGCTGCGAGCGGCGAGAATGCGCAGCCGCAGGCCTTGGAGCTGGATGAAGCCCTCCGCATCGGTCTGGTCGTACACAATGTCATCTTCAAAGGTGACGTGGGCCAGAGAATAGAGGGACCTTGGGCTGGTGCGCGCCACCACATCGGCGCGGCCCTTATAAAGCTTCACGCGCACCTCGCCTTCCACATGACGCTGGGACTCATCGATGGCCGCTTGCAGCATGGCCCGCTCGGGCGAGAACCAAAAACCATTATAGATCACCTCGGCGTAACGCGGCATCAGCTCATCCTTGAGGTGGGCGGCGCCGCGATCGAGGGTGATCTGCTCAATGCCGCGATGGGCGGCCAATAGGATGGCGCCGCCCGGCGTTTCATAAACGCCGCGCGATTTCATCCCGATGAAGCGGTTCTCCAGCAGGTCCAAGCGCCCAATGCCGTGGATGCGCCCCAGCCGGTTCAGCTCCGTCAGCAGCGCGGCGGGGCTCAGCGTTTGCCCGTCAACAGCGACAGGATCGCCGCGCTCAAAGGCGATGGTGATGATTTGCGGCTGATCCGGTGCATCTTCGGGCCGCACGGTGCGCTGGTAGATATACTCATCCACCTCCTCGCCCGGATCCTCCAGCGCTTTGCCCTCTGAGGAGGTGTGCAGCAAATTGGCGTCGATGGAGAATGGCGCCTCGCCGCGTTTGTCGCGCGGGATGTCGATGCCTTGGGCTTCGGCGAAGGCGATGAGATCGGTGCGGGAGGTAAAATCCCATTCGCGCCAGGGCGCGATGACTTCGATGTCGGGATCGAGGGCGGCGTAACCCAGCTCAAAGCGGACCTGATCGTTCCCCTTGCCCGTGGCGCCGTGCGAGACATAACGGGCGCCGGTTTGGCGCGCGATCTCCACCTGTCGCTTGGCGATCAGCGGACGCGCGATCG
>CAZGCB010000009.1:0-43160 GCA_964524065.1 uncultured Caulobacterales bacterium | reverse complement strand
ATCACCGGCGCCTGGGTCGCGCTGAAGCGGGCCTGCGCGTATCTGGTGGATGAGGGGGTGTTGGCGGCCGATCCGGTGGTGGATCAATGCGCGGCGATTTCCTGCGGCATTTACAATGGGGTTTCGGTTCTGGACCTCGACTATGCCGAGGACAGCCGCGCCGACGCCGACGCCAATTTCGTCATCACGGCTTCAGGCGGTTTGGTGGAGGTGCAGGCCACCGCGGAAACGAGCGCGTTCTCGCCGGACCAGTTTGCGGAGCTGGTGGCTCTGGCGCAGAAGGGCTGCGGTGAGCTGAGCGCGATGCAGGCGGCGGCGGCGGCGCGCTAAGCCCTGCGCGGCCTAAGGGTCGGGGCGGCGCTGCTCCGTCGTTGGCTCATAGCGCAGCAAATCCGCCGGCTGACAGTCCAATTCGCGGCAGAGCGCCTCAAGCGTGGAGAAGCGTATCGCTTTCGCCTTGCCCGTTTTGAGAATGGACATGTTCGCCAGTGTGATCCCGACGCGATCGCACAGCTCCGTCAGCGACATGCGCCGCTCCAACAGCATGCGATCGAGGGTGACGCGAATGGACATCAGCGGCCTCACTGCTCCCGCAACGGCGCGTCAGCGCCGGCGTTCAAACCATGGCGTGGTTCGGGTGGACTTGACCGGGCGGCAAGCTCCCTCTCCACTGACAGGCAATTTCAAATTATCTCGTTTTACGATAAACGAATATTGACTTTCAATCAAGTGCACGTGCTTTGCCGGTGTCAATGGAGACAGAGATGGACAAGACGAGCGCGAGAATCCAAGGCGCGGAGCTGAGCAAGCTGGTGGTGGCGAGCCATAATCCCGGCAAGGTGCGGGAGATCGGGGCGCTGCTGGGGCCGCTCGGCGTGGAGGCGGTGTCGGCGGGCGCGCTGGGCTTGCCGGAGCCGCCGGAGACCGAAACCACCTTCGCTGGCAATGCGACGATTAAAGCGCGCGCGGCGGCTGAGGTTGCGGGGCTGCCGGCCTTGTCGGACGATTCTGGGTTGTGCGTTGCGGCGCTCGATGGCGCGCCGGGCGTGTATTCCGCCGATTGGGCCGGGCCGGACAAGGATTTCGCCGTCGGCATTGCGCGGGTGGAGGCGGCGCTGCGGGAGACTGGGGCGAGCGATCTGTCGGCTGCATTCCACTGCACCTTGGCGCTCGCTATGCCGGATGGACGGTTGGAGTTCTTTGAAGGCCGGGTGGAGGGGGCGCTCACCTTCCCGCCCCGCGGCGATCGCGGCTTCGGCTATGATCCCATCTTCGTGCCGACCGGCCATGCGGAGACATTTGGGGAGATGGATCCCGCCGCCAAGCACGCCATGAGCCATCGGGCGCGCGCCTTCGAGCAATTGCTGGCGCGGCTGTTTCCGGCGCATGCATCGGCGGCTGCGGATGGGGCATGAGCGCGGCGGCGCCTCCAGACGACCCGCGTCTTGGCGTCTACGTCCATTGGCCCTATTGCGCGGCGATCTGTCCCTATTGCGACTTTAATGTGTATCGCGATCGCGGGCGTGATCGCGCGGCGTTGCTGGCTGCGATCGCGGCGGACATGCCCGGTTGGGCTGAGCGTATGGCGGCGTTGGGGCGGCTAGCGCCGGCGGACAGCGTGTTTTTCGGCGGCGGCACCCCCTCCCTCCTAACACCGGACGACGTCGCCGGGGTGCTGGCGGCGGTGGAGGCGGCCTTCGGCCTGTCGGCCGGGGCAGAGGTGTCGCTGGAGGCCAATCCCGAGGACGCGGATCCGGCCTATTTCGCGGCGCTGCGGGCGGCGGGGGTCACGCGGCTGTCGTTGGGCGTGCAGGCGCTGGAGGATGGGGCGTTGACGGCGTTGGGCCGCGCCCATGATGCAGCGGCGGCGCGCCGTGCGGTCGCGCTGGCGGCGGCCGCATTCCCTGAGGTGACGCTGGATCTGATATATGCGCGCGAGGGGCAAAGCCTGGCGCGATGGGGCGCGGAATTGGGCGAGGCGCTGGCTTTGGGGGCGACGCATCTGTCGCTCTATCAGCTGACCATTGAGCCGGGGACGGCGTTCGCCAAGCGTGTGGAGCGCGGTCAGCTGACCCCGCCCACGCCGGACGCGGCGGCGGACTTTTATGGCCTGACACAGGAGCTGACCGCGGCCGCCGGCTATCCGGCCTATGAGGTGTCGAACCATGCGCGGTCGGCGGGCGATGGGCGCCCGAAAGCTCATCACTCCCAGCATAATTTGCTCTACTGGCGGTCGCGCGAATGGGTCGGCGTGGGGCCGGGCGCCCATGGGCGGATTGGGGCGCTGGGCGGGGCTCGCACCGCCACGGAGGCGGCGCGGCGGCCGGCGGACTATATCGCGGCGGTGGCGGCTCAGGGCTGGGGCGTGGTGCGCGAGGAGGCGATCGCGCCGGGGGCGCAACTGGATGAAGCGGTGCTGATGGGGCTGCGGCTGGCGGAAGGCTTGGATTTTGCGGCGCTGCAGGCGGCGTTCGGCGTCAGGCTGGACGAGACTGCTGTGGCGGTGCTGGAGGGCGACGGGCTGCTGACGCGTTGCGGGGGGCGGTTGGTCGTACCGCGGGCGCAGGCGGCGCTGACGGATCGCATCGCCTTGGAGGTGCTGAACGCCATCGCCCGCCCGGATCGTCTTGCAAACGCCGGCTAAGGCGGGCGCTGCGGCGGTGGCGGATCAGTACGTCGGGCGCGGTATCCCGTCCGGCCCGGTGCGGGTGGCGCCAGTGGGCGGGCGGGCGTTTGTCGGCGGTTGGTTCTGCTGCCCCGGCAGGCCCGCGTTCGGATTGATGAAGCGGGGATCGCTCACCAAGGGCCGGGGACGGGCGAGGATTTCGTCAAAGCTGCGCGGCGCCGGCTCCAGCACGCGGAACTCGCCATTGCGGATTTGCAAGATGGCTAAGCCGCGCTGGACCAAGCCGTCTTCGCCAAAGCGGAAAATTCCGTCCACCCCGAAGAAGCCGGACTCTCGGGTGATGGAGGCGCGGCTCAAGCCGGAGTGGCGGCCGCCGCTCCGAGTGTCGGTGCGGCGTGGGTCGGTGAGGAACGACACCAGCGTCATGGCGTCATAGGCTAAGCTGGACAGCCGGCTGGGCTCCTCGCCATAGGTGCGGCCATAGGAGACTTCGAAGGCGCGGCGTTGGCCGGGATCGGTGTCGACGAACCAGCCGCGCTGCAGCGCCGGCTCTTCAAGCACGCGTTCATCGCGCCATTGGCTGGTGCCCATAAAGCGCACTTGGCGCGGGTCCACATCATAATAGGGCATGAGCGGCGCGAGGGTGAGCAGCTGCACCCCGCCGGTCGGCAGCAGGATCGCGTCATAGCCGACATCAAAGCCGACACGCGGCGTCACATAGCGCGTTTGAACCGTGCCATCGGCCGCGACAAACACCTGCGGTGTCGGCGTGGGGGCCGGCAGCGGCTCCTCCGGTTCCTCGCTGCGGGCCTCATTGTAGGCCAGGCGCGCGTCATATTTGGCCAACGTGCGGGCGGGACGGGTCAGCGCTTCAGCGCTGGCGTTGGGCGGATAGAGCGCATAGTCCGACAATTCGCCGCCATACTGGATCGCGGTGACGTTCAGCGCATCGCGCACACGCTGGCCATAGCGGTTGTCCGGCGCGAGGGCGGAGAAGCGGCGCAAGCCCTGGCGCAGGGCGTACTCCACCAGACGCTGCACTTCATCCTCGGGCGCGAGGCCCATGAGGAAGGCGCCGCTGCCGGCGGCCGTGCGGTCATTGGAAAAGGCGATGATGGGAGTGTCCTCCACATCAATGGCGGCGGCGGCCGCTTCCACCCCGAGGCTGAACAGCGGGCCGAGCAAAACGTCCGCCCCGTCATCCACCGCCGAGCGGGCCGCGGCGCGCGCGCCGGCCGCCGTGCCGGCGGTGTCCTTGGGGATGAGCAGGATGTTGTCATGGCCACGCTCAAACAGGGACAGCTGGGCCGCTTTGAACATGGCGTCGGCTTCGGCGCGCGCGGCGTTGCGCGAGCTGGAGAAGGGCAGCAGCAAGGCTACGCGCACCAGCTGATCGGCGCGATCGGCGGCGTGGGGCGGGGTGAGGTCGACCCCGCGGCGGCGGCGCTCGCGCGATACTTCTTCGTCGATGGGCGCGCTGACGCCAACACCACGCGGATCGATGGGATCCAGCACCGGCCCGCTGGCGCATGCCGCGAGCAGGGACGCCATACCCAGGGCGACTGTTGCGCGCGCCCACGGACGCCGGGGGCGGCGTTCTTGCACGCTTGCGGACCGTGAAAGCCTTGGCTTGCGACGGCTTTCGCGGTTCACTCCAACGCTGTCCATGGGAGCCCTCACCGTGTCCTCACGCGCGCAGACTAGGCAGCCCGCCTCCCCTTCGCAAGCGTTGGCCCCGGGGCTGTATGTGGTGTCCACACCCATCGGCAATCTCCGTGACATTACGCTGCGCGCGCTGGACGTGCTCGGCGCGGCGGATGTGGTGTTGGCCGAAGACACCCGCACCAGCCGCATTTTGCTCGACGCCCATGGCGTGCAGGCGACGCTGACCGCTTATCATGAGCACAATGCGGCCATGGTGCGGCCAGGGCTGGTCGCACGTCTGGTTGAGGGGGCTGTGATGGCGTTGATCAGCGACGCGGGCACGCCCTTGGTGTCGGATCCCGGTTACAAACTGGTGCAAGACGCGTTGGCTGCCGGCGTGACCGTGCATCCGATTCCGGGCGCCTCAGCCCCCTTGGCGGCGCTGGTGGCGGCCGGGCTGCCGACAGATCGGTTTTTGTTTGCGGGCTTTCTCCCACAGAAACCGCAGGCAAGGCGGGCGGCGCTGGAGGCGCTCGCCAGTGTTCCAGCCACGTTGGTGTTCTTTGAGGCGGGCTCGCGCGTGGCGGCGAGCGTGGCGGATATGGCGGCCATCCTCGGCCCGCGACCGGCGGCTTTGGCGCGCGAGCTCACCAAGGCCTTCGAGGAGGTGCGTCGTGCGCCCCTCGACGAGCTTGCGGCGCAGCTCGCAGCGGAGGGCGCGCCGAAGGGCGAGCTTGTGCTTTTGGCGGGCCCGCCGGATGCTGCGCCCTGGGATGACGCGCGGGTGGATGCCGCCTTGCGCGACTGTTTGGCCCAGCTGAGCGTGAAAGACGCCGCCGCCGAGGTGAGTCAGGCCAGCGGTTGGGCGCGGCGGGACGTGTACGCGCGGGCCTTGGCCGTCAAGCAGGCGCAGTGAGGGGTGTCGGGCATGCGCGATACGAGTCGAAAAGATGGGGGCGGGCGTGGTGCTTCTGAGCGCCGCCGCGCTGAGCGGCGCGGCCGGCGCGGCGAAGGGGCCGCGGCTCTGTGGCTTCAGCTGAAGGGCTATCAGATCCTCGATCGGCGCGCGCGTACGCCAGTGGGGGAAATCGACATTGTCGCGCGCCGCGGCGGCGTCACCGTTTTTGTTGAGGTGAAGGCGCGGCCTGAACGCGGTGCGGGGCTTATCGCGGTGAGCCGCTCAGCCCAACGTCGCCTCAGCCGTGCGGGCGCCGCCTGGCTGGCGGGGCGCTCGCAAAGTACGCCCATGCGTTTTGATGTGGTGGTGATTGCGCCACGGTCCTTGCCCTTCCATCTGCGCGACGCCTGGCGGCCGGAGCCGGAAGAGGGCTAGGTTCCCATCTTGTTGTTTGTATTTTGTTCTTGTTTTGCGCTTTAGCTCTGCTAAGATCGTCGCGATGAAGGCGGGGCGGGAGCGGGATATGGGCGCGCGCATTGCGACAGTGGCGTTTGAGGGGGCTGAGGCGCGGCTTGTTTCGGTGCAGGTGCAGCTGACGGGTGGGTTGCCGGCGTTTTCCATTGTCGGGCTGGCGGATAAGGCGGTGGCGGAGAGCCGTGAACGGGTGCGCGGCGCGTTCGCCGGCATCGGCTTGGCGCTGCCCAGCGAGCGCATCGTGGTCAATCTGGCGCCCGCCGATTTGCCGAAGGAGGGGGCGCATTATGATTTGCCCATCGCCTTAGGGGTTCTGGCCGCCATTGGTGCGGCGCCGGGGGATGCGTTTCGCAATTGTGTGGCGTTGGGTGAATTGGGCTTGGATGGGGCTGTGGCCCCGGTGGCGGGGACGCTGCCGGCGGCGATGGCGGCGCAAGCGGCGGGCAAAACGCTCATCTGCCCCCAGGCGTGTGGGCCTGAAGCGCGGTGGGCCGGCGCGGATTTGGAGATTTGGGCGCCGGCCTCTCTCATGGCGTTGATGAATCATGTGCGGGGTTCGCAAACCTTGGCGGCGCCTGCGGGCGCGACCTTGGCGGAGGCTGAAGCCGTTCCCGATTTGCGCGATGTGCGCGGGCAGGAAGTGGCCAAACGGGCGTTGGAGGTGGCAGCGGCCGGCGGTCACAATCTCCTGATGGTCGGCCCGCCCGGCGCGGGCAAATCCATGCTGGCGGAGCGGGCGCCCGGGCTGCTGCCACCTTTGGATCCGCGCGAACTTTTGGAAACCAGCATGATCCACTCGGTGGCCGGCTTGCTGGAGCGTGGGCGATTAAGCCGCACGCGGCCCTTTCGCGCGCCCCATCACAGCGCCAGCATGGCTGCCCTGGTGGGCGGCGGGGCGCGGGCGCAGCCGGGGGAGATTTCCCTCGCCCATCGCGGGGTGCTGTTTTTGGACGAGCTGCCAGAATTTCATCCACAAGTTTTGGATGCCCTGCGTCAGCCGCTGGAGACCGGTAAAGTCACCGTTGCGCGGGCGGCGCGACATGTCACATATCCGGCGCGCTTTCAGCTGATCGCCGCCATGAATCCCTGCCGTTGCGGGGGCGCCGGCGGGGCGGACGGCGTCGCCTGCCGTCGTGGAGCGCGTTGCGCCGTCGATTACCAGGCGCGCATTTCCGGACCGCTGATGGACCGGCTGGATATTCAACTCGACGTGCCCGCCGTTACAGCCACGGATCTCTTGCTGCCTGCGGCTTCTGAAGGCACGGCGGAGGCCGCTGCGCGGGTGGCGCAAGCGCGGCGGGTGCAGGCCGATCGCGCCCGCGGCGGAGCCGGTGGAGACGGGGCGGGCGACGCCGTGAACGGTCGGATTCTTAATGGTGAAACGCCCATGGCGGTGTTGGAGCCTTGGGCGGCGCCCGACGCTGCTGGCCGCGATCTCCTCGCCAAGGCGGCGGAACGGTTTGCGCTCACCGCACGCGGGTATCACCGGGTGTTGCGCGTTGCGCGAACGGTTGCAGATTTGGACGGATGTGATGGAGTGCTGCGCCGTCATGTGGCCGAAGCGTTGAGTTTACGTCGTCGCCAGAGCGTGCCGGCGATGGGCGTTCCCTAGTCTGCCGTAATATTTGGGCGATCGGGGGGCGCCGGCGCGTCGACACGCGGCGGTTGGAGCCGGAGTAGGACCCGATGGACGATGCGATCGCCGCCGCGCTGGATGCGATGGGAGATTTGATCGTGATGCGCGCCGCTGATCGCCGCATCACGTACGTCAATGGCGCGGTGTTGCGGGCGTTTGGCGGCCGACGCGAGGATTGGATCGGCCGTGCTTTAGGCTCGATCATGTTTGAGGACAGCGCGGCCGCCGGGGTGGATGGGCGATGGCGCGCCACAGGGCCTTTGCGCACCGTCAATGGGCCCATGGATGTGGAATGGGAGGAGACGCGGCTGCCCGATGGCGGCTCTGTCGCCATCGGCCGGGATGTCACCGCGCGCTTGGCGGCCCAAACCGCCTTGGAGGAAGACCGCAGCGCGGCCGAGCAGCGGGTGCGCGATCGTGAGGCGGTGTTCGCCATGATCACGCATGAGCTGCGCACGCCGGCGGCGGGCATGTTGGGCTTGGCGGATGTCTTGGCGGATACGCCGCTGACAGGGGCGCAGGGCTCTTATGTGGAGGCGTTGCGCGCGGGCGGGCGCCATTTGCTCAAATTGGTGGATGACACGCTGGATTTGGCGCGCTTGGAGGCGGGCGCCTTTGCGCTGTCGCCGCACCCCACCAATGTGGCGCAGCTGGCGTCAGAGGTGGCGGAATGGCTGGCGCCGCAAGCGCGCCGCAAGGGGCTGACCCTGGCGCTGTGGGTCGATCCGGCTTTGCCGGCGGCGCTGGAGCTCGATGCAGGGCGGGTGCGGCAGATCATTTTGAACCTGACCGGCAATGCTTTGAAATTCACCGATGAGGGCGGCGTGTCCATCGGACTGGAAGCGATGGCGGGCGAGGACGGCGCCCAAGATGCGGCCAAGGCGGGCTTTGGCGGCATGCGCATCGTGGTGGAGGACACGGGCCCCGGCGTGCCGGAGGAAAAGCGTGAGGCGGTGTTCCAAGCTTTTGTGCGCCTGGAGGGGCGTGGCGCGCCGCGCGAGGGGGCGGGCCTCGGCTTGGCGATTGCGCAACGGTTGTCGGCCGCCATGGGCGGCTCCATCGGCTTTGAAAACGTCCCCGGCGCTGGGGCGCGGTTTTGGGTGCGTTTGGCGGTGCGCGCCGCGTCGCCGGAACCGCTCTTTGCGCCGGATTGGTTGGCGGGCGTGCGGGTGGCGACGGCCTCGCCGGATCGGTTCACGCGCCGCGCGCTGACCCGGATGCTGAATGCGCTCGGGGCCGAGGCCGTGGCGATTGCGAGCCCCGTGGACGCGCAGGAGGCGGCGCGCAATCGGCGGCTGGTGGTGGACGCGCCATGGGCCGATCGCGTGTCGCCCGGACATTTGGGCGGGGTGCTGCTGTCCGACCGCGTTGGCGCGGAGGAGCCCGCCGCCCTGGGTTTGGATGGCTATGGAGCGGTCTTGAGCAAGCCGGTGTCCCTCGCCGCTTTGGCGGAGGTGCTGCGCCCGCCGCGGCCGGTGGAGCGCGCCTTGGATCACGCGGTTGAGCGTTCTTGGGCGCGCACGCCGCGGGCCGCCGCCGACCGGCGCGACGGCGCAAGCGCGCCTGACCGGCGCCGCTCTGCGGATGAGGGGGCCGGCCTTCGCGGCGATCGAGCGTTGGGGCTAGCGGAGGCGGGGGCGTCCGGCCCGCCGCGTGCGCATGTCCTGTTGGTGGAGGATGATGATGTGAACCGCTTCCTCGCCCGCACTTTGCTGAGCCGGTTGGGCGCATCGGTGAGCGAGGCGCGTGACGGCCGCGACGGTTTGGAGGCCGCTGAGATGCGGCGGTTCGATTTGATTTTGATGGATATGCGCTTGCCGGGCTTGGACGGGCTGGAGGTGACGCGTCGCTTGCGCCGGAGCGAGGGGCCGTCCCAGCGGGCGCCGGTGTTGGGCGTCACCGCCAACCCCCTAGCGGAGGATCGCGCCGCGTGCCTGGCCGCAGGCATGGATGAGGTGTTGGTGAAGCCGCTCAGCGCGGCGGCTTTGGAGGCGGCCTTAGCGCGTTGGGCGCCCCAAGGGGAGCCTGCGACGTCCACACGTGCGCGATCGTGGTGAGGGGACGATGAGCGCCGACCCTCCTTCGGGCGCGGCCGCGCCGTCCTCCGCCAATCGCGCTGGCGGTCTGCCGGACGGCGCCGGCGGATGGCGGCTGGGGCTCGCTGTGTACGCTAGCCCAGTGATGGCGAGCATGGTGATGCTCGGCTTTGCGTCCGGGCTGCCGCTCTACATGGTGTTCACCAAACTGTCGTTTTGGTTGCGCGAATCAGGCGTCGACCGATCGACCATCGGCTTTTTCTATTGGGTGACCTTCGCCTATTCGTTCAAGTTTATCTGGGCGCCCGTGGTGGATCGTGTCGCCATTCCCGGCCTGACGGGGCGGGTTGGGCATCGGCGGTCTTGGATGATGGTGGCGATCGCCGGGACAGCGGTCGGATTGTTCGTGCTCGCCAACGCCAATCCCGCCCAAGGACTGGGGCTGGTGGCGATCGGGGCGCTGCTGCTCGCCTTTTCCGGCGCGACGTTAGACATCTCCATTGACGCCTGGCGTATTGAGTCGGCCCCGTCAGACATGCAGGCGAACATGGCGGCGGCCTATTCTCTGGGGTATCGCGGCGCGCTGATTTTCTCCGGACTGGGACTCGCCATGGCGGAGTGGGCGAGCTGGGGCGCGGCGTATTTGTTGATGGCGGCCGCCATGGCGGTCACCGGGACGTTGGTGTTGCTCGTGCGCGAGCCGGCTCGGGTGGCCAAGCGCGCCCTCACCGACGCCAATCTTGCGGTGCGTCTGGCGCGCATGTTGGTGGAGCCGGCGGTGCAAGTGGCGCAGCGGCTGGGCTGGTGGCTTGTCGCTGTGGCCGTGCTGCTCGCCATCTATCGCCTCAGCGATTTCACCATGGGGGTGATGGCCTCGCCGCTTTATGCCGATATCGGCTATTCCAAAGCGGCTGTGGGCGGCATTCAGTCGGGACCGGGCGTGGCGGCGACGATCGTCGGTTTGTTTGTCGGCGGGGCTGCGGCGCTGCGGTTCGGGGTTATGCGCGCCATGATCATCGGCGCAGTGATCACCCTGGCGACCAATGCGGCCTATGCCTGGCTGGCTGCGACCGCGGGGCCGGATGATTTGCTGCGGCTGAGTGTGGCGATCATGGCGGACAATGTCGCCGGCGGTTTCGTGACCACCGTGTTTATCGCCTACATGTCGGGCCTGACGGACCCGGCCAACGCCGCGACGCAATATGCGCTTTTTGCGTTTATGTGGTCGTTTTTCGCGAAGCTCGCCTCTGGTTTCTCCGGCGTGATGGCTGATGCGGTCGGTTATGTGTGGTTTTTCCTGATCACCGCCACCTATGCGATCCCGGCTGCGCTGCTGGTGGTTGTCATTCTGGTTTGGGGGCCGGCGTCGGCTCAGGCCCGCGGCTTTAGCGCGGAGAAAGAGGCGTGAGGCGCCGTGCTTGCCGCGTCCCTGGCGCTGTTGGTCCTGGAAGCTCACAGAAATTGGGCGCTGCGATGCGTGACCCGAGGGCCGTGCTGGGATATCGATTCGGACCTCAATCCGACTGAATTTTGCTTCACACTCGGCCGGCAGAGCATCATCTCAGCGCGGCCATGGGGGACAGCCCTTGGCGCGCCAAGCCGCCGATACACCGCCAAAACCCGCCATGACGCCGATGATGGCGCAGTATTTCGACATTAAGGCGCAGGCTGGCGACGCCCTGCTGTTCTATCGCATGGGCGATTTTTACGAGTTGTTCTTTGACGACGCGGTGACGGCCGCTGTCGCGCTCGATATTGCGCTGACCCATCGCGGCAAGCATGGCGGGGAGGACATCCCCATGTGCGGCGTCCCGGCCGCCACGGCCGAGACGTATCTTGCGCGGCTGATCGCCAAGGGCTTCCGCGTGGCGGTGTGCGAGCAAACCGAGGATCCCAAGGAAGCGAAAAAGCGCGGCGCCAAATCCGTGGTGCGGCGAGAGATTGTGCGAGTGGTGACGCCCGGCACCATCACCGAGGATGCGCTCCTCGACGCGCGTACTGCAGCCTGGATTCTTGTCATCGCGCCGGCGGCGCGCGGGCGGGCGCTGGGGCTGGCCTGGGCGGACGTCACCACGGGCGCGTTCCATGTGGGCGAGGCGATTGGCGTGACGCTGGGCGAGCACATCGCGGCGCTGGGCCCGCGTGAGGTGTTGGCGCCGGAGGGCGCGGCCGAAGGGCTGTTTGATGAGGCGGCGGAGGCGGCGATGGAGCGCGCCGGCGCCGCCTTCACGCCCTTGGCCAAACCGAAATTTCATGTGCAGAGCGGGCGCAGCCGACTGGAAAGCGCCTTTGGCGTCAAAACGCTGGACGGCTTTGGCGCGTTCAGTGATGCGCAGATCGCCGCCGCCGGGGCGCTGCTGGATTATGTGGAGCTGACCCAGGCCGGCGCGCCGGCCCGCCTGAAGCCCTTGGCGCCCGCGGGGGCGCAGGCGGTGATGGCCATCGATCCGGCGACGCGTGCGAGTTTAGAGCTGGATCGCACGTTGAGCGGCGCGCGGCAGGGCTCGCTGATGCATGCGGTGGATCGCACGGTGACAGCGCCGGGGGCGCGTTTGCTGGTCCAGCGCATCGCCCAGCCGCTGACGGATGTTGGCGCCATCGCCGCGCGCCTCGATGGCGTGGCGTTTTTCGCCGAGACGCCAAATCTCTCCGCTGATGTGCGCGCACGCTTGAAAGAAGCCGGCGACCCCGCGCGGGCGCTGTCGCGCGTGCTGCTGGGGCGCGGCGGGCCGCGGGATGTGGCGGGCTTGGCGGCGGCGCTGAGGGCGGGCGATGCGGCGGCGCGCGCGCTGCAAGCCGCGCCGACGGCCCTGCCGGCGGAGCTAAAGACGGCGCTGGCGGCCCTGGACTTTGCGTCGGCGCCGAGCCTTGCGGCGTTGGCGGGCGGCATAGAGGACACTCTCGCAGAAGACTTGCCGCTGATGGCGCGCGATGGCGGCTTTGTGCGGGCTGGCGCGGATGAGGCGCTCGATGCGGCGCGTGCGCTGCGTGATGACAGCCGCCGGGTGATCGCGAGCCTCGAGGCGCGCTATCGCGAGAAGACGGGGCTGTCGGCGCTGAAGGTCAAGCACAACAATGTGCTGGGCTATTTTGTGGAGGTGACCGCGCGCCATGGCGATCGGCTGATGACGGCGCCGCATGATGCGCTGTTTATCCATCGCCAGACCATGGCCAACGCCGTGCGCTTCTCCACCACCGAGCTGGCGGATTTGGAGCGGCGCATTGGCGAGGCGGCCGCGCAAGCGCTGGCGCGGGAGCTGGCGCTGTTTGACGCGCTGTGCGGGCAAACCGCCGCGGCTGAAACGGAGATTCGCGCGGCGGCCGAGGCGCTGGCGGTGCTGGATGTGGCGGCCGCCAATGCGGCTTGGGCCGGCGAGGCGGACGCCGTGCGCCCTGTGGTGGATGAGAGCCTCGTCTTCGAGGTGGAGCGCGGCCGCCATCCCGTGGTGGAGGCGGCGCTGCGTCAGGCCGGCGAGGTGTTTGCGCCCAATGATTGCCGGCTGGATGGGCTGGGCGCCGGCTCGGTCACCGGGGCGCCAAGGCTTGCCTTCGTGACCGGGCCGAATATGGCCGGCAAGAGCACCTATTTGCGGCAAAACGCGGTCATGGCTGTGCTGGCGCAGGCGGGCTGTTATGTGCCGGCCAGCCGCGCGCGCATCGGCATGGTGGATCGTCTGTTCAGCCGTGTCGGGGCGGCGGACGATTTGGCGCGCGGGCGCTCCACCTTCATGGCCGAAATGGTAGAGACGGCCGCCATTCTGAACCAGGCCGGGCCGCGGGCCTTTGTGATCCTGGATGAGATTGGGCGCGGTACGGCCACCTATGACGGCCTCGCCATCGCCTGGGCGGTGGCGGAGCATCTGCATGACGTGAACCAAGCGCGGGCCATGTTCGCTACGCATTATCACGAGCTGACGCGGCTGGCCGATGTGCTGGGCGGGGCGGCCAATCTGCATTTGCGGGCCAAGGCTTGGGATGGCGGGCTGGTGTTCCTGCATGAGGTGGCGGCGGGGGCGGCGGATCGCTCCTACGGTGTGGAGGTGGCGCGACGGGCCGGTTTGCCGAAGGCCGCGACGGCCCGCGCGCAGGAAATTTTGGAGCGCTTGGAGGGCCGCGTCGGCGGCGGGGCGCTGAGCGCGCTGGGCGGCATCGCGGATGCGCTGGATGAGTTGCCATTGTTCCAGGCCGCACCTCCGGCGGCGCTCATGGAGGGGCCGTCTGGCGATGCGGATGACGCCCTTGATGATCCAACTGGGGGGCTCACCTATCCCACTGGCATGGAAGAGGCGCATCCCGCGGCGCGCGCGGTGATGGAAGCGCTGGCGGCCCTCGATCCCGACAGCCTCACCCCCCGCGAAGCCCTCGAGGCGCTGTACACGCTGCAGCGGCTGCGCGAAGAGGGGGCGTGACGCGCCGCGCGTCGCCGTCGCCTCGAGGACTGGATATGAATCTCCTGCGCTCCACCGCCGTCATTGGCGGGCTGACTTTGGTCAGCCGCGTCGCCGGCTTTTTCCGCGAGATTCTCATGGCGGTGGTGCTGGGCGCCGGGCCGGTGACGGACGCGTTTCTCATCGCGTTTCGGTTGCCCAATCTGTTCCGCCGCGTCTTTGCGGAAGGCGCGTTCAGCGCGGCCTTTGTGCCGCTTTATGCGGGCCGACTGGAGGCGGAAGGCGAGGACGGCGCGCGTCGTTTGGCGAGGGAGACGGCCAGCGTGCTGGGCTTTGCGCTGTTGGCGTTGGTGCTGCTCATCCAAGCGCTGATGCCGCTGGTGATTGTCGCGCTGGCGCCGGGCTATCTGGATGATCCCGATTGGCGCGGCAAAGCCGTGCTGATGGGGCAGATCATGATGCCCTACATCTTGTTTATGAGCCTGATGGCGCTGTTTGGCGGGGTGCTGAACGCGCATGGCCGCTTCGCCGCGTTCGCGTTGGCGCCGGTGCTGCTCAACATTGTGCTGATCATCGTGCTCCTGAACGCGCCGGCGGAGCCCTGGGATGCGGCGGTGAATCTGTCCTGGGGCGTCGCCTTTGGCGGCGTCTTGCAACTGGGGTTTGTCTATCTCGGCATGCGCCGGCAGGGCGTGCGTGTGGGCTTTCAGGCGCCCAAGCTCACCCCCGGTGTGAAGCGTGTCATCCTGTTGGGCGTGCCCGGCGCGGCGGCGGCCAGCGTGACGCAGATCAACATGATTGTCGGGCAGATGATCGCCTCCATCCGCGAGTCGGCGGTGTCCTGGCTCGGTTTTGCCGATCGCATCTACCAGCTGCCGCTGGGCATGATCGGCATCGCCATGGGGGCGGCGCTGTTGCCCGCGCTCTCGCGCCAGGTGAAAGCTGGCGATGAGCAGGGCGTGCGCGACAGCCTCAATTCCGCGCTGGAGCTGGCGGCCCTCTTCACCCTGCCGGCGGTGGCGGCGCTGATGGCCGCGCCGGAGTTTTTCGTCAAGGCCGCGTTTGAGCATGGTGCCTTTTCGCCGGAGAGTACGGCGCCCACGGCGGCGGCGTTGGCGGCCTATGCGGCGGGCCTGCCGGCCTTCATCGCGGTGAAAGTGCTGAGCCCGGCCTATTTCGCGCGGGAGGACACCGCCACGCCCATGCGCATCGCGGTGGTGACGGTGATCGCCAATATCGTCATCGGGGTGAGTTTGTTTTTCGCCATCGGGCCGGAGGGCTATGGCTTTGTCGGCCTCGCCATCGGGACGAGCGCGGCGGGCTATCTCAATGCAGCCTTGCTGGCCTGGGGCCTGAGGCGGCGCGGGCAGCTGACGCCGAGCGCGCGGCTGGTGTCGCGCACCATCCGCATTGCGATCGCGGCGGGGCTGATGGGCGCTTATGTGTGGATTGTGGCCATGGCGGCGCGGGAGTTTATGGACGTCTCCATCGCCTTTGACATTTTCGTCGCGGCCGTGGTGACGGCCTTTGGCGGGCTGGTCTACGCCGCCGCCGCCTTCGGGCTGGGCGCCGCACGGCTCAGCGATTTACGCCGCGCGTTGAGACGGGGGTGAGAGTCGCCGATTCTTTTCTTCCGTCAAGACGTGGCGTATATATGTGTATATACATGAGCCTTGGCGGAGTGGAATCATGCCCACAGTCACCAGCCGCACCTTCAAAAGCGGCAACAGCGAAGCGGTACGCCTGCCGAAGGAGGTCGCGTTCGGCGTGGGGCGCGAAGTGGTGATCCACCGCTCCGGCGACGTGCTGACCATCCATGTGAAGAAAAAACTCACCGTCAAAGAAATGCTGGCGGCGTTGGAGCGCCTGCCCAAACCGACAACGATTGAACAACGCGATGAGGTGGAGATCCCCGAACGCCCGGGCCTTTAGCCATGGCGTGGATGTTGGACACCAATATCGCGATTGGGCTGCGCGACGGTGATACGGCTCTGATTCAGCGCGTGGCCGAACTGGACGGTCCTGTGATGTTATCTGTCGTCACGCGGGTCGAGCTGGAGGGCGGCGTTTACCGAATGGGCGCGGAGATGGCGACACGCCATGCGCGCTTGGATCTTATGCTGGCGGGGTTTGCGGTTGCGCCCTTTGATGACGCGGCGGCCGATCGTTATCGCCAGATCGTCGCCGCGCTGGGCTATTCACGTCCCAAAATCCTCGACCGTATGATTGCGGCGCAGGCTTTGGTGCATCACGCGACTTTGGCGACGACGAACCCGAAGGACTTTGCGGAGATTCCCGAACTGCGGACGGTGGTATGGTAAGGTTGGGTCATGGTCCGATCCGTGTCGGCACTTCCCCCGTGGTGATAAGCTTGTCATAACCCCCCGGCTATGACCGATGCACCGACATCTGAAAAACCCACCGCTGGCTCAGCGGGCGATACCGACGCGCACACCCGCTATGGGGGGCCGACGCGGGTCTATTCTGGCGTGCAACCCTCCGGCCAGCTGCATCTGGGCAATTATCTCGGCATGCTGGTGAAGGCGGTGGCGCTGCAGGAGCAGTATGACTGCCTCTATGGCATCGTCGATTTGCACGCCATTACGGTGTGGCAGGATCCCAAAAAGCTGGCGGATCAGACGCGCGAAATCGCCGCGGCGTTTATCGCCTCCGGCCTCGATCCCAAGCGCTCCATCATTTATGCTCAAGCCTCCGTGCCGGAGCACACCGAGCTGGCGTGGGTGTTTAACTGTGTCGGGCGTATGGGCTGGGTCGAGCGGATGACCCAGTTCAAGGACAAGGCGGGCAAGGACAAGCAGCGCGCCAGCGTCGGGCTGTTCACCTATCCCGTGCTCCAGGCGGCGGATATCCTTCTCTATAAAGGCACGCATGTGCCGGTGGGCGAGGACCAGAAGCAGCATTTGGAGCTGAGCCGCGACATCGCCGCCAAGTTCAATTTGGACTTTGAGGCGCCCGGCTTCTTCCCGCTGCCCGAGCCGCTGATTGAAGGGCCGGGCGCGCGGATTATGAGCCTCAAGGATGGCGCGAAAAAAATGTCGAAGTCCGATCCCTCGGAATTGTCGCGCATCAATCTCACGGACACCGCTGACGACATCGCCAAGAAGATTAAGAAGGCGAAGACCGATCCCGAACCCCTGCCGGAGACGCTGGAGGGCTTGGACGATCGGGCGGAGGCGAAAAATCTGGTGGGGATTTACGCCGCGCTGGAGGGCCGCAGCGCGCAAGAGGTTGTGGAGGAGTTCGCCGGTCAGGGCTTTGGCGCCTTTAAGCCCAAGCTGGCGGAGCTTGCGGTGGCGCGCATCGCGCCTTTGGCCGATGAGATGCGCCGCCTGCTCGCGGATGTGGCGGAAATTGACCGCGTCCTTCAGGACGGCGCAGAACGCGCCCGCGCTATCGCACAGCCTGTGATGGCGGATGTGCGCCGCATTGTGGGGTTCTGGGATGGCGGTCGCTGATATCTTGGACTGGACCGGGCCGGTGCACCACGCTGCGGATGTGACGCCTGACGCGGTGAGCCGGATTTATGCCGGCTTGGTGAACCGCACCCTTCCGCAAGCGGAGTGGACGCATGAGGCGCATCTGGTCGCCGCGACGGTGTTGCTGCGCGCTGAGGGGCTTGCGGGCGCCGAGGCGCAGATGCCGGGGATGATCCAGCGCTATAATGTGGCTGTGGGCGGCTCGAACACCGATAGCGGCGGCTATCACCACACCATCACGCTGTTTTACCTGCGCGCCATTCACCATGTGCTGCGCGAGGGCGGCCTGTTGTCGCCCATCCGCGTGGACGATGTGACGGCGTGTCGCGCGGTGCTGGACGCGGCCCTTGCCGATCGGGATGCTCCACTGGCGCATTATTCGGCGGAGCTTTTGTTCTCCGTGGCGGCCCGGCGCGCGTGGATGGAGCCGGATCTCGCGCCGCTGCCCGATTAGGGGGGCTTGCGCATGTGCTGTTTGGGCGGAACGGCGCCATCGAGGCTGGTGCGTTAAGGCCAGTCATGTCATGCCAACGTCCGTGGAGTGTAGAGGCGTTCCCGGATCCGGGGGGCGCCGCCATAGGGTCTTCGGCCTTAGCGGGGCGGGCCGGTATCGGTGAGCCGAGGGCGTCCCCGGCTATGCATGTGATCAGAAGCACTGTCAGGTCTTTGAGGTTACAAGTTTACCATGACACGGTCCTTTCATGCTTACCTTTTGAGCGCGGCGCTGCTCCCTGTGGCGGCCGCTCCAACCTTGGGTGAGGAGCGCCATCAGCACAGTCTGCGCGCCGGCGATCATGCGCCCATTGGCGTGATGGGCGATCACGCCCATGACGTGGGTGAGTTGATGCTGTCCTATCGCTTTATGAGTATGGCGATGGATGGCAACCGCATTGGCGGCTCACGCGTTGAACCCACCGAGATCGCGGGCGTGACGCCCAACATCTTCGCCGATCGTCCCCTGCAGCCGAACACCCTGCGGGTCGTGCCCACCGATATGACGATGGATATGCACATGCTCGGCGCCATGTATGGCGTCGCGCCGCGCATCACGTTGATGGCGATGGGGTCCTACGTCACGAAGGAAATGGATCATCTGACGTTCTCGGGCATGGCGCCGGACGGCGCGGTGAGCGGCGATGATCTGCTGGGGACCTTCACCACCACGAGCGAGGGGTTTGGCGACACCCGCATCTCCGCGCTGGTGCGCTTGCCGGCCTTGGGGCGGACCCAGGCCCTGACTCAGATCGGCGTGTCCCTGCCCACCGGCTCCACCACGCAGGAGGATGAGATCCTCGCGCCCAACGGCTTGCGGCCGACGATCCGTTTGCCCTACCCGATGCAGTTGGGATCGGGTTCCTATGATCCGTTCCTGGCTTACACCATCACGGGCAATGCCGGGCGGTTCGACTATGGCGTCCAGGCCTCCGGCATATGGCGCATCAACGACAACAATGAAGGCTATCGGCTTGGCAACGAGTATCGCGCCACGTTTTGGGGGGCGTGGTCGTTCATCGACGCGTTGAGCGCTTCCGGGCGCGTCGCCTACCTGTCCGAAGGGGATATTTTGCGATCGGATCCGGACATAGTCGGGCCGGTGCAGACGGCGAATCCCGACTTCCAGGGCGGTGACCGCGTGGATGTGGGCGTTGGTCTGAACGCCATGGTGGCCGGCGGACCGCTTAAGGGCGTGCGCGTGGCGGGCGAGGTGCTCGCCCCCGTGTACCAGAATCTCAACGGTCCCCAGCTAGAGACGGATCTGACCTTCACCCTCGGCCTGCAATACACCTGGCGTTAAGCGCCCGATGCGCAGGCGGATCGGCGCGACCGGGATGATCGAGTGCGCCGATAACGCTCGTTGCAGCGTCCGTTTTCTTCTTGATGGAACATGACATGACACGCACGCAGTTCGCCGCTTTTTCAACGCTGGCCGGGGCATTGGCGGCCGCCACGCTGTTGCTCCTGGCGGGCGCCGGGCCGGCCTTCGCCCACAAAACCGTGGCCGAGGCGCTGACGTTCCACCACCCGTGGGCGCGGCCGCTCAAGGGCGGGCGCGACGTCACCGCCGCTTACATGCACGTGGTTAATGCCGGGGCGACCGACGATCGGATCATCGCGGCCTCGACGCCGTTCGCTGAGGCGGTGGAGATCCACACCCACGTGATGGGAAACGGCATGATGCGCATGGTGAAGATCAATGCGTTGGAGATTCCCGCCGGCGGCGAGCTGATGCTGCAGCCGGGCGGTCACCACCTCATGATCTTCGGCGCGGACGCGGAGGCCTTCACCGCCGGCTCCCTGGTGCCTATGACCCTCACCCTGGCCGAGGCCGGCACGGTTGAGGTGCAGCTGATGGTGGAGGACGGCCCGTCCCATGGGGACGGTCATGATCATCATGGCGGTCATGGGGATCACAGCCATGATGGGGCTGGGGACCACACGCCTCATTAGAGATCCCGCGTGCGGCGGTCGGCGTGTTGCAGTGGTGAACGCGGTGAAGCCCTTGCGTGGGCGTCGTTCGCCGCCTTCCTAAAGGGGGACGGCAAGCG
The DNA here is from genome assembly GCA_964524065.1 of uncultured Caulobacterales bacterium. Taxonomy (GTDB): domain Bacteria; phylum Pseudomonadota; class Alphaproteobacteria; order Caulobacterales; family Maricaulaceae; genus CAZADA01. Next base: position 23,415 of record CAZGCB010000009.1, on the reverse strand, counting down.
GCGGGAGAGCCCGGATGGATTTGGGGCAGCGGTTCAGGCAGTGGCGACGGCGGAACTTTAAAACGCATGTGGCCGTTGAACAGCCGGCGCAGGAAGCGGGGCCTCCGCCGCCTTCCGATGAAGACGGGGATGATGATCGGCTGCGCCGCTGGCCCTGGGCGCTCGCCGCTGCGGGCCTTCTGTTCGGGCTGGCCTACTATCCGATCGGGGCGCTGATCGATCATCAAATCAATGATGAGGTTTCCTACCAACCGGCGCCGCCGCCGGCGGGGGGCAGCCGCGCTGTGGCGGCCACAGCGGCCTTGATCACGCGGGAGGTGGATGAGACGGGCTGGGTCGCGAACACGCCGCCTGTCGCCTACAACGCGTTGCTGAAGGTCGGCGGCAATATGATGAACTTCCAAGTCGGCCAGATTGAAGCGGCGGGGGAGTTCGCGCTCGCCATGCGCCGCTATGGCGGGCGCGGCCGCGGCGGATCGGAGGAAGATCCGGATCTCGAAATCGCCGCCAGCCAACTGCAAATTGACGCCGAACGTTGGGTGTTGCGGCCAAACTTTGTGCCGCAGCGTTCGTCCGTGGCCGAGTATCGCGAAGCGCGCGATGCGCTGCTGCGTTACAATGAGCGCCTGGTGCGCGGCGAGACCCGTTTGGAGTTGGGGCGGGACAATTTGCTGCGCGTGCTGGACGCTGTGGCGCTCGATTTGGGCTCGGATTCCGCGACGCTGGACGAGGCGGTGCTGTATGGGCGTCGGGTGCTGGTGGATCTGCGCGCTGATAAAGTGTTCTACCGCATCAAGGGTAAGGCGTACGCCTATCTCATCATCATGCGCGGTTTGCGCGGCGACTTCGCTGCGGTGATCGACGCCGATGAGCGCGCGGCGTTGCGCTATGGCGAGGTGTTGGCGGATTTGGAGGCGGCGGTGCGTCTGCGCCCGGCGGTGGTGATGAACGGCGCCACGGATGGCGCGCTGGCGCCCAATCATTTGGCGGCGCTGGGCTTTCACATTCTGCGCGCCCGCATGCGTATGCGCGAAATCACCGACATTCTGCGCACCTAATGCTTAAGCCGGCGTCGGCTCCGCCGAGGCTGCCCGCGCCCGTTCGATATCCGCGACGAAGCGTTTGGCGCCATAGCAGCGGATGGAGAAGACATCGTCGGCTCGATGGATATCGATGATGTGCGTCGCGATACCGAAGCGATGCTCCAGCTGGGTGATCTGCGCCAAGGGGATCGTCACCGCCAGCGTGTCGGCGTCGCGGTGCAGGGCGGCGTTCATCCGATTCGGTTTGAAAGACAGCGCGTGCGCGGTGAGCGTCGCTGTTCCGCCGACCCACAGGCCGCCCATGCGGTTGCGCACCCAATTCACCCCCGCGCGCCCGCCAAAGCCGAGCACGAGCTGAGCCCCGCGCCCGATCTCTGCGTGCGGAAAGAGCGCATTGGCGACGCGTTTGGCGAGGATGGCCTCGGATGCTGTCATGGCGAGAGTGTGCCGGCGCGCCGTCGCGCCGGCAAGCACAAGCGTGTCTGTTTTGAGGGGCTGGCCGGGGCCGCCGCGATGGCGCCTTGTCGCGGGCCTGCCGGCGCGCCATGTGCAGAGGAAATCTGCAACGATGCCAAGCGCTGAACGCGCGTCCGCGACGCCAAGGCGTCGCCCACAGGAGCCTCGCCATGTTCATTCAAACGGAGTCCACGCCCAACCCCGCCAGCTTGAAGTTTCTGCCGGGCCAAACGGTGCTGGAGAACGCGACGCGCGAGTTCGTCAGCGCCGAGGAGGCGGCGGCCTCGCCCTTGGCCGACGCGTTGTTCGCGGTAGAGGGTGTGCGGGGCGTGTTCTTCGCGCAGGACTTCCTCACCATCACCAAGGCGGACGGTGTGGACTGGGCGCACATCAAACCGGCGTTGCTGGGCGCGATCATGGACTTTTATGTCTCAGGCGCGCCCATTCTGCATGGGGACGGCGCGGCAGGCGCGGCAGCCGCGGCGGGCGATCAGGGCCATGCCTCGGACGTCTATCATGGCGAAGCGGCCGAGATCGTCACCGAGATCAAGGAGCTGCTCGACACGCGTGTGCGTCCGGCGGTGGCGGCCGATGGCGGCGACATCACCTTCCACCGCTTTGAACCGGAAAGCGGTCGCGTGTTCCTCACCATGCGCGGGGCGTGCGCCGGCTGTCCCAGCTCCACGGCGACTTTGAAGATGGGCATTGAGAATCTGTTGAAGACCTATGTGCCGGAGGTCACGGGCGTCGAGGCGGTGTTATAAGCGCTGAAGTTTCAACACTTCAGGGGAGATGGGCCCATGACCGCAACGGCTCAGGCGGATGTGAAAACCATCGCCGATCAGCTCGTCGCTTACTGCCAGGCTGGCGAAGACGAAAAAGCGCTCGACACGCTCTACGCCGCAGATGCGGTGTCGGTGGAGGCGGGCCCCATGCCCGGGGCGGACTCGCCGATGATTGAGGGCTTGGAGGGCATTAAGGGTAAACATGCTTGGTGGAACAGCGCGTTTGAGGTCCACAGCAGCAGCGTTGACGGCCCCTACCCGCATGGCGAGGACCGGTTCGCGGTCATTTTCGAGGTGGACTGCACCGAAAAGGCCACCAATCAGCGCATGCCTATGAAAGAAATCGGGGTCTACACCGTCAAAGGCGGCAAGATCATCCGCGAGGAATTTTTCTACCCCATGGGCGCGTAGCGCGCCGCTAGCGGCTGCGGCGGGTTTGGGTGGCGCTGCTTCGCTCGGCCGCCACACGAGCGGTGAAGCTGGCCGGGCGCGGGCCGCGCGCCTGCGCCGGCGGCGCCGCGTCTTCCACAAATTGCATTTGGAGCGTGTCGCTGACGGCGTCGATCACTTCGGACGGCGCGTCGCTGCTCTGCAATTCGGTCACGAAGACTTCCAGCGCGCGACGGATATCGCCCGACGTCATGCCGGCGCGCAGGCGCGTGCGGAAGTGCTGGACCAGAGCGCTGGCCATGGCTTCGCGGGTCGCGCTGAGCCGGCGCTTGTGATCCAAGCGCGGGCGCGTTACCGCTTGAGGCATGTCGCGCATGTCGAACAAAGCTGACATCGTCATGTTCCTTCTGAACAGGACTGATACAAAGCCGTGAACCGGGTTAACGAGAGGTGAATTTTCCACCGTCGTGTGATGAAGCGGGCGCCAATCTTGGGAAAACTCACGGTGACTGAGAGTCTGTTCTGCGGACTTAGGGCCGTGGCCTGACTCACGATGGCGCGGTTTCGCAGGCACGTCGGCTAAGGCCTTACCGGCGACGGAGATGTTAAAGGAGACCGCTGATGCCCGATCCGATTTCTGAGCGCGCTCTTGAGCGGCTCTTTCTGGAAGCGCGTTCGCGCGACAGCTTTGCGCCGGCGGACGTGCCGGAATCTCTCATCCGCCAGGTGTATGACTTAGCGAAAATGGGTCCCACCAGCGCCAATTGTTCGCCCGCGCGGTTTTACTTCATCCGTGGCGATGACGCGAAAGAGCGTCTGCGGCCGTATTTGACGCCAGGCAATGTGGACAAGACCATGGCCGCACCATGGACAGCGATCATTGCCATGGACATGGAGTTTTACGAGAAAATCCCGCAGCTGTTCCCGCACAATCCCGGCGCGCGCGACTGGTTCACCGCCAGCCCCGAGGTCACTTTGGACCACGCCATGCGCAACGGTTCGCTTCAAGGCGCTTATTTGATGCTGGCGGCCCGGGCCGTGGGCTTGGATTGCGGGCCCATGTCGGGCTTCGACCGGGCTGGGGTCGATGCGGCGTTTTTTGAGGGCACGGATACGATGGCGCGTTGGAAGTCCAACTGGCTCTGCAATCTTGGCTTTGCCGACGATGCGCCCGTGCATCCGCGTTTGCCGCGTTTGAGCTTTGAGGGGGCGTGCGTCCTCGCGTGAGGGCGACAGGTTCGGGACGGGTCGCGCCGTGCTGATGGTCGTGGACACCTCCGGCGCCGATTGCACGGTGTTGGCGCGAGCGCCGGGCCGGGCGGATGCGGTGGCGTCCTCTCGCGATCTCGGCCGCGGGCATGATCGCCATGTGGCGCGCCTGGCCTGCGAGGCCTTGCAGATGCTGGGCGTGGAGCCGGCGCAGGTGTCGCGGGTGGGCGTGTGCGTCGGCCCCGGCAGCTTTGCCGGCGTGCGGGTGGGTGTCGCCTTCGCTCGTGGATTCGCGGCGGCTTTGGGCGTTGACGCCGTCGGTGTGACGGCGCTGGATGTATGGGGGCGTAGCGCGGCGTTGGCGGCGGCGCAGGCTGGCGATGCTGCGGCGCTGTGCGTTGGCGTGCATGACGCCCGGCGCGGCGAGGTGAGTTGGCGGGCTTTTCAGAATGAAACGCCCCTCAGCGTGCGCGTGGGTGCGCCCGTGACGGAGCCCGTGGCGGCGGCCCGGGCCGCGCTTGACGCATTGGCGGCCGAGGCGGGCGGCGCCTCTATCTGGCTGGCGGGGAGCGGGGCGGCGCTGCTGACGGGCGACACGCGCCAGGACAGCGGGGTGCGCGCCATTGATCCGAGCCTTTTGGCGGATCACGCTGCGGCTGCGGATCCGCGCACGGCTCCCGCTTTTCCCTTCTACCATCGCGCTCCGGATGCGAGCCCGCCGCGCAAGACGCCGCGGCCCGCCGCACCGCGCGCTTGATCGTGGCGGGTCAACGGGCCATGCGATAGCGCCAGGCGCCGGTCAAACGATGGCGCCTGAGGCCATCGCACGCGGCCACATGGAGGAGGCGTCCCGTGTTCACCACCTGGCGGTCGGTGAAAATCAAGCCTGCCGGGCCCGGCGCGGCGGGGCTGTTCGCTGCGCTGCACGCCCAGTCCTTCCCGGATCCGTGGAGCGAACAGGCCTTCACCGCGTTTTTGCACCTGCATGGCGCGCAGGGCCTGTTGGCGTGGAGTCGGGAGGTGGCGGTGGGCTTTGCCTTGGTGCGGGTGGCGGCCGATGAAGCGGAATTGCTCACCATTGGCGTGGATCCGGCGGCCCGGCGCCGGGGTGTGGGGCGACGCTTGGTGGGCGCGGCGGCGCAGGCGGCGCTCGCGGCGGGCGCTCATATGCTGCATTTGGAGGTGGCGGTCGCCAACGCTCCGGCGCGGGCCTTGTATGCGCGGGCGGGGTTTGAGGTCGTGGGCCGACGGGCCGGTTATTATGGCGATGCCGGCGATGCGCTCACATGCACTCTCGCGCTTTCCCCAAGCGGGATAGGTGACGCCGCGCGGGAACGTGTTTAATTTATACGCGATTGTGGACGGAGGCGGTCATGCCGGATCGGTTGGAGAAGCTGTGCGTCGCAAAAGGTCTGCGTATGACGGATCAGCGTCGTGTCATCGCGCGGGTGCTCAACGTCGCCACCGATCACCCTGACGCCGAGGAGTTGCATCGGCGCGCCGCGGCGATTGATCCGCGCATTTCTCTCGCCACGGTGTATCGCACCATGCGTCTGTTCGAGGAGGCGGGGATCATCGCGCGCCATGATTTCGGCGATGGACGCGCGCGCTATGAGGAATTGCCGGAAGAGCACCATGACCACTTGATCAATGTGAAGACGGGCGAGGTGATCGAGTTCGTCAATGCCGAGATTGAGGCCCTGCAAGAGCGCGTGGCGCGCGAGCTGGGCTACAAGCTGGTGGATCATCGCATGGAGCTTTACGCCGTGCCGCTGGATGATTCGGAGGCGTGACGGCGCTGCTGCGCAGCCTTGTCGGGCATGTGCTGGGCTATTCCACGCCGCCGCAGGTCGGCGCGATTTTCATGCGGCTGACGGGGCTGTTTGCGCTGTTGAGCGTGGCGCTGGGCCTTCTGTTCTTTCTGTTTGGTTGGCGGGCCGGCGATCCGGCCACAGGGGCGGCGCAGCCGGAGCGCTTTTTGGTCAGCGGTCTGTTGGCCTATGCGCTGTTGGCGGCGGTGTGGTTCGCCTTCGGCGCGGGGCTGACGCTGGTGCGCCATCGCGGCCCGACGCACAACAGTGACGGGCTGATCGTCATGTTGTTGATCGCGGTGGCGACGACGGGCTGGGCGGTGCGGGGGTTGGTGCTGATCGGTCAAGGCGCGCCGTTGACGGAGGCCATCGCCTGGACCGGCGTGAAGCCCTGGGGCGCGGTGAGCGTTGAAGGCTCCACTATCATTGCGCGCGGCTCCATCACCCAGCCTTTCGCTGCGGAGATCGCTGATGCTCTGGACGCGGCGCCCGGCGCGAGCCGGCTGCGCATTGATAGCGGCGGCGGCTCGGTCGGGCTGGCGGATGTGATCGCCCGGCGCATCCGCGCGCGGGGCATGGAGGTGGTGAGCGATCGCTATTGCGCCAGCGCCTGCCTGCAGATCTTCTTTGCTGGAACGCGACGGGCGTTGCGCCCCGGCGCGCGGCTGGGCTGCCATCAAGCGATCGACGCGATTTCCGGGCGCCCAGCGGGCCCGGTGCGCAATTTTCGCGATGTGACGCCGCCGCCCGACGCGCGGGCTCTGCACGCGCAAATCGTGCGTCGCTGCGACGCCACCGCGCCCCAGGACATGTTTGAGCCGCCGCTGGCGGATTTGGTGCGCGTCAACGCCGTGACCCACATCGAGCAAGACGGAATTTGGGTGCCGAGCCAGGCCTATTGCGGGCGTAACCCGCGCCGCTGTTAAGCGCTGCTGAACCGCTGCGCGACGCAGCCCTTGAAGCGCTGGCGTCGTTCCCCCATAAGCTAGGTGGGATTTAACTAGGAATTTGCGCGTCGCCATCGGCGTGTGACAGCTACATGACCGCACCCGACTTCCGCGCACGCGCTCGCAAACAGGTGTTCATCAAGACCTATGGGTGTCAGATGAACGTCTATGACTCCCAGCGTATGCAGGATCTTTTGGCGCCGCTCGGCTACACGCCCGCCGATCAACCGGACAATGCGGATCTGGTGATCCTCAACACCTGCCATATTCGCGAGAAAGCCTCGGAGAAAATGTACTCCGAGCTGGGCCGCGTGCGGCAGCTGAAAGAGGCGCGCGCCGCACAGTCGGAGGCTGACGGCGGCGGACGCATGATTGTCGCTGTGACGGGCTGTGTCGCGCAGGCGGAAGGGGCGGAGATCCGTCGTCGGGCGCCGGTGGTCGATGTGGTGATGGGCCCGCAAAGCTATCACAAGCTGCCGGAAATGATCGCCCGCGCGCATCGCGCGACGGATGAACGGCTGGCGGTGGATTTCGACGTTGAAGAGAAATTCGATGTCCTGACCCCCACCCGCGCGGCGGATGGCGTGACGGCTTTTGTGTCCGTGCAAGAGGGGTGCGACAAATTCTGCACCTTCTGCGTGGTCCCCTATACCCGCGGCGCTGAATGGTCCCGGCCGGTCGATCAGGTGACGGCCGAGGTCCGCTCCCTCGTGGCTCAAGGCGTGCGGGAAGTGACGCTGCTTGGTCAGAATGTGAACGCCTATCACGGCCAGCCGCCGGCTGGAGCGAGAGACGGCGCTGAGAGCTGGGGCCTGGCGCGGCTGGTGCGGCATCTGGCGCAGATTGATGGGCTGGAGCGTATCCGGTTCACCACCAGCCATCCGCGCGATATGGACGCGGAGCTCATCGCGGCTTTCGCCGATGAGCCCAAGCTGATGCCCTATCTGCACTTGCCGGTGCAGGCGGGATCTGACCGCATTCTGCACGCCATGAATCGCGGCCACACGCTGGCGGGGTATCTCGCCATCATCGAACAGGTGCGCGCGGCGCGGCCGGACATCGCGATCTCCGGCGATTTCATTGTCGGCTTTCCCGGTGAGAGCGAGGCGGACTTCGCCGACACGTTGGCGGCCGTCGAGGCGGTGAAGCACGCGCAAGCCTTCTCCTTTAAATACTCGGTGCGGCCCGGCACGCCGGCGGCGTCGTTGCCGGGGCAGGTGCCGGAGGCGGTCAAGGGGGAGCGCTTGGAGCGGCTGCAGGCTTTGCTCGGCGCGCAGCAAGTCGCGTTTAACGAGGCGCAGATTGGCCGCACGCTGCCAGTTTTGTTCGAAAAACCGGGCCGTACGCCCGGCCAGCTGCATGGGCGCAGTCCTTATCTGCAGGCGGTGCATGTGGATGGGCCGGCGGATCTCATCGGGACCATCGCGCCGGTGCGCATCAGCAAAGCCACCCGCAACAGCCTGAGCGGAACCGTGGCGGAGGCGGCTGCGCCCGCCCAAACGGTGGAGGTGGCGTGAGCGCGAAAACCCGATCGGATCGCCGCCGCGCCGCGCCCGTGGACACTATCCCGGTGGAGAACCCTGCTCATTTGCGCGCCCTCGCGGGACCGCATGACACCAATCTTGCGGCGATGGAGGATGTGCTCAATGTGCGTCTGGAGGCGCCGGGCGGGGCGGTCCACATTCGCGGCGAGGACGAAGATCGCGCCCGGGCCCGCGCTGTGATTGACACGCTGCGGGCGGATGTGGAGCGCGGCGTCGCCCCCTCCGCCGCCGATTGCGCGGCGGCGGCTGAACGCGCCATGCGCGCCGGCGGCTCCATAGACGCGGACGCAGGCGTGATCCGCGTCGGCGCTAAGAGCTTTCAAGCCAAGACGGAGGCGCAGACCCGCTATGTGGCGGCGCTGGCCGATGCGCAGACGCCGCTCACCTTCGGCGTCGGCCCGGCCGGCACGGGCAAGACTTTCCTGGCGGTGGTGTATGGCGCGTCCTTGTTGGCGGCGCGGCGCATTGACCGGTTGATCGTGGCCCGCCCGGCCGTGGAAGCTGGGGAAAAGCTCGGTTATCTGCCAGGGGATCTGACGGAGAAGGTGGATCCGTATATGCTGCCCATCTGGGACGCGCTGCGTGAAGCGTTGGGACAGCGAATGGTGGAGAAGCGACGCGAGGATGGCGGTATCGAGGTTGCGCCCCTGGCGTTCATGCGCGGGCGGACGTTGCGCGATGCGTTCGTGGTCGTGGATGAGGCGCAGAACGCCACCATCAGCCAGATGCATATGGTGCTGACGCGCATTGGCGAGCGGGCGATGATGGCGGTCACGGGTGATCCCAGCCAGGTGGATCTGCCTTCGGGCCAGCCTTCGGGCCTCGCTCACGCGCTCCGGATTCTCGATGGCGTCAAGGGCGTGGAGGCCGTGCGCTTCACCGGCGGCGACGTGCAGCGCCATCCCCTGGTGGGCCGCATCATCGACGCCTATGACCGCGATGCGCGCCGGGCGGAGAAAGAGGCCGGCAAGAAGGGGCGTCGCTTGCGATGAGCCGCCGTCCGCCCCCTGCGCCGCCCGCCCCGCCGCATGATGTCGTGCGCCAAGGCGGGAATTGGGACGCCGCGCTGGACGATCCCGGCGGGCTGTCGCTGGAGGCGGTTACGGACGCGGCTTTAAGCGCGGCGCGCACCGCCCTATCGCGGGTGCGGCCGGGGGCGGTGGCCGTGGTGTTCGCGGATGATGCGCTGCAGAGCAGCCTCAACACCTTGTATCGGGGCGAGCTGGGCTCCACCAATGTGCTGGCGTTTCCCGTCGGCGCCTTGGAGGTCGAGGAACCCGCCATCCAACCGCCCATGAACGGCGCGGGCGCCACCAACGGGGTTGCGGCGCTCAGCGCCGTTGAGGCGCCGCTCTCGGGCCTGCCCGGCTTTGCTGGGGAGCCGACGCCTGATGACAGCATGTTGGGCGATATTGTTTTGGCCTTTGAAACCGTTCGCCTGGAGGCGAACGAGCAGGGCCTGAATTTGTCCGATCACATCTGCCATTTGGTGATTCACGGATATCTTCATCTCCAAGGATATGACCATCAAACCGATGATGAGGCCGCAATCATGGAAGCGCTGGAGCGCGGAGCCCTGGCCGCCATGGGACGACATGATCCCTATGGCGAACGGGGCGAGCCCGCCGGACGCACGATCGACCCTGATCCCCACGGACGCGACCGGGCCTGGCCGCGCGGCCGCCCTGTCGGTGAAGGCGGCCCATCTTGGCCGTCCTCGCGGGAGACGGATCGTGAGTGAAGCTTCGCCATCATCGCCCTGGGTGCGCTTGCTGCGCGTGTTGGGGCTGCGTGGTCACACGCCAGAGCCCCAAGAGGCGGCGGATTTGAGCGGCGCGGACCCGGCGCGCCTGGAACATGCCCGTGAGCGGCGTCTCGCCGCAGAGGCTTTCGATCGCCTGCGGGTCGAGGATGTTATGGTGCCGCGCGCGGACATTATCGCGGTGGACGTGACGGCGTCGTTGCGTGAGGTGACGCAAATCTTTGCGCACAACCCCCATTCGCGCTTGCCCGTTTATCGCGACACCTTGGATGAGCCGCTGGGCATGGTTCACATCCGTGATGTCATGCGCCATCTCGCGCCCTCGGTGGGGGATGGGTTTGGCGACGCCACTGTGCAGTTGCTGGATCGCATCCGCCGCCCGGTTCTGTTCGTCCCGCCGTCCATGCCGGCGGCTGATTTGCTGCTGAAGATGCAAAGCCGCCGCATTCATATGGCGTTGGTGGTCGATGAGTTCGGCGGCACGGACGGCCTGTTGACGCTGGAGGATCTCGTGGAGGAGATCGTCGGCGATATTGAGGATGAGCACGATTCCAGCGCCGCCCCCATGGTGCGCCCGCGCGGCGGCGCCTGCTGGGACGCCGATGCGCGTTGCAGCATTGAGGATTTCGAGGCGATCGTGAACCGCACCTTGGGCATTGAAGACCTGACGGAAGATGTCGACACGCTGGGCGGGTTGGTGTTCACCCTCGCCGGGCGCGTGCCGGAGCGGGGCGAGGTCATTCCCCATCCGCAAGGTCTGGAGTTTGAGGTGTCGGACGCCGATCCCCGCCGTATTAAACGTCTGTTGGTGCGCCGGAGCGACGGCGCGCGACCGCGGGTCAATGGCGCGGCGGCGCCGCAATCCACCGAAGAATTGGCGAGCCCATGAGCACCGACGCCGTACCGCCGCATGCGGGCGGAGCTGTGGCCGATCCTGGCGCCGATGGCGCGGCCGCCGGGCCCGCCTCCACGCCGCAAGTGAGCCAGAGCGCGGCCCCAGGCGGGGTGGACGCCTGGCTGATGCGTTTGGTGACCGGCTTGGGCTGGTGGCGATCGGGCTTTGTGTCTTTCGTCGCCGGCGGCGTGGGCGCCACCGGCCATGCGCCGACGCATTATTGGCCGGCGACCTTGCTGGCCGTGATGGTGTTGGTCTGGATGATCGATGGCGCGGCGGCGCTGCCCACGCGCCGCGGCCGGGCGGCGTTCTGGCGTGGGCAGTGTTTCGGGGCGGGCTATGTGCTGGCCGGCATGTGGTGGGTGGCGGCCGCCTTTGAGGCGCGCGGCCCGGAATATGGGCCCTTCGGTCCGTTGGCCTCGGTGGCTTTGGCGGCGGGGTTGGGCCTGTTTTATGGCGCGGCGGCGCTGGTGGCGGCGCTGCTCTGGCGCGAGGGACCGCGGCGTATTGCGGTGTTTGCACTGAGCTTTGCTGGGTTTGAGTACCTGCGCGGCTTTGTGCTGTCCGGCTTTCCCTGGAATGTGGCCGGTCATGTCTGGCCGGCGGGCGGGCCGGTTTCACAATCCGCGGCGGTGTTTGGGGTGTGGGGGCTGACCTTCATCACGTACTACGCCTTTGCTGCGCCGGCGGCGATTCTTGGCGGTGGGCGTGCGTTTTGGAAGCGGGTCGCCCCGGCGAGCTTTGGCTTTGCGGCCTTGGCGATCCTCTTTGCCGCCGGCATCGCCCGCCTGGCGGACGCGGAGGTCACGCATGCGCCCGATGTGCGCTTGCGTGTCGTGCAGGCGGATATCTCCCAACAGGATAAATGGCGCTCCGGCAATGAGCTGCGCGTGTTGGAGCGCTATCTCCGTTTGTCCGCGCGCGACGGGCTGGACACGCGCACCCATGTGATTTGGCCGGAGTCGGCCTTGCCGTTCGCGGTGTTGGAATCGCCGCGTGCTTTGGATGACATCGCCCGTGTTTTTGATGAAGAGCAGATGTTGCTCATGGGGTCCATTCGGCGCGATCCCATCGATCCCTCCCAGGTGGTGGTGCGTAATTCGTTCTTGGCTATGGCCTTTCGCGGCGGGGCGCCGTTCCCGGAATTGATTTACGACAAAGCGCGTCTGGTGCCGTTTGGCGAGTTTTTGCCCTTGTCGGGTCTGTTGGAGCAAATGGGGCTCACCACGTTGACGCGGCGGCTGCCCGGCGGTTTCTCGCCCGGCCCCGGCCCGGCGACGATCCCCATTAGCGGCGCGCCGCCGGTGTCGCCGCAGATTTGTTATGAGACGATTTTCCCTGGCTTTACGCCGCGTGGTCAGGATCGCCCGGCCTGGATCGTCAATGTCTCCAACGATGCGTGGTATGGTGATACGGCCGGGCCGCGCCAAAGCGTCAATCAAGCCCGCTACCGCGCCATTGAAGAGGGGCTGCCCTTGGTGCGGGCGGCGACGGGTGGCGTATCGGGCATCATCGATGTGTATGGCCGTATGCCGCCATCCATGCAGGTGCCCTTTCAGCAGGACGGCGTGTTGGACGCGCCGCTGCCGGCGGCGGCGCCGCCGACGCTGTACGCCATCGTTGGCGATGCGTTCTTCGCGCTGATGATGATGCTCGGCGCGCTGGCCTCAAGCCGCCGCATCATGGGCCGCTGGTTCTAGGTTTTAGCCACGCCTCCCGAGGCTTTACTTCCTTGTAAAGTCGAGTGAATATGTCATCGAAAATACAAAGGGTTGAGCCCTGTAGTCCTGCACGTATGGCGCGCGTAAACAGAACTGGTAAAACAATGAGCGTATCCAGCCGATCTCCAAACCCCATAGATGTTCATGTTGGCTCAAGAGTGCGCCTTCGCCGATTGTTGATCGGTATGAGCCAAGATAAACTTGGGGAGGAGTTGGGGGTTACTTTTCAGCAAATTCAGAAGTACGAGCGGGGCGCCAACCGCATCGGCGCTAGCCGTTTATTCCAAATGGCCCGCGTTCTTGGGACGCCGGTGTCCTTCTTTTTTGAGGGTATGGAGGAAACGACCGCGTCGGGCTTCGCCGAAGGGGATCAGACCCCGCTGGTGGATGATTTCATTAACAGTCCGGATGGCGTGGCTCTGGCGGCGGCGTTTTCACGGATTCGTGAGCCTCGCGTGCGGCGGCGCGTGCTCGAGCTGGTGCGCGCCCTAGGCGATGATGAAGCGGTGCTGGACAGCTGACACGCCCGCGCCGCCCGTTCACACGGCGGCCGCCTCCCATCAATCCGTGTGCGGAACCGTGTGGCGGGCCTGATCGCCGTGCGGTTCTGCGCGTGGGCGCTCTGTGCCTCGACTTGCCTTTCATAGTTCTTTGCGCTTCTGTCGCGCATCTTTGAACCTCATCCGTCATGTGCCATCATCGAAACTGATGCGACCGGCCATCATGGGAGGCGGTAGTGGCGCGCTCTTCTTATTTGTTTACGAGCGAAAGCGTGGCGGAAGGCCACCCGGACAAGGTCTGCGACCGGATTTCCGATGAAATTGTGGATGCTTACTTCCGTGCTGCCCAGCGCGAAGGGCTGGACCCGGCGCAAGTGCGTGTGGCGGTGGAGACCCTCGCCACAACCAATTTGGTGGTGCTCGCGGGTGAAGTACGCGGGCCGCACATCCATCGCCAAACGCTGGGTGAGGTGGTGCGCGCGGCGGTGAAAGACATTGGCTATGAGCAGGCGGGCTTCCATCACGCGGAGCTTCAGTTCCAAAGCCATGTTCATGAGCAATCGGCGGAGATCGCCCAGGGTGTGGATGAGTCCGGCAACAAGGACGTCGGCGCGGGCGATCAGGGCATTATGTTCGGCCACGCCACCAATGAGACGTCGTCGCTGATGCCGGCGCCGATCCACTATTCCCATGACATCCTCAAACGTATGGCGGCGGCGCGCAAATCCGGCGCACGGCCGGAGTTTGAGCCGGACGCGAAGTCCCAAGTCACCTTGCGGTATGAGAATGGCAAGCCGGTCGGCGCGACGTCCGTCGTCGTTTCCACCCAACATAGCGAGGGGCTGAGCCAAGCCGATGTGCGCGAGCTGGTGCGTCCCTTTGTGTTGGAGGCGCTGCCGGACGGGTGGATGTGTCTGGAGGAGGAGTTCTATGTGAACCCCACGGGCGCGTTCGTGATTGGCGGGCCGGATGGTGACGCAGGCCTGACGGGCCGCAAAATTATCGTGGACACCTATGGCGGCGCCGGCCCCATGGCGGCGGCGCGTTCTCCGGCAAGGATCCCACCAAGGTGGACCGCTCGGCGGCCTATGCGTGCCGCTATCTGGCGAAAAACGTCGTGGCGGCCGGTTTGGCGGACAATTGCACCATCCAGGTGTCCTATGCGATCGGGGTGGCCAAGCCGCTGTCGCTGTATGTCGATCTCTACGGCGATGTGCGCAGCGACGCTGAAGCGGTGGAGAAGCGGCTGGGTGAGCTGGTGGACCTCAGCCCGCGCGGCATTCGCGATCGCTTGCAGCTGACGCGCCCGATTTATGCGCGCACGGCCGCCTATGGCCATTTCGGGCGTGAGCCGGACGCCGAAGGCGGCTTCTCCTGGGAGCGGACCGATTTGGTTGACGACCTCAAGGATTTGGCGGGCTGACACCCCCCATCCTGTTGCTGACCGATGCGATGAGCGATGAGCGGACTGACGCGCCGCGGCGGCTTTATGGTCGCGGCAAAGGGCGGCCTTTGTCGGCGCGTCAGCAGGCGCTGATGGACGATGTGCTGCCGCGGCTGGCGCTGCCGGCGGGGCTTATCGATCCGGCGGTATTGTTCCCTCGAGCACAGTCGCTGCGGCTGGAGATCGGCTTTGGCGCCGGCGAGCATTTGGCCGGCCAAGCGCAAGGCGTGCCGGATGTCGGCTTCATCGGCGTTGAGTTTTTTGAGGAAGGCGTCGCCAAGGCCCTGGCGCGTTTAGAGGAGGCGGGCCTCGCCATCCCGAGTGCGCATATGCGCGTGCATCAGGGCGATGGCCGGGACGTTTTGGAAAGGCTGCCTGCGGCCTCGCTGGAGATGGCCTATATCCTCTTTCCCGATCCGTGGCCGAAAACGCGCCATCATAAGCGGCGCATCATCCAACCCGACACTGTGGCGGAGCTGGCCCGCGTGATCGCGCCGGGCGGGCGGCTGCGTGTGGCGACGGATGTGCGCTCCTATGTGGATTGGACGCTGCGCCATGTGCGGGCGCATCTGGCCTTCCGCTGGATGGCGCGGCGGCCGGCGGACTGGCGCACGCCGCCCGCTGATCATGTGCGCACCCGCTATGAGACGAAGAATATTGGCGACTGCCCGCCGGTGTATCTCGATTTCGCGCGGGTTTAGCCGACGCTGGGCGACATGAGACGGCCCCACACTACATAGCGCAGGGGGCCCGGCTCCGTGGTTCCAAATGGCCAGCAGGTCACCAGCGCGAGGCGCGCGGGGCCCCCATCCTCCGGCACAATGCCCGAGGCGTCATGGCGCACAATCTCGGTATGGGTGATTTCAAACGGCGCGGCGCCGCCGTCGGCGCGCTCCACATCGACAATGTCGCCTGGCTCCAAATCTTTCAGGAAGGCGAAATGGGTGTCGCGATGGGCGGCGATGACGGAGACGCCCCTCTCCCCCGGCTGGGGCGTCTGGGCGAGCCAGGCCGGCCCGAAGGCCATCGCTTCGCCCCCCGCTTCATGCAGAACGATGGCGTCCGTCCCATAGGCCGGGGCGCTGAGGCGCGCGACGGGCCAGGTGTCCGCCCAGGGCCAGGGTTTGGGCGCGGGCTCGCCCGCTTGCGCGCGCGCCCAGGCTTGGGCGATGAGCGTGTCGGCGGCCACGGCTTTGGGCGTGAGCCAGGGATGGAGCCCGAGGCTGTGACCGATCACAGCGAGGCCGGCGATCAGCGCGAGGCCCGCGCCGCCAAACAGGACAAAGAGGCTGCGGTGTATGCCGCCAGATGCTGTCATCCCCGCTTGGCTGCTTGGGCTGCTTGGGCTGCTTGGGCTGCTTGGGCTTTGCGGCGTAGCGCCACAAGCCCGATGATGAACAGGGCGAGCGCCGCCGCGATCAGCGCCCCGCCCAGCCAAAGATGCGCGGTGCGCGTGCTGGATGTGATGCGCGCGGGCGCCACCAGCTGCGCATCGCCGGCGCGCGCGTTTTGCAGGGCTTGCACACTGAACGCCGCGGCCTGGCGCAGGCGATCAGCCGTCGCTTTCAGCACAGCGCGATCCATGTCAAGCAGGCCGCCGCGCGGCAAAGCCAAGCCGTCGGCGGTGCGCAGCACTTGGTCGGCGTCGCGTGGATCACGCAGCGCGGCGAAGCGGACATCGTCAAGCTCGAGCGCGGCTTCGCGCTGGAAGGGCGGCGTGTCCTCGCCGAACACTTTGCCGAAATCCCAGCCCTCTGGCAGCATGGTCGCGATCTCTTGACGGATCAGCGGCTCGTCCGCGGGCCGGGCCGGCGTGACATCCACCGCCACCAGGCTGGTGCGGCGTGACACGAGGCCGAACTCCAAGGCGGTGGCCAAAACACCGGCGTCGATGACTTGGTAATCCACGCCTTCAAAGCGGCTTTCTTCAATGTCGGCGATTTTCGCCCGGCCCCACAGGCCCGCGACGCCGGGGCCTTCGGCGGCTTGGTTGATCCGCAGATCCGCCGCCCAGCGCTGGCCCGCCAGCAGGCCGGAGAGCCGCAGCGTATCGCCGTTTTGCACGCCCCTGAGGACAGTGACGACCGGCTCGCCATCATAGAGATCCGGCAAGGGATCGGGGTAGGCCTCCACAAGGCGTCCTTCGCGCACCTCGACGGCGAGGTCCGTCATCACCGGACGCTCCAGCGCTTGGAACAACTCGCCGGCTTTTTCCGCCACTTCGGACACATCGCCGATATAGGTGAAGGTGCCCCGGCCCATGCGGGCGGCGCGGTTCATGAAGTAGGAGTTTGGCGCTGAACCAATGCCGACGGTGAACAAGCGCGAGCGGCCAAGGCCGTCATTAATCGCTTGAAACAGCTGGGCTTCATTGCCGATGGCGCCATCGGTGAGGAACACCACCTGGCGCACCCGGCTGTCATCCGTCGGGTTGGCGTCCAGCAGCGCCTCGCGCAAGGCTGGCAGCATTTCGGTGCCGCCATTAGCCTCCAGCGCGCTCACCAGGCCTTTGGCGTAGGCGACATTCTCCGGCGTCGCGTCAACCGGGCCCGGAAAGGCGATGTCATAGGTGTCGTCAAAGCGGATGACGTTGAAGCGGTCGGCCGGCTCCAAACGGTCGAGGGCCAGCACCAAAGCCTGCTTGGCCTGAGCCATCGACGGGCCGGACATGGAGCCGGAATTGTCGATGACGAAGATGGCTTCGCGCGGCCGGCGCGGAGCATCGGCGCTGAGTTCGGCGGGCGGAACCACCATGGCGAGGGCGTAGGTGGCGCCGTTCCAGGTTTCCTTAAACAGCGCCGCTTGCGGCGTGCGGCCCTCATCAGCGCGCCATTCCAGCACGAAGTCTTTATTGGCGGGTGTGTCGCCCTCCAGCTCGATCAGCGCGCGACGGCTGCGATCCTTGCGGTCGATGTCCACCGCATGATGCAGGCTCTCGATGGTGCCGAGGCGGAAGCCCGCCCGCAAATCCGCGCGGATGAATACGGGCAGGCGCAGGGCGTCGGGGTCGGTGACCGCGCCATCGGCGTCAAGGCCTGGCTCTGCGTCGGGGCGTTGGACCGGTGGGGTGATGGCGTTCGCGTCCGGCACCGGATCGGAAAGGGCTATGCCCGTCGCGCCGCCGAAATCCACTGTCTGCACGAGATCCGGCGCGGGGATGTAGCGCGGGCCGACCACCATGGGAAAGCGCACGGAGAACACGCCGTCATTCAGCCGCGCGGTCTCTTGATATTCGATTTGCACCACCACGGTTTCACCGGGGCCGATATTGGCGACGGAGTTGGTGAACATGTTGGGGCGCTGTTGCTCGACCAGGCCGGCGCGGCGGCCCTCGCGGCGCGCGGTTTCGAAAATCTGACGCGCCTCTTCCCGCTCTTTGATCTGCCCCTCAATGAAGCGATCGCCCACCATCAGGCGCAGGCGGTCCACCGCCGCGTTCTCCGGCAGCGGGTAGGTGTAGGTCGCCTCCACCCATTGATCGGAGGGGTTCTCAAAGCGTTGGGTCACTGTCGTGCGCACCAGCGGACCGGTGATGTCGATTTGGACATCCGCCGCCACGGTGGGCGCGGGCATATAGCGGCCAGCATAAACGGTTTTCAGTAGGAGTTGGCCGGCCTCCACTTGCGCCAGCGTCACTAGGCCCGGCGGCGGGGCGGCTTGTTCTGTTTGTGCGGGCGGGGCGGCGGGAGGCGTGTCTTGCGCGACGACCGCGACCGGAAACCAGAAGGCGACCAGCCCAGACAGCGCAGCGATCGTCGCATGGCGCGCGGCGTGAAGGGTCTCGGACATGGGCGCGTCTCCCCGGACTAAGGCGCGGATCAAGGATTCTGGGCACAAGAACGCGGCGGCGTCCCCGCACGCAACCGCAGTATACACGCCATCGGCAGTGGTGTCGTGTGGCCCTATCGGGGCGTTGATGAGGACGTTTGATGACACAGGCGCGCGGCGGGAGCCCGCCGGCGGACACAGGCGGGTCCGCTAAACCGTGCGGCATTTGATCTCGCTCGCGGGTGAGCGTAGCGTTCGGCCGGATTAACCCTAACGCCGATGAGGTTCCCGCCATGGACGCCGCCGCTCTCGACGCCATTCCCGCACCGCTTTCCGACGCCGTGCAGCGCGTGAAACCGTCGGCCACCATTGCGGTGACCACCAAGGCGGCGGAGCTGCGTCGGGCGGGGCGCGATGTCATCGGCCTTGGCGCCGGTGAGCCGGATTTCGATACCCCCAACAACATCAAGGAAGCGGCGGTCAACGCGCTCGCGGAGGGCAAAACCAAATACACGCCCGCTGATGGCATCCCGGAACTGAAGGAAGCGATCGTCGCTAAGTTCAAGCGCGATAACGGCCTCGACTATGCCACGGGCCAAGTCCATGTGGCGCCGGGCGGTAAGGCAGTGATCTACAACGCACTTCTGGCGACGTTGAATCCCGGCGATGAGGTGATCGTGCCGGCGCCGTATTGGGTGTCCTATCCGGAAATGGTGCGTCTGTGCGGCGGGGAACCGGTCAGCGTGGAGTGCGGCCCGGAGACGGATTGGAAGCTCACGCCGGCCCAGCTGGAGGCGGCGATCACGCCGAAGACGACATGGCTGCTGTTGAACTCGCCCTCCAACCCGACGGGCGCCGGCTATACGGCTGAAGAGCTGCGCGGCCTGGCGGACGTGTTGTTGCGCCATCCGCAAGTCTGGGTGCTGACGGACGATATGTATGAGCACCTCGTCTATGACGGGTTTCAATTCGCCACCATCGCGCAGGTGGAGCCGCAGCTCCAGGCCCGCACGCTCACCATGAACGGTGTCTCCAAGGCGTACGCGATGACTGGGTGGCGCATTGGCTATGCGGCCGGGCCGACGGACCTCATCACCGCGATGCGCAAAATTATCAGCCAGACCACGTCCAACCCGTGCTCCCTGTCGCAATGGGCGGCGGTGGAAGCACTGAACGGCCCGCAGGATTTCATCGCCACCAACAACGAGTTGTTCAAAACCCGCCGTGATTTGGTGGTGGCTGGGCTCAATGCGGCCGAGGGCGTTTCCGCCAACACGCCGGTGGGCGCGTTCTATGTGTTCGCCGATGTGTCGGCGCTGATGGGCAAAACCTCGCCTGCCGGGACGCCAATGCCCGATGATGTCGCCTTCGCGACGGCTGTGTTGGAGGAGAACAATGTCGCCGTGGTGCCCGGCTCCGCCTTTGGCCGCGCGGGTGCGTTTCGGGTGTCCTATGCCACGTCCAATGCGACGCTGGAGGAGGCCTGTCGCCGCATCCAGGCGTTCTGCGATGGGGTGCGGTAAGCACACAAAAGGGCTCGGCATGCGCCGAGCCCTCTCGCATTCGGAGGTTTAACCGCTTAGCTCGGGTTAAACGGCAGCGAGGAGTGGTGCAGAACAATGTTCAGCTCGCCATCTTCGCCACGCTCATAGCCGAAGGAATACTCCACCTTCACCACATCACCGTTGGTGCGGGTGAAGAAGTAGTTGCCCATGGCCACGGCGGCGTCGCCGAACAGCAGGGTGCCTTCATTTTCCCAGCGCACATTGGTGTAGGGCGCAATGGCGAAGCCGCCATCTTCTTCGATGGAGCCGCCCACAAAGTAAGACAGCGCTTCGTCGAAGGAGCCGCGGAACTGATCCTCAGCCGCCAAAGTCGGCTTGAAGAGGATTTCGCTCTCGCCATAGCCGTAGAACGCGTTGATGTGATCGCGCGCGGCTTGCGTGTAGTCGCCTTCTTCGGTGAACACTTTACCGATTGTGACGATGCCTTCGCCCCAAGCTTGTTGAGCCGCTTCCACCTCTTCGGCGGTGATCGGTTCGGCGACCGCCGCGCTGCTGAGACCCAACGCCGCCGCGCCCGCAACCCAATACGCCAAAGCTTTCATAACGCTTCCCCTTGTTCACCTGACAATTTGTACCGTTGACGATGTATGTGCATCATCTTCGCATCGATGTGGGACAGGCCGCCCCGGGCGCAAGAGGCGGTACGACCGATCGATCGAAAATTCGGCAGCGGGCCGTGTGGGGGCATCGCTTAAGGCGCTGAACTTTCCAAAGAAAGGAGCGTTGCGGCGCGGCGCGGGCCGGTGGCGAGCCTGTTTTGTGCGGCCATGGGACGGGGCGCCGCCGCTGGTTGCACCCGGTTCGGCGGCCTCTTCAAACGAAAACGCTCAGTAAGATGGAACTAGACGAAGGTCGTCGCCGATTGGCGCCGCGCCGGGTTTGGCCTAAGCACGCGAAGCGCACGACGCGGGCAGTTGCTTGTAGGTGGGTTCTGTATGAGTTGGATATCGTTCACCGGCTTGATCGCTTCAGCGTCCAGCCAGCCGGGCGGCCTCGACATCACCATTCCCGACGGTTGGATGCAGGGGCGCACCACTTATGGCGGCCTCTCCAGCGCCTTGTGCCTTGAAGCGGTGATGCGCTCGGCCCCCAATTTGCCGCCCTTGCGCAGTGCGAATGTGGCGTTCATCGGCCCGGCCGGCGGGCCGGTGGAAGGGCGGGCGCGGGAATTGCGCCGCGGCAAATCCGTGAGCTTTTTTGAAGCGGATCTCACCGGCGAAAAGGGCTTGGCGACCCGCTGCACATTCGCCTTTGGCGCGGAGCGTGAGTCCACGCTGGATCAGAACTGGACGCCCCAACCGGATGTGGCCGCGCCGGATGCGTGCCCGGTTTTCATTCCCGAGGGCCTTGGCCCCAGCTTCACGCAGCATTTTGACACACGGTTGGCGAAAGGCGCGCGCCCCGCGACCGGGTCGACGGAGCATGATCATTTCATTTGGGTACGTCATCGCGACGAGGCGGCGACCGATATTGTGGCCCTGATCGCGCTCGCGGACACGCCGCCGCCGGCCGTGTTGCCCATGGCCGCGGAGTTTGCGCCCATCAGCTCGATGACCTGGATGCTCAATTTTTTGACCAACGCGCCGCAAACGGACGATGGCTGGTGGCTTCTTCAAACGCGCGCGGAGCAGGCCTCAGGCGGGTATTCAAGCCAGGATATGTTGGTGTGGAACGCAAACCGTGAGCTTGTGATCGCGGGTCGCCAGAGCGTCGCGATTTTCTTTTAGAGAGCGTCGCGATTGCCTTTCGGCCGACCTTGCCGTCGGGCCGGCGCCCGCTGCGTCTGTCTATATTCAAGGTCGTTGTGATGGCGTTGGAGCCTTAAGCTCGCACCAATCGCAATGCTTTCTCCGGTCGGCCGGCATAGGCGATCGCCCAGACCACCAGTCCTGCAAGGGCGCCGGCGCCCATCAGCCAGAGGATCCAGGGTGCGCGCAGATTGTCGCCCACGAGCCAAAACCGCATGGCGAGAAAGCCAAGTGCGCCCATGGCGGCGCCGAGGACTGCGGCGTGGGTGGGCCCGCTCCAACTGCGGCGATGCAGCACGATCCAGATCAGAGCCGCGATCAGCACGCAAGGGCCGACAAACATCATGCTCATGACAGCAAACATGATGAGGGTCCCTGGATCGAGCGCGAGGGCCATCGCTTGCCCGCCTATGAGGCGCTTTGCCCCTTCCCAGATGGTGACTGACATCAGATAGAGCGCGCCCAACACCAAAGGCGGCGTGAACAGCGCGGGGATCACCCGCCACCATGTGGTGCTGCGTCCGGCGAGGGGGGCGGCTTGGCTCATGCGCCGTTCAGGCTCACGCCAACTCGCCCAAGCCCATGCGCGGGCCGAGCTTGCGGATGAGATCGGCGGCGGTGTCAGCGATCACCGTGCCGGGGCCATAGCCGGCCGCGGCACCCATATGCTTCAGCACACCGACATCCTCCGGAGGGGTGACGCCGCCCACCACCACCATCACATCCTCGCGCCCGCGGCTGGCGAGGGCGGTGCGCAGCTCCGGCACCAGGGTGAGGTGCCCGCCGGCGAGACTGGAGGCGGCGACAATGTCCACCTTCTTCGCCACCGCGTCATCGGCGGCTTCCTCTGGCGTTTGGAAGAGCGGGCCGAGCGTCACCTCCCAGCCCAAATCGGTGAAGGCGGAGGCGACGACTTTCTGACCGCGATCATGGCCGTCTTGGCCCAGTTTGGCGATCATGATGCGCGGCGCGCGGCCATGGGCGGCTTTGAAGGCCTCCAGCGCCTGTTTGGCGGAGAGGACGGCCGGCGTGTCGCCGCTTTCCTTCACATAAACGCCCTTCACCGCAGACGGGATGGCGCGATGGCGGCTGAAGGCGCGCTCCATGGCGTCGCTCATTTCGCCGACGCTGGCGCGGGCGCGGGCGGCCTCGACACAGGCCGCGAGGAGATTGCCGTCCGTTCCCGCCGCGATATTGGCGAGAGCCTCGAGCGCTTGCTCCACCCGCTCGGCGTCGCGCTCAGCGCGCAGGCGTTTGAGGCGGGCCACTTGCGCCGCGCGCACCTCGGCATTGTCCACCTTCAGCACCGGGATGTCGTCATCCTGCTCGGGCTGGAACAGATTGACGCCGATAATGGGCTGACGGCCGGAATCGATGCGGGCCTGGGTTTGGGCGGCGGCTTCTTCGATGCGCTTTTGCGGGGCCCCGGCGTCAATGGCTGCGGCCATGCCGCCTAGGGCTTCAACCTCGGCGATGTGGGTGCGGGCGCGGGCGACGAGGTCGGCGGTAAGGCGCTCCACATAATAGCTGCCGCCCCAGGGATCGATGGTGTCGCAGAGATGCGCTTCGGTTTGCAGCAGGGTCTGCGTGTTGCGTGCGATGCGCGCCGCGAAGGGCGTGGGCAGCGCCAGGGCTTCGTCCAAACTATTGGTGTGCAGACTTTGCGTGCCGCCATCGACCGCCGCCATGGCCTCCACCGCCGTGCGCGTGACATTGTTGAACACATCATTGGCCGCGAGGCTCCAGCCCGATGTCTGACAATGGGTGCGCAGCATCACCGATTTGTCGGTGTCCGGACTGAATTCGCGGCCGACATAGTCCGCCCAC
>CAZGCB010000008.1:0-44862 GCA_964524065.1 uncultured Caulobacterales bacterium | reverse complement strand
GCGCCGCCAAGGGGGCGGGTTCATGAGCGACGCCAGCGCACCGGACATTTTAGTCGGCATCATGGAGCGCAAGCGCGCCGAAATCGCCGAGCGCCAAACCGCCCGCCCCCTCGCTGATGTGGACGCGGCCGCCGCCGCCGCCCCGCCGCCGCGCGGTTTCGCCGCAGCGCTCGCCGCCGCCCATGCCGCAGGACGCATGGGGCTGATCGCTGAGGTCAAGAAAGCCAGCCCATCCAAGGGCTTGATCCGGGCGGATTTTGATCCCGCCGCCCATGCCCGCGCCTATGAACAAGCCGGCGCCGCATGCCTGTCCGTGTTGACCGACAGTCCCGGCTTTCAAGGCGATGACGCCCATTTGCAAGCGGCGCGGGCGGCCTGCGGTCTGCCGATCTTGCGCAAGGATTTCATGTGGGACCCCTACCAAATCGCCGAAGCGCGAGCCCTGGGGGCCGACGCCATCCTGCTGATCCTGGCGGTGCTGGATGATTCCCGCGCCGCGGCTTTGATGCGGGAGGCGGAACGCTGGGGCCTGGATGTGCTGGTGGAAGTGCATGATGCTGCGGAGATGGCGCGCGCCGCGGCCCTCGGCGCTGAGCTTATTGGCGTCAACAACCGCAATCTGCGCAGCTTTCATACGGACCTGGCCACCTTCGAAACCCTCGCGCCGCAAGCGCCGCCATCGGCCTTGCTGATCGCCGAAAGCGGCATCGCCACGCCTGCCGATGTGCAGCGCATGGCGGCGGCCGGCGCCGCTGGCGTTCTGGTGGGCGAAAGCCTGATGCGCGCCGCCGATCCGGGCCAAGCCGCCGCGGCATTGATGGGCGTTCTCTGAAACTGGCGGCGGTGTGTACATGGCCGGATTTGACTCGAGGGCGGAACAGGGGCAGAACGTTCCGGCATTCGGGGGCGAACAGATCGCCGTGACCAGTCGGAGGGCCGTTTCATGCTCACGCCCAAGCAGCACAAGCTTTTGATGTTCATTCAAAAGCGGATCGACGAAACCGGCATCTCGCCCTCCTTCGATGAAATGAAGGAAGCGCTGAATCTGGCCTCCAAATCCGGCATCCACCGCTTGATCACAGCGCTGGAGGAGCGGGGCTTTTTGCGCCGGCTGCCCCATCGCGCCCGCGCCTTGGAAGTGGTGAAGATCCCGGGCGCGGCCGCCGCATCGCCCGCCGCCGCTGCGCCGCGCTTGACGGCGACGCCGGTGGTTAACGCCGTCTCCGCTCCCTTGCCGCCGCCGGGCGCTGTGGTGGATGTGCCGCTTCTGGGACGCATCGCGGCCGGCACGCCCATTGAAGCGATCCAGCATGAATTGGAACGGGTGCCGGCCCCGCCCTCCATTCTCGGGCGCGGGGAACATTTCGCGCTGGAGGTGCGGGGTGACTCCATGATCGACGCCGCCATTATGGATGGCGATATCGTCTTCATTCGCCGCACGGAAACCGCCGATAACGGCTCCATCGTCGTGGCCTTGGTGGACAATGAAGAAGCCACGCTCAAGCGTTTGCGCCGCCGCAACGGCCTTGTGGCGCTGGAGGCCGAAAACCCCGCCTATGAAACCCGCGAGCTGGAGCCCCATCGCGTGAAGGTGCAGGGCCAGCTGGCGGGCCTTTTGCGGCGCTACCCCTAAGGGCCGTCGGCGGCCGCCCTATCGGCGCCGGGCGCGGACCACGGCCGGCCCGCGGGCGGTCGGCGCACAACAGGGCCATGTCGGCTGGCCCAAATGGTTTGCGTGGCCTGCGGGTGGGGCCGCACTTCCAAGGCCGCGCAGTCCCCTTCGGCGTTTAGGTGCTGCGCCGCCTGCGGCCCGTTACGGGCGATGGGATGGATGAGAATGTCCGCACGGACGCAGTCCGCTGCGCGTGATCGGGGGTCATGGCTGACGGCGATGCGCCAGGGCTCGGCCCGCCAACGGCCACCCGAACGCGTCGCCACGCAGCCTAACGCGTCACACGCAGCGGCCGCCTCCAAGGGCGTAAGGCTCGCGGGAACGACGCCGAAGCGGCGGGCCGTCATCTCTCGGCTGTAATCGCCGCGGAACGCCGGCGCCGCCAGGGCGCCGCCGTGTTCGGGAAACACCAACACACGTCCATCCCGGCCGACCCAAGCCAGGGGCGTCGGGCTCGCCCCCCACAGGACGCCAGTAAGAAGAGTGACACCCAAAGCCAGGCGCACGCCGCCACGCTCAAAAGCGCATAGGGCCGCAATGCTGGCCAAAAGCAGTCCGAGCACCATGGGTGCGCCTGAGGGGATGATGCTTTGCGCGCCGGCTTGGGCCTCGGCCCATTGCGCGATGGTGAGAATGACCTCGAGCCCCCAGCCGGCGATCCGGGCGAAGGGCGCCTCCAAGCCGAAGGGCGCGAGCAGGCCCGCAAAGCCGCACGCCGGCATCACCACCACCGAGAAAATCGGCATGGCGACGATGTTGACGGGTATGGCGAGCCAGGCCGCACGGTTGAAGTGCAGCGCCGCCACGGGGCCGGTGATCCCGCCGGCCACGACGCTGGTGATCACCGTACCGCTGAAGCCGATGAGCAAGCGGCGCCCCCATCCGGAGCTCTTGAAGCCCGCCCCGTGCGCGTGCTGGCGCCGGCGGACGGCGGCGTAGGCGGCGATGAGGCCGCCCGCGGCGGCGAAGCTCATATGGAAGCCCGGCTCCACAGCGCTTTCGGGCCTGAGCGCCAACACCACCATCGCGGCGGCGGCCAGTGTGTGCATGCTGAGGGCTTGGCGGCGCAACAGGATGGCGACGAACGCCGCGCCCGCCATCACATAGGCGCGCTGGGTGGACACCGCCGCGCCGGAAAAAACAAGATATGCGGTGGCGATGATCAACGCGATCATGGCGGCCGCGCGACGCATGTCGCGCCGGCGCGCTTGGCGCTCCCAGACCGCCAACACACCGGCCGCCAAGCCAAAGGCGCCGCCCGCCGCCAGAGCCATATGCAGCCCCGAAATGGCGAGGATGTGGCCCAGTCCCGACGCACGCAAGGCTTCAGCGTGCTCGGCGCGGATGTCGCCCCGCCAGCCGGTGACCAACGCCGCGACAATCGCCCCGCTGACGGCCCCGCCCGATCGCTCGAGCCGCGCCGCCACATGGGCGCGCGCCAGCGCCACCTGGCGCGCGAGCGCGTCGGCCGGCGCCAAACGGAGATCCGCCGGCGGCGCGAGCGCTTCATGCACGCGTCCCGATCCGCCCCAGCCGGCGAAGTAAAACCGTCGCCGAGCGTCATAGGCGCCCGTCACCGGCGGGCCGGGCGGCGCTTGTAAACGGGCGCGCCAGCGCACCCGATCGCCCAGATGCGCGAGCGCCGCGGGCGCGCTGATGCGCACAAAACGCGGCGTGTGCTCGCGCGGAACGCCAGAAATGGCGCTGACGCGAACGACATAGCGGCGGCGATCCGCCTGCCGCGCTTGGGATGGCGGATCAATGCGCGCCACCCAACCGGTCACGACGGCGTTGGTGAGGGGCGCCGTCAGCATCGGCGTGGCGAGGGTCTGCGCGCGGGTTTGCGCGGCCACAAAACCGAGGCAAAAACACAACAAGCATCCGGCGATGATGCGCGCCCACGCCGCGCGCATGGCGAGGATGCCCACGCCGGCGATGACGGCCGCGCCGGCTAAGCCGCCCCAACCGATCCACGCCGGCGGCTCCCAGGATGCGGTGAGATAAGCGGCGGAGCCAAAAGCGAGGGCCGTCGCCATCAGGACCATGGCCCCACCCGGCGCCAGGCGCCAGGTCCCGGCGATCGTGGGCGCACGGTCCGGCCATCGCCCGCTCAGCGCGGCGACGACGTCACGCCCGGCACGGCTCTGGCGCACCGTCATCGCGCGCCCCCTTTCGTTTTGGCGACGCATCATGCTATCAGCGGCGAAATTTTGATCGATGCTTGATCGCAGCTTTCGGACGTTCATGACGGATCGCGCCCCAGACCCCCAGACGGGAGGCGCGCGCGCGGCGCCGGTCGTGACGCGTTTCGCCCCCTCGCCCACCGGTTTTTTGCACATTGGCGGCGCCCGCACGGCGCTGTTCAACTGGCTGTATGCGCGCGGTTGCGGCGGTCGTTTTTTGCTGCGCATTGAGGACACGGACCGCGAACGCTCCACCGATGCGGCGACAGCCGCGATCCTGGACGGGCTCCGCTGGTTGGGCCTGGATTGGGATGGCGAGCCGGTGTCGCAACATGCGCGCGCGGCGGAGCATGTGAAGATAGCCGAAAACCTGTTGGCGCGCGGCGCGGCGTATCGCTGTTATGTCCCGGCTGCGGAACTGGCGGCCCAACGTGAGGCGGCCAACGCCCAGTTGGACAAAGCGCGGGCGCTGAAAAAAGAAGCCGCTCAGTTGAAAAAAACCGACGCCGCGCAAAGCGAGGCTTTGCTCAGCGAAGCCGCGGCGCTGCAGGCTAAGGCGGATGTGGGCCTCGCCGCTTTCCGCTCGCCCTGGCGCGATCGCGATCCCGCGGATGCGCCCGACGGCGCGCCCTTTGTGGTCCGTTTCAAAGGTCCCCTGGAGGGCGAAACGATCGTCGACGACGCGGTGCAGGGGCCGGTGCGCTTCGCCCACAAAGATCTTGATGATCTGGTGTTGCTGCGCGCCGATGGTGGGCCGACCTATAATCTCGCCGTGGTGGCCGATGACCACGCCATGGGCGTCACCCATGTGATCCGCGGCGACGATCATCTGGTGAACGCCGCACGCCAGAGCCTCCTTTACAGGGCTTTGGGCTGGGACACGCCGGTCTTCGCGCACATCCCGCTCATCCACGGCGCTGATGGCAAGAAGCTGTCGAAGCGCCACGGCGCCCTTGGAGCGGAGGCGTACCGCACCCTGGGCTATCTGCCTGAGGGACTGCGCAATTATCTGCTGCGCTTGGGCTGGGCCCATGGCGATCAGGAGATTTTCAGCCAGGAAGAGGCTTTGGCCGCCTTTGATCTCAACGGCATCAACAAAGCGGCGGCCCGGCTGGACATCGACAAACTCAACGATATCAACGCCCATCACCTGCGCCGCGCCGGCGATGCGCGGGTGTTCGCCCTGGCGCTGGCGTGGCGCGAATGGACCACCGGCGCCGTGATGAACGAAACGCACGCTCAACGCTTGCTGGCCGGCGTTCAGCATCTTAAGGAACGCTCCCAAACGCTGCCAGATGTGGTGGCGCAGGCGGCGTTTTTGCTCGCGCCGCGCCCGCTGGCTATCACAGCCAAGGCCCGCAAAGCGTTGAAGGACGAGGCCTTGCCGCGGCTCGGCCGCGCGCGGGACGTGTTGGCGCAGATTGTCGCGTGGGATGAACACCATATCCACGAAGCTCTGCACACCTTCGCCGAAACGGAGGAGGTCGGCTTCGGCAAGGTCGGCGCCCCCCTGCGCGCCGCACTGACCGGAGGCGCGCCGGCGCCAGATTTGCCTGTGGTGTTTGCGTTGCTAGGACGCGAAGAAAGCCTGGCGCGTTTGGACGATGTGCTGACCCAACATACCATCGCAGATGACTTTCAAGCGCCGCACGCCGGCGCAGCGTAAACAAGAGGTAGAACCATGGCGAACCGCACGAACAATGGCGGCGAAGCAAACATCTGGCTTCCCAACGGCAAGGAGTTTCGCCTGCCGGTTCTGTCCGGCACGCTGGGCGCGCCGGTGATGGACATCCGCACCCTGGCGAAGCAAGGCGAGGTGTTCACCTACGATCCGGGCTTCACCTCAACGGGCAGTTGTGAATCGCGCATCACCTATATCGATGGCGATCAAGGCGTGCTGCTCTATTCCGGCTATCCCATCGATCAGTTGGCTGAGCAATCGAACTTCATTGAAGTGTGCTATCTGCTGTTGCAGGGGGAACTGCCGACCGCGACGCAATACGCCGAGTTCGAGCACTCCATCACGTACCATTCCATGCTGCACGCGCAGTTTGATCGTTTCTTCGAGGGCTTCCGCCGCGACGCCCACCCCATGGCGATCATGGTGGGCGCGGTGGGCGCGTTGTCGGCGTTTTACCATGACAGCACCGACATCAATGATCCGCATCAGCGCATGGTGGCCAGCCACCGTATGATCGCCAAGATGCCGACCATCGCGGCGCGGGCGTTTAAGTATTCCCTCGGTCAGCCTTTTGTGTATCCCCGCAACGAGCTGAAATATGCCGAAAACTTCCTGCGCATGTGTTTCGCGGTGCCGGCTGAAGACTTCAAAATCAATCCGGTGCTCACGCGCGCCATGGATCGGATTTTTATCCTGCATGCCGATCACGAGCAAAACGCCTCCACCTCCACGGTGCGTCTGGCGGGCTCCTCCGGCGCGAACCCATTCGCCTGCATCGCAGCCGGCATTGCCTGCTTGTGGGGCCCGGCCCATGGCGGCGCCAATGAAGCGGCGCTCAACATGTTGGCGGAGATTGGGAGCGTCGATCGCATTCCCGAATTCATCAAGCGCGCCAAGGACAAGAATGATCCGTTCCGCCTGATGGGCGTCGGCCACCGGGTGTACAAGAACTATGATCCGCGCGCGCGCGTGATGCAGAAAACCTGCCATGAGGTGTTGAACGAGCTCGGCGTCAAGGACGATCCGCTACTGGCCGTGGCCATGGAGCTGGAGCGCATTGCCCTGGAAGACGAGTATTTCGTCGAGAAGAAGCTCTATCCGAATATCGATTTTTACTCGGGCATCACCCTCAAGGCGATGGGCTTCCCCACCGACATGTTCACTGTGCTGTTCGCTCTGGCCCGCACCGTGGGTTGGATCGCGCAATGGACGGAAATGATCGAGGATCCGAGCCAAAAAATCGGTCGCCCGCGGCAGATCTACACCGGTGCGCCCCAGCGGGACTACACACCGCTGGAGTCGCGCTAAGGGGCGTTCATGGCGCGCGTTTCAGGCTACGACGCGTCCGGCTGCACGGCCGGCGCGGCGGCCTGGAACGCGTCGAGAGCCAAACAGGCCTCCTCGATCCGCAAAAGCGTTGGGAACGTCGTGACATCCGTTTCAAAACGGCGCGCGCCCATAAGCTGCGGGATCAGCAACACTTCGAACATGCCGGGCCGGCCATCAAAGACAAAGCCTTCAGGCCCGGCCAGCGGCGCCACGCGTGTCTCTAACGCGCTGAGGCATTTGGTGTTCCAATGCCGCCCCCAGGCATTCATCGCGTCGGTGTCCAGGCCCAGCTTTCCGGTGAGATAGCGCAAAGCCGACAGATTGTTCAGCGCGTGGACGTCCGTTGCGATGGCGTATGTCAGAGCGCGGGCGTCCGCCCTCGTCTCCCGATCGAGCGGGTAAAGCGGCGTCTCGGGAAAGCGTTCCTCCAAATATTCCAAAATCACCATGGATTGCGTGAGGATATGCCCATCGATGTCAAGGGCCGGCACGCCGCCATGGGGGTTGAGGGCCAAGAACTCCGGGCTTCTTTGCTCGTCTTTCAGCAAATCCACCGGCTTGGTGGTGTAGTCCAAGCCCTTGAGGTTCAGAGCGATGCGCACGCGGTAGGACGTGCTCGACCGAAAGTAGCTGTACAAAGTGATCATGGCGACGCTCCGCGTAATGGGTCTGCGGGCTCCTTACACCCATTTTTGCGTTTGTCGATGCCGCCTGTCTCCACCGCCGCCGCGGGCGCCCAAACCGCCCGGCGCGGTTAGGACGATGCCCCCTGACTGCACCCCGGCGGTGTCAGCTGTCTGACGCCGAGTCGCTGCGGCGCGTGTCGGCAAAGTACGCCAACGTGCCCTGGTTCAGCACCGTGTCGCCCGCGCACACCTCATGGGCCTCCACATCGCCGAGGCCTTTGAGCCGTTCGTAGAGATCGTCGAATTCACTCAAGCATTGGGCGAGCAAATCTTCAAAACTGTCGATAACGAAATAACTCTGCTGGTAGTCATTGATGATATATTTCGTGCGCATAACCCGCACCAAGTCGAAACGGATGCGGTTTGGCGAGTCATCGTCCAGAGCGAATACGCTTTCACCGGCCGAGGACAGGATGCCGGCGCCAAAAATTCTTAAGCCGTCCTTGGTTTTCATCAGGCCGAACTCCACCGTGTACCAATAAAGTCGCGCCAGGTTGTGCAGCTGACCCCGCTTCTGTGCTCGGGCGCCGCCCTCGCCATAGGCCTGCATGAAGTCGGCAAACGTGGGATCGGCCAGGAGCGGGACATGGCCAAAAATATCGTGGAAAATGTCCGGTTCCTGGAGATAGTCGAATTCATGCTCAGGCCGGATAAAGGCGCCGGCGGGAAAGCGCCGATTGGCGAGATGATCAAAAAACACATCATCGGGAACGAGTTCGGCCACCGGAACCACACGCCAGCCGGTGAGCGCCTCTAAGCGATCGCTGAGCCGCGCCATATCGGGAATGCCGCAATTCGACAGCTTCAGGCGCTCCAGCGCCTCGAGCGCTTGGGGGCACGCGCGCCCGGGCAACACCTCGGCCATCCGTCGAAACAAGCGGTCCCAGCGATCATGCTCCTGCGGCGTATAGCTGTCCCAGCGCTGATCGATGGTGAAATCGGCCTGGCGCGGCGCGTCCCAATAGCGGTTTTTCTCTGGCGTTCCATACTCATCAGCCGCGTTTGGCGTCGGGCGCGCCGGCATTTGTGAGGCTGCGTCCATGACCCGGTGTCCTCCCTGCGGGCTCTTGTTTTCGCGAGGATATCAGATGGCCGCGGGAAATTTTCCCATTTGAGTTGCCAAAGGGCGCCCTAGCGGTTCAACTGATGCGGTGTATGACAAATGGTGGACAAATGATGTCACCCGCGTTGACCGATCTCGACCGACGGATTTTGCGCCAGCTGCAACGCGATTGCACCCTCAGCTCGCGTGAGGCGGCGGCGATGGTGGGCGTCTCGCAATCCACCTATTGGCGGCGCACCCAGGAATTGGAGCAGGCCGGGGTCATCACCGCACGCGTGGCCTTGCTGGACCCGCACCGTGTCGGCGTCGCGATCACCGTGCTGGTGCATGTGACGTTGAGCGGCCATGGTGCGCAGACGCGTGAGGCGTTTCAGCGCTTTGTGCATGACACGCCGGATATTGTGGAGTGCGTCTCCGTCACCGGAGAGCATGACTACACATTGTTGGTGCGCACGGTGAGCGTCAGCAGCTTTGAAGCGCTGCTGATGGGACGCATTCTCGCACACCCATCCGTCGCCTCAGCGAGTTCGCACATTGCGCTGCGCCGGCATAAATACACGACCGCGCTGCCGATCTGACACCGCGTCCAGCTGTCTCCGCGAGGAAGGCCGTGTCGCGGCTCGGCTGTGTTCTCATGGCCGACTAGCGTTCAGATGCGGCCGGTGTTGGCGCGTCAGCCCCGACATCGCGCAAAACTTGCAAAAAGCCGCCGCTTAACTCCAACGCTTCGAGATCTTGGTCGACCGCGAAGCTTGCGGCGGCGCGCTCTGTGCGCGCGCCCCACACGCCGTCCGCCGGACCGGGACTGTAGCCGAGGGCCGTCAAGCGCTGCTGAATCTCCGTGATGATCTGCGCTTCGCTCATGGCGCTGATGGCGGGGATGTCGGGCGTGGCTGAGGCGGCCTCTTGCGCCCCATCCGCGCTCGTCGGCGCGTCGGCGACTTCACTGGCGGGGGACGTGACGTCCGCGACCGCGGTCGCGGCCTCAGGAGTGGCCGTTTCAGGAGCCGCCTGGTCATCCACCGGCGCCGAGCCATCGGATGGGACCGCATCCGCGGCCGCGGCGTCAGCGATGATCGCCTCATTCGATCCCGCGGTTTCAACATCCTCGGCGTCCGCCCCATCGGCCGCGGCGCCGTCGGCGACGATGCTTTGGGGCGTGTCGCTGGCGTCCGCCGCGAGCGTTGGCGTCACGGGTGGCTGAGCGTCGTCATTGTCCGAAATCGGCGACGGATCAGGAGCCGCATCGCCGATGGCGGATGCGCCGGCGTCCTGCAGTGCATAAACGAATTCCGCCGTGAAGCCGGTGAAGGTGAAGTCGGTGTCCGCGGCGAACCGTTCGGCGGCCGTGAGCGTGCGCACGCCGGCGGCGCCGTCCGCCGGGCCGGCATCATACCCCAACCCATTGAGCATGGTTTGGGACATGCGGATTCGGTTCACGCGCGCCAGGCCAGGATTGTTGCGCGAGACGATGGCGCGGCGCCCAGCGGCCACCTCGCGACGCAGCACATCGACGAACTCGGGCGTGATCTCGGTGTCCTCCACCGCCGCTTCGGCGCCGAAATCGCGGGCCGCAATGCGGGTGAAGGGCCCGATCCGACCGCTGATGACACCCGGGCCGTAGCCCATTTGG
The DNA here is from genome assembly GCA_964524065.1 of uncultured Caulobacterales bacterium. Lineage (GTDB taxonomy): Bacteria > Pseudomonadota > Alphaproteobacteria > Caulobacterales > Maricaulaceae > CAZADA01. The sequence goes on along the minus strand of CAZGCB010000008.1, from coordinate 34,615 downwards.
GTCAGCAGGGTCTGCGCTTCCGCGATCATCCCATCGGCCACATTGCTCGCGACGCCATCCGCGTCGGGCGCCGCATCGTTGGTCAGCCCATCCCCGTCCAGCTCCAAATCGGGTGTGATCGGACTTGAAACGGGGGTCTGCGCGGCGGCGCCGTCACCCGCATCAAGGGGGGGCGGGCTGGCGCCCGTCGTTTGGTCATCGACCCCACGTTCTGTTGCGATCACCGCCGTCGGCTCCCCTTGCGGCGCGGTATCAGCGGGAACGGGCGACGCGTCTTGCGGGTCCACGGCCACGGGCTCGACCGGCACGTCTGTCTCGCCTTGCGCTTCGTCCTCCGCGACGGGGGGGCCGGGGGTGACGTCCCCGGCTACGGCGGATGGTTCGGCGGACGCATCTTGCCCGGTAAAGGCAGCGTCGGGTTCGTTGAGCCCGGTCGGTTCGATCGGCGGCGCGCTGGCCGCATCCTCCGCCGGAGCCGGTTCCGCCAAGTCCACAGGCGGTTCACCCGCACCCGACGCCGGCATGTCATCGATGGATGTTTCGAACGTGAGCGTCTCGGGCTCCGTGATCGTGGCCGCGGGGTCCACAGCCGCGGCGGCCCGCACGGGCGTCGCCGAGGGATCCGCCGAGGCGGCCCCGGCGGCCACGCCGGCGGGCACAGTGTCGATCGGCACGTCTGATCCCGCGATCAGTCCCGTGAAGCTCCATCTCGGATCCAGGGCGATCCAAGCCCCCGCTCCGGCCACGCCCAGCAACACGATGGCGTATCCGATGATGGCGTGGTGGATCAGCGGGCGCGACGGCGCCAGCCGGCCCTCATCCTCCACAGCCGGCGAGGATGCGGGTGTGAAGGACGGCGCAGCCGCGGCGGTCGCTGGGGCCGGCTCCGGCGTGATCGGCTCCGGCGCTATCGGCGCGGCTGTGAGCGGCGGAGGCGGCGTCGCATCCGTCTGGCCGGCTTGTTGGGGCGTGACGGGCAGATCCTCATCCGTGAAGAGATCTTCCACCCGCAGCGGCATGGCGAGCCCGGTTTCGGCGTCCGTACGGCTCAGGCGCGCATGCGGGCCGGACGCCTCTTCGCTGGTGGACGATGGCGGGAGCGTCGGCTCCGACGCCGTCGGGGCCGGGCGCATCGGTTCCAAAGACGGCGACGCGGTTGGGGCGTCCAAAGGCGCGGACGTTTCCTCGGCCTCCTGCCCGGACTGAGATTGCGACCCGGGGTTTGCACCATCGGCCGGCGCATCATCGCGCCGGGCTTCGGCCGCCTCCATGGCGGCGCGCGCGCGCGCGAGCGCGGCCTGCATCGCCGCTTGGCGTGGATGGACGCCGTTGGCGGGCGGCGCGTCGTCGTCTTGGCTCATGATCCCGCCAATGCCTCCCCAGGGACGATTAGCAGCGCCTTACGCGCAAAGCGCAGCGCCGTCGGTTGCCGTTTTAGCCGTACCGCGCACCATGAAGCGCCGGGCGTGGGCGTCAAGACGCCCAGCGCAGAGCGACGCTTGACAGGCGCGGCGGGCGCCCCAGTGTTCGCACATGCACCATTTCTCCTATCACGCCGGTGTTCTGCACGCAGAGGATGTCAGCCTTGAGGCTGTCGCCGAACACGTCGGCACGCCTGTGTATGTCTATGCTGCGGCGACTTTGCGGCGCCATTATCAGGTTTTGGCCGACGCCTTTGTGGGGATGCGTTGCCTGATCGCCTATTCGGTCAAGGCCAATTCCAATCTGGCGGTCATCGCCACCCTCGCCCGTATGGGGGCCGGGGCGGATGTGGTGTCGGAAGGCGAATTGCGGCGGGCGCTGAAAGCGGGCGTGCCAGCCAGCAAAATCGTGTTTTCCGGCGTCGGCAAAACGGCGCGCGAACTCAGCCTCGGGCTGGATGCCGGCATCAGCCTGTTCAACGTGGAATCGGAGGCGGAGCTGGCGGCGCTGGACGCTATCGCTCGCGACAAAGGCGTGCGCGCGCCAGCGGCGCTGCGCGTCAATCCCGATGTGGCCGCCGGTGGACATGACAAAATCAGCACTGGCCGCGCTGAGGACAAGTTTGGCGTCGCCTGGGCGGACGCAGCGCGTCTCTACGCCCAGGCGGGCGCCATGGCGGGCGTCGCGATGCAGGGTCTGGATGTCCATATCGGCTCGCAAATCACCGAAGCCACGCCTTTTGAAACCGCGGCGCGGCGCGTGGCCGACCTGACCTGGGCGCTGCGGGCTGAGGGGCATGGCGTGGATCGCATCGATATGGGCGGAGGGCTGGGCATCGCTTATGAAGGCGCGGGCCCCGGAGCGGCGTTGCCGCGCCATTATGCCGAAGTGCTGCGCCAGGTGCTGGAGCCGCTGGAGGTGGAAGTCATCCTGGAGCCCGGGCGGGTCATCGCGGCCAATGCGGGCGTGCTGTTAAGCCGCGTCGTCTACACCAAACACAGCAGTGGGCGGGATTTCGTGATTTTGGACGCGGCCATGAATGACTTGCTGCGCCCGGCGCTTTACGGCGCCTGGCATGACATCCGTCCTGTGCGGGCGCCGGCCCCCGATCACGTGGCCCTCCCCGTCGATGTGGTGGGGCCGGTGTGCGAAACCGGCGACACCTTCGCCCGCGATCGGCGGATCGCCCCGCTGCAGGCGGGCGACTTGGTGGCGATCATGTCCGCTGGGGCCTACGGCGCCTCGCAAGCCAGCGAATACAACAGTCGCCCGCGCGTGGCGGAGGTTTTGGTCGACGCCGGACACTGGCATCTGGCGCGCCGGCGCCCCACCTTTGACGAAATGACGGCGTTGGAATCGTTTCCCACGCCTGTGGTGGACACCACCGCAGCCCCTTCGGAGTAAACCACCGGCTCGCTTGCGCCGGGGTGTTGGAGACGCCCGCCCGCCATGACCACCCCGCCAACCCAGCCCTATAGCCCGGCCTTGAGCCGCCGGCGCCGCAATCGCGCCCTCGCCGGGGCGCGCTTTGCGCTGTTGTGGGAGCGGGGGGTGCGTGTGGCGTGGCCCGCTTTAGCCGCCCCGATGCTCTATGCCGCAGCGGCCATGGCGGGGGTGTGGAACCTGCTGGGCGATCCCTGGCGTGCTGTCGTCTTGGGCGCCACGGTGCTGATCACCCTGGTTTTGGCCGTGCGCGGCGCGCGGCGCGGCCCCTGGCCCACCCGTCACGACATGCAACGGCGGGTGGAGGAAGATAGCGGGCTCACCGGCCGACCCTTTGAAGCTTTGGAGGATCGGGCCGTCGCCGCTGATCCCGCGGCCCGCGCCCTGTGGCGCGCGCACCAGGTGCGCATGGCCGCCGCCCTGCAAGCGGCGCGCGCGCGGCGGCCCCGTGCGGCCTGGGCGGCGGCGGATCGCTATGGCCTGCGCGGCGTCGCCAGCCTCACCGCCATCGCCGCGGCCATCGCCGCGGGCCCGCAAGCGCTGCCGCGCCTGGCGGACTCCGTCGCGCTGGAGCCGCTGCGCGCCGGGGGGCTGACGCCGCGTGTGGACGCTTGGATCACGCCGCCGGAATACACCGGCCAGGCCCCCATCTTCCTACGGCGTGCATCCAATGAGGATGGGCCGCCCGCCAGCATCACAGCGCCCGAAGGCTCGCACTTTGTGGTGCGGGTGGTGGGCGGCGCACGCGGACCGTTGCTGCGCCTCGTCACCGAAGAGGGTCAGCGGCGCGTGCGTCTCGCCCCTGACGGGCCCGACGCTTACGCGGCTTCGGTGGCGCTCGATGCCGACGCCAGCGTGCGTCTGCGCGGGGCCAAACGTGAAGACTGGACAGTGCTGGTGACGCCCGACGCCCCGCCCGTGGCCGCGTTTGAGGCCGAGCCGGAGCCCGATGCGCGCCAGAGTCTCACCTTCAGCTTCCTCGCCAGCGATGATTATCCCGGCCTCAACGCGGTGCTGGAAATCACGCGGCCGGACACCGGCGAAGTCGCCCGCTTTGACTTGCCGCCGGTGAGCGCGGAGCCGGATGTAGCGGTGACGGCGCGCCTTGATCTCACCCTACATCCCTGGGCCGGCTTGGCGGTGGAGGCGCGCATCATCGCCATTGACGCCCTCGGCCAGGAGGGGGCCAGCGCGCCAGTGATGCTGACCATGCCGCAACGCCTGTTCCTCAATCCCCTCGCCCAAGCCTTGGCGTACGAGCGCTCGGTGTTGGTGCAGGATGACGCGCTGTACGCCCCCCCTTCGCAAACCGTCGCCCAGACGGCGGAGGATCTCGCCGCGTTGCCGCCTTTCGCCTTGGATGACTCCGCCGAACGCCTGGACCGCGCGCCAGAAGCGATCCAACGCGTGCGGCGCGCGCTGGATTTGCTGACCCTGGGCGACGGGCTGTTCCAGGATGACTACGCTTTGCAGGCCGGCCTCGCCCTGGCCGCTGAGCGCATTGCGCGCGCCCGCGAGCGTGAGGAGCTGGCTGGCGTCCCCGATATTTTGTGGGACGCGGCGCTGCATGCGGAAGGCGGCGAGTTGGAGAACGCCCGGCGCGAATTGGAGCGTGCGCGGCGCGCCTTGGCCGAGGCGCTGGCGCGGGGCGATGATCAAGACGAGATCAACCGTCGCCTGGAAGCGTTCCAGCAGGCGGTCGATCGCTATATGGAACTGCTCACCGCCGAAGCGCTGGCGGAGGGCCGCATCAGCCAGGGCGGCGGCGGCGGCATGGGCGGCATGGATGGCGATGCGCTGCAGGACATGCTGCAGGCGTTGGAGGATCTCTCCGCCACCGGCTCGCGCGATGATGCGCGCCGGCTGCTGCAGGCCTTGTCCGAAATGCTGGAAAACATGGAGCTGCAGCTCTCCATGGGCGGGGGTGGCGGATCGACGCCGCCCATCGAAAACGAAGAACTGCGCGATGCGTTGGAGGAACTCAGCGAACTCCAATCGGAGCAACGCGATCTCGGCGACGACATCCAGCAAGAACGCTCCGGCGCACAACCCCAAGACGGCGGATCGGGCGCCGATGGCGTGGACCCCTGGCCGGGTGAACCGCAAGATGGCGAGGGCGCCCCGCAAACCGGGGAAGGCCCGGCCGATCTGGCCCAGCGTCAGCGTGAGCTGGCCGAGCGTCTGGGCGGCGTGGCGGACGCGCTGGAGGAGGAAGCCGCCGGCGCGGACGCCGGCTCGCTGGAGGAGCGCTTCGGCGCGGTGTTGGATGAACTGGCGGAGGCCGGACGCGCGATGGACCGCGCCGGCGAGGCGCTGGCCGGTGGCGATTTGGAGGCGGCGTTGGACGCCCATGGCGAGGCGCTGCAAGCCCTGCGCGATGCGGGCACAGCCTTATCCGAACGGGAATTGGCCGAGCGTGGCGGACCGCTGCGCGAAGGCGCGCAGGACCCGACGCAGACCGCGCTTGATCCCTTGGGCCGCGCGGGCGCCGAAGGCAACGGGTTCACCACCGGGGAAGACACCAACGTGCCGGATGAAATCCAGCGCCAGCGCGCGCGTGAAATCCTGGAAGAACTGCGCCGACGCCTCTCTGAAGGGGATCGCACGGATGAAGAGCGGGAATATCTGCGCCGGCTGCTGGAACGGTTTTAGCGCGCGGCGGCCCGGCTTCAATCCTTTCGCCGCAGCGGCTAATCCAGCGCCGTAAACAGGCCACGGCGAAAGCCCAGAGCCGGCGCGTCATGCGGCCCGTCCGCGGCCGTCACCTCGCCCACCAGGATGACATGATCGCCGCCGGCGTGGCGCGCCGTCGTCCGGCAGGCCAAACGCGCCACAGCCGCGCGCAGCCATGGCGCGCCATTGGGCCCCGGTTCAAACGCGGCGTCCTCAGCCGGGATGACCGCTTCGGCTGCAAAACGGCGGGCCAGCGCTTCATGATCCGCCCCCAGGATGCTGACTGTGAACTGATTAGCGTCGTGGAAGGCCTGATAGCGCGCCGAATCGGCGCCCAAGCACCACAGCACCAGCGGCGGATCCAGCGATACCGATGTGAAAGAGTTGACCGTGATCCCCAAACCGCCCGCGTCGGTTTCCGCCTTCGCGCGTGCGTCGGCCGCGATGCTGATGATGGTCACGCCGGTGGCGTAGGCGCCTAACACATCACGAAAAGCACGTGAATCCAGCACGCTGGGCGAAGCGGCCAAGGGGGAATCGGGGGCGCGGTTCATGGCGTCATCCTCACAATACGCGGCGTCCCCGGGCTCGACCCGCCCCTCGGTTGCACGCGCTTTTAACTGCTTCGCGCGAGAGTGAAGTCCAGACCAATGGAACCATTTGCGCCCCATGGCGCCGCCTCCTGGCGAACCGGTGTTGCCCATCCATGGCCGATGAACAGCCCATCGTCATCAAAAAGGTCAAAAAAGGCGGCGGCCATGGCCACCATGGCGGCGCCTGGAAAGTGGCCTACGCCGACTTCGTGACGGCGATGATGGCCTTCTTTTTGTTGATGTGGCTGATCAACACGACAACGCCGGAGCAAAAACGCGGCATTGCGGACTATTTCGCGCCCGCCAGCGTGAGCCCCAACACCTCCGGCACAGGCGGACTTTTGGGCGGCACGGATTTCGGGGAAGACGGCGTGCGCGGGCGCGGCACCTCCTCCGTGATTGAACGGCCCATCACGCGCCAGGCCGAAGAAACGAGCAGCGCCCGCAGCGATGAGGCGGCCCGCGACGCGTCCGGCGGGGCCGCCGACCTGCAAGAACAAGCCCTTGCCGCGGCGCGCGCCCGGCGCGATCAGGCCGCCTTGCATTCGGCGGAGCAAACCCTGCGTCAGGCGTTGCAGGAATTGCCGGAATTGGCGGAGCTGTCCAAAAGCATCATCCTCGATCAAACACCGGAAGGCCTGCGTATTCAGCTGGTGGATCAGGAAGGACGGCCGATGTTCGCGGCCGGTACGGCTGAGCCTTTGGATCGCGCCAAGATCCTCCTGCGGGCTGTGGCGCGCATCATCGGGCCTTTGCGCAATCGGGTGACCATTGCCGGACACACCGACGCCGGCCAGTCCCAGGACACGCGGTTTTCCGCGTGGCGTCTGTCCGCGGAGCGGGCGCAGGCGGCCTTGGATATCTTGCTTGAGACAGGCCTGGAAAATGATCGCGTGTATCAGGTCACGGGCAAAGCCGGTTCGGAGCCGCTGTTTCCCGATGACCCCTACCAGGCCGGCAATCGGCGTGTCTCCATCACGCTGATGCGCGAAGCGCCCGTCTCCCCGCCGGATTTTGATTTTTAGGCGCACCACGCCGGGCCCTGGCGCGGACAGGCGCGGGCGCCCCGGCGTCGGCCTGTGTGCAAATTAAGACTAAAATCAGGCGTCCTGGCTGTATTGCAGCGCTTCAAGCGCCTAGGCGCGGCGCGTGACACACGCCACTATGCACGCTTGGCTTGAGATTACGGGGTGCTGAACCGCACGGCGACGCCACGTCGCGCCAGGTAGAGGAGCGTCACACACAACGCCGTTCACCCGCTCACGTCGCACAGGCGTCATGGGCGAGCGGCGCAGCCGATGTCCGGCGCCCTCCAAGGAAATGATGCCATGAAGGCGATGTCATAACGCGCAATGATTCCGACCCATCTCCCGATCCTGGCGCCGTTTTCCGGCGCCCAGTCCTTGCCCGTCCCGGGGTGGGAAGTGGTGCTGGTGATGGCGTTCACAGTCGTCGTCATCGCGCTTTATGCCTGGGAACGCTTCGCGATCGAGATCGTGGCCGCTGGCGCCGTCACCTTCCTGCTGTTGCTGTTTCACTTCGCCCCCGTGGAAGGGTTCGGCCCCAACGAAATCCTCGCCGGCTTCGCCAGCCCGGCCTTGATCTCTGTCATGGCGCTGTTGGTGGTGGCCCAAGGCATCTATCAAACCGGCGCTTTTGAGTCGCCGGCGCGCCGGCTGGCCGCCATGGCCCGTCAGCGGCCCAAAAGCACGTTGGTGCTCGTGTTGGCGGTGGTGTTCGTCATCTCCGCCTTTTTGAACAACACACCTGTGGTGTTGATGTTTTTGCCGGTGATGTCGGTGGTGGCGAGCCGTCTGCGCATGCCGCCCTCGCGCGTGATGATCCCCTTGAGCTATGTCAGCGTCCTGGCCGGTATGACTACGCTCATCGGCTCCTCCACCAATTTGCTGGTGGCGGAAGTGGCCATGGACGCGGCGGGCCTACAGCTGGGCTTTTTTGAACCGGGCCGTATGGGGCTTGTGCTGGCGGCGGCGGGGGCCGTTTATCTCGCCTTGGCCGGGCCGCTCTTGCTGCCGCACCGTCACGCGCCCGATGGCGAAACCTCCAAGGCTGACAGCCGTCAGTTCATCGCTCAATTGGAGGTGGCCATGGGCGATCGCCTCGCCGGCGCGAAGGCTGAGGACGGCGTCTTTGAGGATCTCAAAGAACTCGATGTGCGCATGATCCTGCGCGGGGATGCGGCGCTGCGCCCGCCCTTCCGCGATGTGACGTTGCAGCCGGGCGATGTCGTGGTCGTGTTCGCGACAAAGGCGCAATTGGGCGATCTGCTATCGGCCGAGCGCGGGATGCGCCCCTCCATGTTCACCGGCGCCCGGCCTTTGCCGCAGCAATCGTCGCCGGGGGACATGTCGATCGTGGAGGCCGCGGTGGCGCCCGGGTCGCGCTTGGTGGGGCGCAGTCTCGCCCACACCTCCTTTTCCGTGCCGCCGGGGTGCGTCGTCATTGGCGTGCGCCGCGCCAGCCGTATGGTGCGCAATGGCGTGGTGGACATTCGCTTGGAGCCGGGCGACGTGCTGCTGGTGCTAGGCGATCGGTCCGAGTTGCGCGCGCTGCGCGATCAACGCGATGTGTTGGCGCTGGAATGGTCCGCCCATGAGCTGCCCAAGACGGAGATGGCGCATATCGCGCGGCTGATTTTCGGCGGCGTGATCTTGGCCGCGTCCACGCAAATGGTGGAGATTGTGCACGCCGCCGTCGCCGGCGCGGCGCTGATGCTGATGACAGGCTGTCTGCGCACGCGACAAGCGGCGCGCGCCTTTGATTTGCGGATCTATCTGTTGGCCGGCTCATCCTTCGCGATAGCCGGCGCGATGCAGGCCACAGGCGCCGCATCGCTCATCGCGTCCAGCCTGGTCTGGATCGACAACCCTCTGGTGTTGCTGTCGTTTTTGTTTCTCTTGGTGGCGCTGCTCACCAACATTTTGTCCAACAACGCCACCGCGATCCTCTTTACCCCCATCGCCATCAGCGTGGCCGCCCAAGCCAACGCCGATCCGCTACCCTTCGTGCTCGCGGTGTTGCTGGCGGCCAATTGCAGCTTCGCGACGCCCATCGCCTATCAAACCAACCTGCTGGTGCTGGGGCCGGGGCGATACTTGTTTCGCGACTTCATCCGCATTGGCGGGCCGATGGTGGTGCTGCTGTGGGCGGTGTTTACGCTGTGCGCGCCTTTGGTGTTCGCTCTGTGATCCGCGCGCACGGGCGCGCTTGCGCCGGCTTGCGACACGCGCGATGATTTCATGATGAGCAAAGGCGGGCCGGCGTGACGAGACCGTTTAAGACACGCGATCTGCAATTTTACCTGACCGCGCCGAGCCCCTGCGCCTATCTGCCGGGCCGGCGTGAACGCAAAGTGTTCACCCATTTACGCGGCCAGGACGCTGCGCATCTCAACGAAGCGTTGGCCCATGCCGGGTTCCGCCGATCGCAGAGCTTGGTGTACCGCCCGGCCTGCGAAACCTGCGACGCGTGCCTGTCAGCGCGGGTGCGGGTGGCCGATTTCACGCCGACGCGCAGCCAAAAGCGCGTGTTGAAGCGCAATGCGGATGTGGTGTCGGCCATTCGGCCCAACGCCGCCACGCAGGAGCAATTTGGCTTGTTGAGCCGCTATCTGGAGAGCCGGCACGCCGATGGCGGCATGGCCGGGCTTTCTTTCGGTGAGTACGCTATGATGGCGGGCGATACGCCGTGCCCGACGGATCTCATCGAGTATCGCTATGGCGCTGAGGGTCCGCTGGCGGCGGCGCTGATCGCCGATCGCCTGGGCGACGGCTATTCCCTCGTCTATTCCTTTTTCGACGCTGAGGCCCAAGACCGCAGCCTCGGCACCTATATCGTGCTGGATCAAATCGCCCGCGCCGCCGCCGCGGGCTTGCCCTTTGTGTATCTGGGCTATTGGGTGCGCGGCAGCCGCAAAATGGCGTACAAGGCGCGCTTCCAACCGCTTGAGGTGTTGCGCCATGCGGGCTGGACGGTGCTGGGGCCCGAGGACGCGGCGGACGGGTAACCCCTTGGCGTGTATGACAGCGTCCGACACAACGTGCCGACGCGCGCGGGCGCTGCGCCCTTGACGTGGCTCAACGTCGCGGGCAGCACACTCCCTCAACCGTGCGCATCGTATGCCAGACGATGACGCCCAGTTCGCGCGTCGATCACGGCGCGCCACAAGGAGCCCGGATCACGGGCCCGAGGGGAGACGCCGCCATGGATCGCAGGAACTTTTTGAAACGCGGCGCGGCGGGCGCCGGGGCCGCTGGCGTCGTAGCGCTGAGCGCGTGTGGGCCCCAGGCGTCGCCATCAGACACGCAAGGCGGCCCCGCCGCGCCGGCCATCAACCGTCAGCGCGTGCGTTTGCGCGTGGTCACCACTTGGCCGAAAAACTTCCCCGGCCTCGGCACCGCGCCGGAACGGGTGGCCGAGCGCGTTGCGGCGCTGACCGGCGGGACGCTGGAGATGCAGGTCTACGCGGCCGGCGAGCTGGCCCCAGCGTTCGAAGCCTTTGACGTGGTGTCCAGCGGCGCGGCGGACGCCTATCACGGAGCGGACTATTACTGGCAGGGCAAATCCAAGGGCTTCAATTTCTTCTGCGCCGCGCCCATGGGCCTGACGGCCCAGGAGTACATCGCCTGGGCGCGCTATGGCGGCGGTCAGGCCTTGTGGGATGAGTTGGCCGGCCAATTCGACATCAAACCCATCGCCTGCGGCAATACCGGCCACCAAATGGGCGGCTGGTTTAAGCGCGAGATCAACACGCTGGACGACTTTGTCGGCCTGAAGATGCGCATCCCCGGTCTGGGCGGTGCGGTGATCAAAGCCCTGGGCGGCGCGCCCGTGACGCTGCCGGGTTCGGAGATCTATCAAGCGCTGCAATCGGGCGCCATCGACGCGACAGAATGGGTCGGGCCTTGGAACGACCTCGCCTTCGGATTTTATCGCGAAGCCAAGCTCTATTACGGGCCGGGATTTCATGAGCCCGGAGCCCAGCTCACCTTCGGCGTGAATCGCCAAGTGTGGGAGGGCCTGTCCCGCGATCACCAAGCGGCTATCGAATACGCGTGCGCCAGCGTCAACAATGACAGCATTGGCGAGTTCCTCCAGCGCAATGGCGAAGCTCTGCGTACGCTGGTGGACGAGCATGGCGTGCAGCTGCGCAGTTTCTCCGACACGATCTGGGAGCGTTTAGGCGAAGCCTCCGAAGAGGTGGTGGCCGATGTGGCGTTGAATGATGGCGAACTGACGCGGCGCATTTATGAGAGCCACAACGCGGCGCGGGCCAATGGGTCACGCTGGGCCTCGCTCACCGATGCGCCCTATCTGCGCCTGCGTGACCGCATTCTCGGCTAAGCGACGGATGGCGCGCATCCCATGAGCGACACGCCACGGCCCCTGGGCTTCGCCGTTATTCTCGGTGGCGCGGCGGTGATCACCCTCGCCGCCGCCGCGCCCGTCTTGGGGGCCAGCCTATGGTGGCTCGTGTTGCTGCCGGCGCGGATCATGGGCTGGCTGCTGCCGGGGGCGACGCCGTTTGAGAATTTCAAAACCGCCACATCGGCGTTGTCGGTCTTGGGCCTCGCGGCCGGCGCGCTGGCGCTGACGCCCTTGCTGTATGCCGCCCTGGCCGGCGGCGCGGCGCTCGGTTTGGCGCCGCTGCGCCCCCTTGTGACGGCGGCTGCGCCATGGCTGCGGCGCGCAGCCGATATGCTGGATCATGTGTGCAATGGCTTTGGCGCGGTGGCGCGCTGGGCGACGTTGGGCCTCGTCGCGGTGGTCGTGGTGGTGGTGGCGCAGCGCTATCTGTTCGGCGTGGGCATCACCAAGCTGCAGGAAACCATCCTGTATCTGCATGCGACAACCATCATGCTGGGCGCGGCGTGGACCTTAGGCGATGACGGGCATGTGCGGGTGGATGTGTTCTATGGCGGCTTGAGCGAACGGGGCAAAGCGCTGGTCAATTTGATCGGAAGTTATGTGCTGTTGGCGCCGGCGTGCCTCATCCTCATCATCGCGTCGGGCGATTATGTGGATCGCTCCTGGCGGGTGCAGGAAGTCTCCCAAGAACCCGACGGGGTGCCTTTGGTGTTTCTGCTCAAAACCTTGATCCCGGTGTTTGGCGTGTTGATGCTCGCCCAAGCGAGCGCCATTGCGGCGCGTGCGGCGTTGACGCTGGCCGGTCGCGATCCGGGACGATTCCGCGGCGGGCCGCCGCATCCCGTCCATCAAGAGCGGGTGTGACGGGTATGGCGGGGCTGCTTGAGCATCTCGATCTGTTGATGTTCCTCGTCGCACTGCTGGTGCTGGTGAGCGGGTATCCCGTCGCTTTCGCGCTGGCGGGCACGGCCCTTGTGTTCGCGGGCATCGCCATCGCCACGGGACAGTTTGACGCCATTTTGCTCGAGCTGGCGCCGAGCCGCATTTTCGGCGTCATGACCAACCAAGTGCTCGTGGCCGCGCCGCTGTTCATTTTCATGGGCGTGATGTTGGAGAAATCCAAAATCGCCGAGGAACTGCTGGAGACGATGGGTCAGCTGTTCGGCACGCTGCGCGGGGGCTTGGGCTTGGCGGTGGTGGTGGTGGGCGCGCTGCTGGCCGCCAGCACCGGCATTGTCGGCGCCACGGTCGTGACCATGGGCCTCCTTTCGCTGCCGGCGATGCTGAACCATGGCTACGCCAAACCCCTCGCCAGCGGCGTCATCACCGCATCCGGTACGTTGGGGCAGATCATCCCGCCCTCCATCGTGTTGGTGCTGTTGGGCGATGTGATGAGCGCCGCCTACCAAAAGGCGCAGTTGGACGCCGGCGTCTTCGCGCCGGACACCGTGTCGGTGGGCGATTTGTTCGCCGGCGCCCTCATTCCGGGCCTGATGCTGGTGGGCCTCTACATCCTTTTCGTTGTTGGCGTGGCGGTGGCGCGACCGCACGCGGCGCCGGCCCTGCCGCCGGCGCGCGATGATGATGTGCTGGCGGCCGCAGTGCGCATTCTGCGGGCGTTGGCGCCGCCGCTCATTCTCATCGTGGCGGTGTTGGGCTCCATCCTGGGTGGGCTGGCGACCCCCACCGAAGCGGCGGCGCTCGGCGCCGCGGGCGCGGCTCTGCTTGCGGGCGTGCGCCAGGATGACGTGCCGGAGGGCTGGGCTTGGGCCAATCGCTGGAGCCGGCCGGTGATTCTGGCTGGCATGGCGGCCATCGCCGTTTTGCTCATTCTGCGGCTGGTCGTGGATCTGCGGCTGGGGCGCGCGGCGCCCACGGGCGTGGAGCAAGCGGGCGTCGCACTCGCCCTGCTGCTCTGTGGCGTGGCGGCGGCGGGGTTCGCCGCCGCGCTCTACCGCGTGTGGATGACGGCGTGCCTGCAAGCGGTCATGCGCGACACCGCGCGCGTGACGTCGATGGTGTTCGTCATCCTGATCGGCGCGACGATTTTCGCCCTCGTGTTCCGTGGGCTTGGCGGGGATGAGTTGGTGGAGCAGGTGCTCCAGACCGCCGCCGGCGGCCTGGTGACCGCTTGGGCCGGCGTGCTAAGCGCCATCGGGTTTGGCGACGTCGCCGCCAGCCTGCCGCAGAGCCAAGCCGCCCAAGCGGCGGCCGGCGTGCTCATCGTCATGCTGGTGATGTTCTTGCTGGGCTTTTTCCTCGACTTTATCGAGATCACCTTTGTCGTGGTGCCGCTGGTGGCGCCGCCCCTGCTCATGCTGGGCGTGGATCCGGTATGGCTCGGCGTGATGATGGCGCTTAATCTGCAAACCAGTTTTTTGACGCCGCCCTTTGGCTTTGCGCTGTTTTACCTGCGGGGTGTGGCGCCGCCATCGGTGCGCACTACAGACATTTACCGCGGAGCGATCCCGTTTGTGGGCATCCAGCTCGTCGCGTTGATGACGGTGGCGGTGTTTCCTGTCCTGGCCACGTGGCTGCCGGGGGTGGTGAACCAAGCGGGCTGAAGCGGCGGGCCCTTACGGCTCGTCCGACGTCGCGCGATCGGGGGCCGCGGCGGCGGCGCCGGCGCCGCCCAGAGGCTCGAAGGTCAACTCCAAGGCATCCACATCGCCCGGCGCTCCAGCGGCTGTGGTGACAAACTCCACCGTCTCTCCCGGCGCCAGTTGCGTCACCGGCAATGTCGCGAATGTCTGGGCCGCCACCGCGCCCGTGCTGTCGCGCATCCGCACACGCACCAGCGGTGTAGCCCGCGCGCGACCCGACACATTACGCACGCGGGCGCGCACTTCGATCATGCCGCCGGGTTGGGGCGTGGCCTCTACGTTTTCAAACACGAGGCCCGTGGCCGTCGCCCGGATGCCGATCATGGCGTAGACGCTGGAGGCTTGGGGCCAAAACGCTACGACTTCACTTCGAAACATCCAGGCGCTGACCACCGCCAACACCACGGCGAGGCCCGGCGCCGCCGCCAGTCCCGCCCAGGCGCGCACAGTGCGTTTGGCCTTGGTGGTCGCGGCGGCGTCGTAGCTGCGAAAGGGCGCATCCGCAATGGCGAGGGGATCGGGCGCGTCCAACACCGGCGGCGCTTGGGCCGAGACGATGGCAAAGTCTTCAGCCTCAGGCTCGGCGCGCCAGACATGTCCGCAGGCGATGCAGCGCACCTTGCGGCCTGTCGCGCCGATGGCCGCATCATCCACAAAGTAGCGCGTGGCGCAGCTGGGACAGGTGAGTATCATGGCGCGTGCGAGTCATCCTTCAGAGCGCTTAAAGCGAGGTTGCCGATTGTGGGGTTCGCGTCCAGTACGATGTCAAATGATGCGCGTTCGGCCGTGGTGCGCTTCGATACGGTCGGGCTGCGCTATGGCCATGGGCCGGAGGTGGTGAGCGATGTGAGCCTCACCCTGGCGCCGGGGTCCTTCCATTTTCTCACCGGCCATTCCGGGGCCGGCAAAACCTCGCTGTTGAAGCTGATTTATCTGGCGCTGGCCCCCACGCGCGGGCTGGTCAGCCTGTTTGGGCGCGACGTGACCACCATCACGCCGCAGGACGCGCCCGCAATTCGCCGTCGCGTGGGCGTTGTGTTCCAGGACTTTCGGCTGCTGGATCATCTGGACGTGTTTGAGAATGTCGCGTTGCCGCTGCGGGTGCGCGGCGAAACCCGCGCGGAATATGAAGACGATGTGCGCGATCTCATCGCCTGGGTCGGCCTGGCGGAGCGGGAGACGGCGCTGCCGCCCACACTCTCATCGGGCGAGAAGCAACGCGTGGCGATTGCGCGGGCCGTGGTGGGCAAGCCGGATTTGCTGCTGGCCGATGAGCCCACCGGGAATGTCGACCCGGAGATGGGCCGGCGCCTCATGCGCTTGTTTGTGGAGTTGAACCGGCTGGGCGGCTCGGTGCTCATCGCGACACACGACATGGAGTTGGTGGACAGCGTCGACGCGCCGCGTCTGCATCTGGAGGACGGCCAGCTGGAACGCATCCGGCTCGGTGCGTTATGATTAGGCCATGATGCGCGTGCGCTCCCGCGGGCCGGACTTGCTGCCGGCCTCATCCCAAACCGACCGACCTCTGTTTGTGGTGGTGGCGATTTTGACCGCCCTTGCTTGTGCGGCCGGCATGGGGGCGCGCGCCACGTGGAGTGTGACGGGCGCCTGGACGGCCGAGCTGGCGGGCGCCGCCACCGTACAGGTGCGCGCCAGCGCCGGGCTCACCAGCGAGGCCGCCGCGCTTGAGGCCGCCGATATCGCCCGCAGCCTGCCCGGCGTCGCCGATGCGCGCGCGCTGCCGCGCCGGGAAGCGGAGGCGTTGCTGGAACCCTGGTTTGGTCCCGATGGCTTGCCGGCTGACGTCCCCCTGCCCGGGTTGGTCGATGTGCGCTTTGAAGCGACACAGCCGGCGCAGGCCAGCGACGTGGCGGCGGCGCTGGCGGCGCGCGGCCTGGATGTGCTGGTGGATGATCACAGCCGGTGGGCCGGACCGTTAATGCGGGCGGCCAGCGCAGCGCGCGGCTTGGCCTTGGTGATCGTCGCCCTTCTGACGGCGGCGGCGGCCGCGGTGATCAGCTATGCCGTGCGCGCCAGCTTGAACGCGCGGCGCGACATTGTGGATGTGCTGCATATGGCGGGGGCGGGCGACGGGTTTATCGCCCGCGAGTTCATGGACCGCTTCATCACGCTGGGTCTGCGCGCGGGGCTGGCGGGGGCGGTGATGGCGGCGTTTTTGGCGGTGCTCCTGATGAGCGCGACCCACGCCAGCGCCACAGCCGAGGAGTACTTTCCCAGCTTTCGGTTGGCGCCGTGGGACGTTCTGATTCTGTTGACGGCGCCGCCGGCGGCGGCCGGCGTCGCGGCGCTGACCGCGCGGCGAACGGTGCTGCAAGCTTTACGGCAGATGTTGTGGCGATGACAGCGTTTTCGGCATCCGTACGCCCCCCGTTCTGGCGCAGGGTTGTTCTGGTCCTGATTGGGATCAGCCTCGCGGTGGCGGTGCTTTATGGCGTGGGACTCGCGGCGTTCGCCCAACGGGTGAGCCTACGCGCAACGCCCGTCGACCCGCCGGCGGCGGACGCCATTGTGGCGCTGACTGGCGGCGGCGGCGCGCGACTGAAGGCGGCCATCGGCCTCCTCGAGCGTCAGATCGCGCCGCACGTGCTGATTTCCGGCGTCCACCCCGACACGTCCGCAACGGCGGTGGCGCAACTGGCCGGCGGCGATCAGGCGCTGCATGATTGCTGCGTGACCTTAGGACGCGCCGCGGCCACCACCCGCGGCAACGCCCATGAGGCCGCCGCCTGGGCCCAGGCGGAGGGGCATCAAACGCTGATCATCGTGACGTCGGACTATCATATGCCCCGGGCCCTGATGGAGCTGCGCCGCCAGATGGCGGGCGATGCGCCGGGCGTGCGTCTCATCGCCTATCCCGTGCCGCGCGCGGATGCGGCGACGCCCTGGTGGCGCGACGCCAAAGCACGACAGCGCTTGACTGTGGAGTACGCCAAGTATCTCTCCGTGACAGCGCGTGAGGAGATGGCGCGATTGGGGCTATGGGCCCCACGCTGACCATCCGCCGCGCCCTGCTTGAATCGGGAGACACGCGCGATGGCCGCCCTTCGTTCGATTGTGTTTGTGGTGTGGATGTACGGGCTGATGGTCATCATGGCCATCGCCTTCGCGCCGGTGCTTCTGGGGCCCCGGCAATGGGCGCGGCGGTGCTTTCGTATCTGGTTGGATTGCGTGTTTTGGGGCCTAAGGGTGTTGTGCGGCGTACGGTTTGACGTCCGCGGCGCGGAACATTTGCCCGAGGGGCCGGGCCTCGTCGCCATGAAGCACCAATCCATGTTCGACACGCTGTGGCCGTGGCTGCTGCTGAAGGATCCAGCGATCATTCTCAAGCGTTCCTTGGCGTATCTGCCGTTTTTCGGCTGGTACGCGATGAAGCTGAAAAACATCGCCATTGATCGGGGCGCCGGCGCCTCCGCATTGCGGGCCATGGGGCGCGCCGCCGCCGAACGCGCGGCTGAGGGGCGGCAGATTCTCATTTTCCCCGAAGGCACCCGCGGCGAGCCTGGCCAACGCTATGAATACAAGCCCGGTGTCATGGCGCTTTATCGCTCCATGAAGACGCCCTGCACGCCTGTGGCGACCAATTCGGGGCTGTACTGGCCGCCCCATGGGGTGATCCGCCATCCCGGCGTCATTGTGGTGGAGATTTTGCCGCCCATCCCATCGGGCCTCGATCGCGCGGACTTCATGGAAGCGCTGGAAACCGCCATCGAAACCGCATCGCAAGGCTTGCTGGACGAAGCTGCGGCCACCGCTGGGGAACCCTAAAAGGCGCACCATCGCCGCGCCCGCCTGTCTAGGCGCACAAAACGCTTGAGGCGCGGCGACACTGCGCCCAAGGTCGCGGCGCTGTGGGGCGCCACCGCAGCATGACGATCCGTCACCGCCCGCATTTTGGAGACACATCCATGCGCCTTTTGCGTCCCGTCTGGCTGCCTGGCCTGCTGCTGATCGCGGTATGCGCGGCGTACAGCGCCTATTGGTGGGTGGTGCGCGATCAAGCGGTCACACTGCTGGACGATTGGGTGGCGGAGCAGGCCGCCAACGGCGTCGCGCTAAGCTGGGATGAACGCTCCGTGGGCGGGTATCCTTTCCGCATCACCGGCGAGTTCGACGCCCCGCAAGCCCGCTTCGTGGGCCGCACCGCGCCCGAAACCGAAAGCGCGGACATGCCCACACTCAGTGCGGACGGCTTGCTGCTGACGGTGATGCCGTTTGATTTTGAACATCTCATCGCCCAGCCTCTCGGCGTCATCCGCGCGCCCGATTTGCAGGGCGGGCATTTTGCCATCGACGCTGAAGGCGCGCGCGCCAGCTATGTGGCGCGTGAGGGCGCGCCGCGCCTGGACGTGGAGACAGGTCCGCTGACGGTGGAACGCGCACCGCCCAATGGCGACGCGGTGTATGTGGGCGGCGTGTCACGCGGTGAGCTGCACCTCGCCCAAGCCCAGGATGATCCGAGCCTGCTGCGCCTCTTCCTGGCGTTCGGCGCCCCGCACTGGCCTCAGCCTGAGGCGCAACACGCCCCCGATGAGGTGGTGCTCGACATCCAGCTCAACCACACCGACCAGCTGGCCACGCCGCGCTTTGTGCGCCCGACCGCGCAGGCATGGGCGGCGGCGGGCGGGCGCCTGACCATACACACCGCGGCCGCCAAATGGGGGGACGCGGCGCTGGCGGCGCGCGGCGATCTTTACCTGGACGCGGCCGGCGCCTGGAACGGCCAGCTGACCCTCGCCTTCGCGCAACCTTCGGTGGTGCTCGAAAACCTCGCCGCTCTGGGCCTGATCGAGACGGACGCGGTGACGCTGATCGCCCCCATGGCGAGCTTCGCCGCCGGCGCCGACCGACAGGTGGAGATCCCTCTCAAGCTGGTGGCCGGTGAAGCGCGGCTGTTCGAAGTGCCCCTTGGTCAGGTGCCGGCGGCGTTCTGACGCTCGGCGATGAGCGATAGCGCCGCGCCCTCATCAGGATGGGTGCGCGCGAAGGCCGGGGCCGCCGCCGGGGCCCGTGCGGGGCGATAAACACGCTGCGTGGCCGGTTGGGTCGGAACAGCGCCGACACGCTTGACCGCTTCCACCAGCAACACGCCCGAGACACGCGACCACAAGCGCTCGCCCACCCGTTCCCAGGCCTCTGCGGAGCGGGCCACCGGCGTCCAGCGCACCGGCGGCGCGTACAGCGCCCGCGCCCAGGCCGTGGGCTCAAGCAGGCAGGCGCGCAGTGTGCTGCGCAGCTGCCCGCGCGTGAAGGAGCGGCCATGGCCGAAGGGGCTTGTGTCCGTTCGCGCCCAAAGGCCGCGCCGGTTCGCGACAATCATCACAATGCGCGCCTCAGGCGCCGTCACGCGCCACACCTCGCGCAACACGGCGCGCAGGGACTCCGCCTCCTCCAGCACATGCGCCGCCACAACACGGTCAAACATCGCTTCGGGAAACGGTAACCGCGTCTCCTCCACCAGCGTCGCCGTCGACGCCCCCGCGCGCGGCCAGCGCTCCACCCCCTGGGCCGCCGGCATGGCGGACACCACCCGACGCGCGTGATCCACATAAGGGGCCAAAAACGGCCCCGCATAGCCGAGGCCCAGAACGTCCAGCCCCGATACTGACGGCCATAAAGCCTCCAGCCGACGGCGGATCATACGCTCTGCGGCCTCCCCCATGGGCGAGGCGTAAAATCGCGCCAGATCTAAGACGTCAAGCCGCATCGGATTTGTCCAATCATCACGGCCTCGATATAGGAACGAACTGCGTCTCGCGAATGCCCGCCGCGTAGCTTTCCTGCGCCATCAGTCTGGGAACCGTCGCCATGCCCCGCCTCCACATCCGTCAGTTTCCCTGCCGCGCCGACAATTATGGCTATCTGATCCACGAACCGAGGAGTGGCGAAACCATCTGTCTCGACACGCCCGATCCCGATGTGATCCTGGCGCAGGCCGCTGCGGCGGGCTGGCGTGTGACGCAGATCTGGAACACCCATCACCACCATGATCACGCCGGCGGCAATCTCGCGGTTCAAGAAGCCACGGGATGCCGCATCATCGGCCCGCGCGCCGAAGCTGAACGCATTCCCGGCCTCGACCGCGCGGTGGGCGATGGCGATACGGTGCGGCTCGGCCCCTGCCAGGCCACGGTTTTCGATACGCCCGGCCACACCGCGGGCCACATTGTTTATCTGTTTGAGGATGATCGCGTCGCCTTTGTGGGCGACACGCTGTTTGCGCTGGGCTGTGGGCGTCTGTTCGAGGGCACGCCGGCGCAAATGTGGGATAGCCTGTCGAAAATCCTCCGCTGGCCCGCGGATGTTACCCTCTATTGCGCCCATGAATATACGCAGGCCAATGCGCGTTTCGCCCTCAGCGTTGAGAGCGAAAACGCCGCGCTGCAAGAACGCGCCGCGGCGATCGACGCGGCCCGCGCGCGGGGCGAGCCCACCGTGCCCAGCCTCTTGTCGGAGGAAATCGCCACCAACCCGTTTTTGCGGCCCGATTCGCCCGCCATTCGTGCCCGATTGGGCCTTGAAACGGCGTCAAACGCCGATGTTTTTGCGGAAATCCGCGCCCGGAAGGACGCGTTTTGAGGTCGGTTGCAGCGCTGTCCGGCGATCTTCCGGCCACGGCCATCGTGAAAATCTTAGGGCTGGAGCGCACCCCGCATGGCGGCTGGCGCCGCGAAACATTTTGCGAGAGGAGCACTGATTCCGCGGGGCGACCCGCCAGCGCCGCGGGCTACCACCTGCTTGAAATCGGGGATGTTTTGCCCTGGCGTCGTTTGGATGTGACGCAGATTTGGCATTGGTGCGCCGGCGCGCCGCTATCTCTCAGCTCTTCGGCCGACGGCGTCACCGCTCAGGCGCAGCAGCTGGGCCCCAATCTCAGCCAGGGCCAACGCCCCCAAGCGGTTGTTCCGGCACAGTGTTGGCAGACGGCGGAATCCCTTGGCGCGTGGACACTTTTGACGGATGTCACGGCTCCATGCGCGGCTGTCAGCGGGCTGGAGATGGCGCCGGCCGATTGGTTCCCCTCGCCCGCCGGCCCGCCGGCGGGGCGCTCTTAGCGATGTCTCCGTTTGAAGGCGCCCCAATGCCTCAGTCACGCTTCACGATCCGCCCTTGCACGCCTGCGGACGCCGCGGCGCTCAGCGTGTTGGGTCAAGCGACGTTTTTAGAGTCCTTCACGGAAGACATCACGGGCCCGGACCTCATCCGTCATTGCTGCAATGAACATCACATGGATTACTACACGCGGGCGCTGGCGACGCCGAACATTCAGCTTTATTTGGCGGAAACAGTAAACACGGGCGCCCCCATAGGCTACAGTATGGTCGCGCCGCCCGCCGATATGCCACAGGACCTGCTGAAGCCCGGCGATATCGAACTGAAACGGATCTACGTCTTATCTCGCTATCATGGGGCGCGGATTGGCCAGGCCCTCATGGATGCAGCGTTGGACTATACTGCAAAAACACAGGCGCGGCGTGTCGTACTTGGCGTGTATGATGACAATCTACGCGCCATGAGATTCTATGAAAAACATGGCTTTTCACCCATCGGGCGTCGCCGTTTCTCGGTCGGGGGCCAAGTCTACGACGACGCCGTCCTGGCGCGTGCTTTATAGATTACAGACGCAATCGACGGTCACCCGGCCGCTTCTAGTACATATGTTGGCCACCATTGATGGACAATGTGGACCCAGTGATGAAGCCGGCATCATCGCCTGACAAAAACAAGACACCACGGGCGATTTCTTCCGCATGGCCCAGTCGGCCCACGGGAATCTTCGCAATGATTTTTTCCAACACCGGCTGCGGTACCGCGGACACCATGTCTGTATCAATATAGCCTGGCGCAATCGCATTCACCGTGATGCCGGCGCGGGCCCCTTCTTGGGCCAAAGCTTTGGTGAAGCCGTGGATGCCCGACTTGGCCGCCGCGTAGTTGACTTGGCCATATTGACCCGCTTGGCCGTTAATAGATCCAATATTGACGATTCGGCCAAAGCCGCGCTCCACCATGCCCATCCACACGCATTTGGCCATGTTGAAGCAACCACCCAGGTTCACATCCAACACTTCTTGCCACATGTCATGGGTCATTTTTTTCATGGTGGTATCGCGGGTGATCCCAGCGTTGTTCACCACAATATCAACGGGGCCAATCTCGGACTCGATTTGCGCAATGCCTGCTTGACAGGCTTCGTAGTCGGAGACATCCCATTTGTAGACTTTGACGCCAATTTCCTCCGCGCACTGTTTGGCGCGCTCTTCATTGCCCGCAAAGTTCGCCGCAACCTGGATGCCCGCATCCGCCAGGGCTTTACTGATTGCTTTGCCGATACCGCGGGTTCCCCCGGTTACAACCGCCACACGCGCCATTGATCTCTTCCTCCCTGTTAACCCATTTCATCTTGTGATGAATGGGATTCGTCGGAAGATCATAGGGATAGCGGCCCCACCCCGCCATGCGGCGAATGATCCAGTGGGACCTGCCCAAACAAACCGGGCGTAACCCATGGCTCACGCCGTGGTTACGCCCGTTTAGTGCGCGGAACACCGCGGTATCAACCGGTGCGAAGGTGCGGAATGCTCGCGGTTATCCCGCCATCTGTTTGGGACGTCTAAGCCCGCTCAACGCACAGCGCGATGCCCATGCCACCGCCGATGCAAAGCGTCGCCAGCCCCTTCTTGGCGTCACGCCGTCCCATTTCGTGCAGCAACGTCGTCAACACACGCGCGCCGGAAGCCCCGATGGGGTGGCCGATGGCGATGGCGCCGCCATTGACGTTTACGATATCGGTGTTCCAGCCCATGTCTTTGTTGACGGCGCATGCTTGGGCGGCGAAGGCCTCATTGGCTTCGATCAAATCGAGATCCTCAGCCGACCATCCGGCTTTCTCCAAGGCGGCGCGGCTGGCGGGAATCGGGCCGGTGCCCATCACCGCCGGATCCACGCCCGCCGTCGCCCATGAAGCGATGCGCGCCAGGGGTTGGGCGCCACGTTTGTGCGCGGTGTCCGCGCTCATCAGCACCAACGCGGCCGCGCCGTCATTGATGCCCGACGCGTTCGCCGCCGTCACCGAACCGCCATCGCGCTTGAACGCCGGACGCAGCTTCGCCATCGCATCCAAGGTGGCGCCGTCGCGGATGTATTCATCCTCAGCGACGACGGTTTCGGCTTTACGGGATTTCACCGTCACCGGGACGATTTCATCCTTGAAGCGGCCTTCTTTCTTCGCCGCCTCGGCTTTGTTTTGCGACGCGACGGCGAATTCATCCTGCTGATCGCGGGTGATTTGATATTGCTCCGCCACGTTCTCGGCCGTCATGCCCATATGATAGCCGTTGAAGGCGTCCCACAATCCGTCTTTGATCATGGTGTCGACGAACTGTAAGTCGCCCATCTTCTGGCCCGCGCGCAGGTGCGCGGCATGGGGCGACAAGCTCATGCTTTCTTGGCCGCCGGCCACCACGATGTCACTGTCGCCGGCTTTGATGGCCTGATAGCCGAGCGCCACCGCGCGCAGCCCGGAGCCGCACACCTGGTTGATGGTCATGGCCGTGCGCTCTTTGGGAATGCCGGCCGCCATAGCGGTCTGGCGTGCGGGGTTCTGGCCCGAGCCCGCGGTCAGCACCTGACCAAGCACCACTTCGGAGACTTCCTCCGGCGCCACACCCGCGCGCTCCAACGCGCCGGCGACCGCGACGCGGCCCAATTCATCGGCGGGCGTATTTGCAAAAGAGCCGTTAAAGGCGCCCACGGGCGTGCGGGCGGCGGCGGTGATGACGATATCGACCATGGGAAACCTCTTGCAGATGTGCGCTGCACAAAGCGCGGCGGGATGGGGACGCTTGGGGTATGATTACACACACAAATGCGCCGATGCCCTCATTTTGGCTAGCCAATCTTGACGACTGACGGGCAGACATTCGTTTAGACCGTTGACCTGGTTTTCCTGTTACGTTGCACGCGCTAACATCCGGAAGTGGCGCGGCGGCGCGATCGCTTGGAGGTGACGATGGACGATAAAGCAAAAAACACCGACGCCAGCGCCCCCGACACGCCGTCGGTAGTGGTGAAAAAGTATGCCAACCGTCGGCTCTACAACACGGCCTCCAGCTCCTATGTGACGCTTGATGATCTGTCCAACATGGTCAAAGAGGGCGTGGACTTCGTCGTGTATGACGCCAAGTCCGGTGACGACATCACCCGCTCAGTGTTGACGCAGATTATTTTTGAACAGGAAAGCCGCGGACAAAACCTGCTGCCCATCCAGTTTTTGCGGCGCTTGATTCGTTTCTATGGCGACAGCATGCAGACTATGGTGCCGAGCTATTTGGAAATGTCCATGGAGATGTTCGCGCGCCAACGCGAAGACATGCAGGAACACTTCAAGGACGCGTGGGGCAGCAGCGCCGCCATGAAGGCTTATCAAGAACAGGCGCGCAAGAATATGGAGCTCTTCGCCCAGACGCTGCGCATGTTTCAGCCCTTCCGCAATGCCGACGACGAGGGTGACGTGACGGGCGAGGCCGTCCGCGCGGAGACGTCGTCCACCGATGTGGCGGCCATGCGCGCGGAGCTGACGGCCATGAAGGCGCGCTTGGATGCGTTGGATCCTGGCGAGACGCGCGCCCGCCCCAGCCACGTCCGCAGCGAGCCGGAAACGGAATAAGTCCAGGGTTAAACGCCCGAACGTCGCGGCCGGCAGCCCTTTGGATTTGTCGCGAACCGGTGCGTGGGATGTCGGCTTAGGATGTCGGCTGGAGGCGTGCGCAGCGGCGACGCTCAGAGCCTTGCGCGCGGCGGCTGGTCCGGCTCAGCGGTCACCGGCATGCCGGTGAGGCTGCCCTGCAGCCGATCAACGCCCAAATCGCGCAGCACCCGGGCTTCCTCGGGCGTGGAGACAAATTCGGCCACCACATCCACATCCAGTGAGCGCGCCAAGCGCACAAGGGCGTCCACGAAGCTGGCTTTTTGGGCGTCCTGCGCGATGCCCTGCACGAAGCCGCCGTCGATTTTCACCTCATCCGGCTCCAACGATTGCAACTGGCGGAAGGAGGTGTAACCGGCCCCGAAATCATCCACCGAAAAGCGGGCGCCGGCCGCTTTTACACCCTTCACAAAGCTGTTGACCCGCTCATGGGCTTCCACCACGCAGCTTTCCGTCAGCTCCACGGTGAGCCGCGGTGCGCCCGTCCCGAGGTCGGCCAGCATGGCCACGTAAGCGTCCGCGGCGTCACGGCTGCGCACCGTCGCGCCCGAGACGTTCACCGATACGCGCAGATCGGGCCAGGTTTGCAGCGCCGTCATCGCGCGCGCCAGTACGCGGGTGTCCACGCGGCGCACGAGGCCCGTGGCTTCGGCGGCCTCAATAAAGGCGGCCGTGGACGCGACCGCGCCGTCTTCATCGCGCATCCGCGCTAAGCACTCATGATGGTCCAACACGCCGCTGCGCGCGTCCACAATGGGCTGGTAGGCCAAAACGATGCGATCTTCGCGCAGGGCCCGCATAATCGCCGTGGCGAATTGGGCATGGTTGGCGCGCGGCGTGGTGCTAGGGCTTTCATCATCGGTAATGACCAGCGATCCCGGCCCAGCCCGCTTCGCCATGTCGAGGGCCGCTTCCGCGCGCATCATGATGCGGCGGCCATCGGCCCCGGCGGGATCAAAGCTCACGCCGCCAGCCGACAGCGTCACCTCCACCGGACCGATGGCCGTCATGACTTCATCACGGGCCGCGGCGCGCATCAGGCGGCGGATCGCCCCCTCCGCCCGTTCCGGCGAACAGGCCGACAGCATAATCCCGAACTTGTTGCCCGCAATGCGCCCCGTGATGTCGAAACCACCCACCACATCGGCCAATCGCCCGCCGATTTCGGCGATGACCTGATCGGCGATGTCAAAGCCGAAGCGCAGATTCATCGCCGATAAGTCGTCAATGGCGAGGGCGGCGTACGCCATACGATCGTCGCGGCGCAGCGCCCGCGCAAAGCCCTGCTCCATGGCTTCGCGCAAACGCGGGCGTGTCAACAGCCCGGTGAGATCGTCCTCCGCCGCCGAGGCGGCCAGCGCCCGCTCGCGTCGCTTTTGGCGCTGAATGCTGCGCAGCGCACCCACCAGACGAGGCGCGCCATCATCAATCCACGCCGCGCGCTCCTCCAGCCACAGCGTTTCGCCGCCACCGGTGATCACGGCGTACTCCAACCGCATCACGCCCCCCTCGCCCGCGCCAACGGCCAGCAAGCGTTCGCGTCGCAACCGCGAGGCGTCCGGCAAAAGCGCATTGTACCCATGGCCGGTGGCGATTCGATCGCCATCGTCCAAATCCAGCAGAGCCATTGCGGCGTGCCCGTCCATCCACGCCATGGCGTCGGTTTGGGGGTCGCACTCATAGTAAACGGCGCCGGAAAGGCTGAGGACTGTGTGCAGACTCAGCTCGCGGAAAGCCCGTTCAGGCGTCTGTTGATCGAGGGGGATGGAGGCCGCCATGTTCGCTCAGATGCCCAGTTGACGCGCGACCATCGCAGAAAGCTGCTGACAAAGTTTCAAGATCGCGCGCCCTGCGGCGTCGAATTTGCTTCAGCCTCAGTATGAAACTGACGCGATTGATCCAATTGCCGGCTTTGGCCCGGCGGCGCGCAATGGCAAAAGCCAACCCGGCGCAGGCGGTGGTTCCTGTGACGGCTGTGGACGCGGCGGGGCCATCCACCTCAGACAGCGCCGCTTTTGTGGAGGCGCTCGCCCACGCGCCCGGAGCGCGCACGGCGCTGACATCGCCCGACGACACGATGGCGCAACGCAGGGCCAGGAGCGCGCCGCCCGACGATCCCCGCCGTGCGCTCTGCATGTCCCGCGGCGGAGCCGAGGCCGCGCGGCGCGCCGCGCGGTCCTATGGGGTGGCGCAGGCTCTACGCCACAGCCGCCGCCCCATCAAAGACATCCGTACGTGATTTAGCTAAAGTCCTGACCCACCGCGATATCGCGCCGCGCGGTGACAATCGTCACCATGAACCCAGCCAGCACATCCAGCAGGTTCATCAAGGTCAGCAAGAAAAACACCGATGTCGCAAACGGTGCGAACAACAAAAACTCCACAATGCACACGATGAACAGGATCATCGAAAAGGCGTGATTCATGATGGAGTCGCTGGCCGTGCTCGTGGACTTAATGATCTCCAAGAACAGCAGGAAAATCGCGAACGCCAACAGAATGTCGCCGGGACTGATCACCCACACGCCGCCCGTGGGCATCGGCACCCGGAACAGCTCATTGGCGAACCAAATCGCGACCGTCATGGAACGCTCGACGCCATCGACCATGACAGTGTCGTCGCCCATGAAGAAATTACTCCCCCACGCAATCGCGTTGTAAATGATGACGGGAATAATCAGCAGCGGAAAGCCCGTGTAGCTGAACAGACCGCGTTTGGGCGCGCTGCGCCCGCCCGGAACACCGAAAACCATCGTCCCTCGCCTTCTTTCGCCCCAATAATGCGCGATCGCCTCGCGCCCGAATTCACTCTAGCCCGGAACCGGTCCGGTTAGAATTCCTCAACCCCATCGGGCCGCCGCGCCCGCGAATTCAGCCACATCACGCCCATCAAGTCGGTCAGCGAGGCGGCCAAGCGTCCCAAATTGGTGTATTTTGACGAGCCGTGCTGGCGCGGACGGTGGTTCACGTCCTCAAAATCAATGTCATAGCCCTCGCGCAGCATCAAAGCCGGCAAGAAGCGGTGCATGTGATCGAAATAGGGCAAGCGCAAGAATGCATCACGCCGGAATGCCTTGAGCCCGCATCCGGTATCGTCGGCCTTGTCCTTCAACAGACGTTTGCGCAGCCCATTGGCGAAACGGGAGCCGAATTTTTTCCACGCGCTATCTTGGCGTTTCGCGCGCCGGCCCCCCACCATCGCCAAAGCCCCGGCGCTCTGCGCCAAGCTGTCGAACAAACGGGGCAAGTCCGCCGGGTCGTTCTGACCATCCCCGTCCAACGTCGCGACCAAAGGCGCGCGCGCCGCCAGGACGCCCGAGCGCACGGCGCGGCTTTGGCCCGCATTGGCCCGGTGGCTTAAGACGCGCAGCCCCGGATGACGGGCCTTCAAGCCGCTCAGGATGTCGCGCGTCCGATCGCGGCTCGCATCATCGACGAAAATCATTTCGTAGCGCCGCTCGTGCATGGCGGCGGCGATCTCCTCCACCAGCGACTGCACATTGTCTTCTTCGTTATAAACGGGAACCACCACCGAAAAATCAGGGACTTGGCCCACGGGGTGAGTACCGGGCGCCGCCTCTTGCCATGGGCTCGTGGCGTTATCTGGGGCGTTGGGGGCCATGGGGCTGCCGCTCCGCACTGTCAGCACAATCCTCGCCCGATGCATGGGCGGTTGACGCAGCGGGCTTGCTCTTTTTTTCTCGCCTTGTCCAGCCGCCAGGCTGCGAACGGCGCCGGCGCACGGTGAAGGTTATTGACGTCGGGGCCTTTCGTGGGTCCTGTACATCCGCGAAAGCGGGTCGAGGGGTGGCTCCATCGTCCATGGATGGCGATGTGTACGGACACAAAGAATGGTCGCTCACATTCGTGAAAGCGTCACACGATAGACACGCTTTTTGGATGAGTGAACGACGTCGCGCCCTGCCGTGACGTCTCGGGGGTGAGCCAGACGGGTCAACACCGTCGCGGACAAACGCCGCAGCCGTCGCTTTGGTGCGTTCGGCAAGAGCGCCGCAATCTGGCGATCAGGGCTGGGAGGACGTGCACAGTATGACAGCCCGGTTTCCAGCGGTTGCGATTCTCATTGCGCTCGCCTTGATCGCTGGGCTGTGCGGCGTGTTCACTATGCCGCCGCTGGATCGCGATGAGTCGCGCTACGCTCAAGCCACCGCGCAAATGCTGGAAAGCGGCGATTTCGTTCGGATCAATTTCCAGGACGGGCCGCGCAACAAGAAACCCGTGGGGATCCACTGGCTGCAGACGGTGGCGGTGTCCACGTTTTCCGATGTGGAGGCGCGGGCCATTTGGGCGTATCGCCTGCCCTCCGTGCTGGCTCTCATCATCGCGGTGATCGCCACCTATGTGGCTGGATTGAAGCTTCTGGATCGCACCAGCGCCTTTGCCGGCGCCGCACTCTTGGCGGTTTGCGTGGTCGCGGGCGTCGAGGCGGGCATCGCCAAGACGGACGCCGCACTTTTGGCCGCCACCACGACGGCGATGGCCGCCTTGGCGACCTTTTACCGCGGCGGCGGGCTGGGCAGCATTCTCACCTTCTGGATCGCCCTTGCGGTCGGCATTCTAATCAAAGGCCCCGTGACGCCCATGGTGGCGTTTTTGGCGCTGTTCGCCCTGCTGTTCATGGACATCAATTGGCGCCAGCAATGGCGCGGCGTGCTGGTGACGCTGGCTGTGGCGGGCTCCTTCATCGGGCTTAGCGCGGCGGCGTTTGTCTACGGCCCCGCCCTCATTGACGTGGCCGCCGGAGCCTTCGGGGCGACGGATGGGGCCGCGCCACTGGCGGAGAACGCGCTATGGGCGCTCCTGGTGATCGCGCCGCTGGCGCCGCTTTTGGCGTTTATCGCACGGCATCACGCATTTTGGGCCACACGTTTGATTTGGCCCGCCTATGGGCCCTTGGTTGGCGTGCTGTTGGCCGCCCCCTGGTTCATCGCCATTTGGTTCCTCACCGATGGGGCGTTTTTCAGCGATGCGTTGGGCAAGGATTTGGGCCCGAAAATGGTGTCCGCCCACGAAACCCATGGCGGCCCCTTCGGCTTGCATACCTTGCTGCTGCCGATACTGATTTGGCCGGCCACGCTGTTTTTGCTGCCCGGGCTTGTGCAGGGCGCCCGGGCCCTCGCCAGCCCAGGGTGGACGCGCGAGCGGGACGCGATGCGATTCTTAGCGGCGTGGATCCTCCCCACCTGGCTCGTGTTTGAGTTTTTGCCCACCAAGCTGGTGCACTACACGCTCCCGCTCTACCCGGCGCTGGCCTTGCTGGCCGGCGCCGCTTTCGCCGCTCTGAAAGAGAAGCGCTTGGGCGATCGGCGCACGGCCGCCATGGCGATTTCCGTCCAGCTGTTCAGCTTGGCGGGCGTGCTGCTTTTGCTGGCCATCGCCGTAGTGGCGGCGCTGACAGACCCGGCGGATTTGCGCCGCCTCAGCGACGCTCAGTTTTCCGACGCGCTGGACATTGTGATGGGCGCTTTGGCTGGGTTGCCCGGTTGGGCGTGGCTGGGCCTGACCGTTGGACTGCTGGCCATCCTGTTTGCGCCCTTTGCGCTGTTGCGCGCACCGAATTCTCTCCTCGCCTTCGCCCTAGCGGCGGGGCTCGCCTGGCACGTCGCGGCGCTGCAATGGGCCGCCCCACGCCAGGAGGGCTTGTTCGTCAGCGCCACATTATCGCAAGAATTGCAGGCGCTTAGCCTGCATCCGGCGCGCAGCTCGGTGGCCAACCCGCCGCTCGTGGTGACTGGCTATAACGAACCCAGCTTGGTTTTCCTCACCGACACTGAAACCGTGCTCGCCGCCGGCGCCGTCGAGGCCGCCTTGATCGCCGCCGAGGGGCCCGCGCGTGCAGCGACGGTCGATGCGTCCCAAGAGGAGTTGTTTCTCGCCGCTCTGGAAGCCCTCGGCGCCGAAGCGGTGCGGGTCGGCGTCGTGGACGGCCTCAACTATTCCCGCGGCGACGCCGTGCAGCT
Source organism: uncultured Caulobacterales bacterium (assembly GCA_964524065.1). Classification (GTDB taxonomy): domain Bacteria; phylum Pseudomonadota; class Alphaproteobacteria; order Caulobacterales; family Maricaulaceae; genus CAZADA01. Next base: position 3,783 of record CAZGCB010000008.1, on the reverse strand, counting down.
GCTGATTTTCCGCACAACACGCCCGGCCGCCCCTGAAGTGCTTGAGCAAGCGCGTCAGCAACTGAGCCGGCATACGGCATCGCAAAACGGCGGCGAGGACGCCCTGACCCGCGATGACCGCGCCGCACCGCAACCGGTGCTGGACGCCTCCGACGCTGGCGCGCCGTAGCGGCGTGCCCTGCACAGGCATAACGCCGCCACGACCGCTATGGCGCTTCACAGAACGCTGACACGCTAGGTCGGTGCGCCGTGGCGGCTCAGTGGCCGCCCGACATGGCGCGCAAGGCGCGTTCATACGGATCATTGGCCGGGTCCGGCGCGATGGCGGGACCGATATCGGCGTTCAATGGGATTTCAGCGCCGATGCGCACCGCACAAGCTTGCAGCTGCGGCAGGTAATCCGCCACCACGGCCTCCGGCTTCAGCGCCGATTTGATGTAGCGCATGGACACCACCGCGCGCAGCCGTTTGTCGCCATCAAAGATGGGCGCCGCCACCGCTGCCTCCCCATCCATATCGCGTAAATCCAACGCATAGCCGCAGCGCTCGGCTTCCTGCGCCGCGGCGGCGGCGAAAGCGCATTCGTCTTCGCTGGCCCCTTCGGAGCGGGCGATGCGGAGCAAAAGCTCCCGTTCTTGCGCCGAGGCCGCAGCCAAACGCATCACGCCCGCAGCGCTCATGGTGAGAGACGATTCGCCGCCGGCCGTATGCGGATTCAAAACCACCGGACTGATGTCGTCGGTGACCATGCGCAATTGCAGACGTCCACCCCGCACCATATCGAGCATGATGGGCCACAATACGTCTTTGCACAGATGACGGAGCAAGGGCGTCGCGAACTCCGCCACCCAGGGCTCATTCGGCAATCCGCCCGCCAAGCGCCGCACCCGAACCGTCGGGCGGAACAGCTCATCATTGGCGTCTCGCACCACATAACCGCCTGCGCGCAGCGTTTCGAGAATGCGATAGGCCGTGGTGCGCGGCAGCTTCACGTGCCGCGCCACATCCGTCACGGACAGGCCGTCGCCTTCATTCAGCGCCTCTAACGCCGCCAAACCACGCAGGAGCGCCCGAATCGGCCGCGCCGCACCCTGTTGATCATCTTGCATGACAGCCTCGCATCGCTTATGAGGCGTTAAGGCTATCGGAGAATGATACCGCCTTCAATTCTCGTTATGCGTGTGTTTTTCGCTGTTTGATGCGGTATGCCGCTGATCGTAGCGTTCCATGGCACAGAGCCGCGGCGATCACCAATGGTCCCATTGCCAACGCCACCGAACGCGATAAGGCACAGCGCGCGAATTTCGCGAAATACTTCGCAAATCCAATGCCCTTATACCACCCCGTGCGCCAGGAGCTTACGGGACTTGTGGCCCCCTCATGCATCACATTGGCGTGGGGCGTGAACACAACATCGCCGCCAGCCTCGCGCGCCCGGCGGCATATATCCACATCTTCCACATGAACGAAATAGCGTTCGTCAAAGCCGTCCATGGCGCGGAAATCGTCGGCGCGCATCATCATGCAAGCGCCCGACACGGCGGCCACGGGCGCGGGGCCCTCTGGCAGCGGATCCTTCTCATAATGAACGGTGCGAAACGAATCATGCAGCCCGCTGAGCCGCGTCAGACCCGCCATTTCCACAAAGGCCGACCACATGGTGAGCGGGCCGCGCCGCGCCCCGCGCTGCTCCGTCCCATCCGCGCTCACCACGCGCGCGCCGACAATCCAAGGGCGCGCCTGGCGTTCGCCCGTCAGCGCCATCTCTAAGGCATCGCCGGATCGAATCACCGCGTCGGGATTGAGGAACAACAACCGCTCCGAGGTGGCCTGGGCCGCGCCCAGATTGCACCCGCGCGCAAAGCCCACATTGCCCTGGCCCCAAATGATCCGAAAATCCTTGCGTCCGGCCGCGGCGTTGATCAGGCGCGTGCGCATCTCGCGCGGATTGCCATTATCGACGAGCACCACCTCATCAATGTCCTCAGCCGATAACGCGGCGTCGATGCATGACAGCAATAGCGGGCCCGTGCGCCAGGACACGATGATGGCCGCGACGCTCGGGCGCGCCGCGATGGCCGAGATGAGACGCGGTGCGCGCGCCACTTGCGATAAATGCGGGCTCATCGCCGCCCCTCTTCGCTTCTCGTCACCGATGCGTCGGCCCCCGCCAGCAGGCACGCGCCAGCGGCAGCGAACGCCGACGCCACCCACCATTCCTGCCAGACGCCGTAGCTTACAGCAGCCATCGCTGAAAACCCCGTGAACGATCCCGCTATGGCCATCGCTTGGGTGCGGTGCAGCAATGACGATTGAACAACACGGCGCACCAACATGCCAAGCGATAACGTAAAAAGAGTAACTCCAACGATTCCGGCCTCGTACCAAATGTGCAAACCCGCATTGTGCGGATGCAAAGGCATGAGATCGAATCGCTTCCCCGCCAACACCTCATAGACGTCCCGCGTTCTTGCTGCGTCGAAACCGTGGCCGAAAAACGGCTTTTCACCAATAAAGCCGACGGCGGCGCGCCAAATCTCCAAACGCTGTCGCCACGAGAGCGGCAACACCTCGCTCCAGCTTTGCGGCGCTGCAGCAAGAAGGGCGAAGGCCGGCGCGAACACGATGCTGGCGATAGCGACGCCGCCCGCGACGATCACAGCACGCCGCGGGCGCCAGGCGGCGAGCGCCATGCCGGCGATCGCCGCCACAAGACCCAGCGCATTCACCGTCAGCCCGAAAACCACACCCCCAGCCGCGAGGATCACACCGGCAAGGATCGCCAAAGCGCGCCCCGCCGCGCCCCGCGTCCACGCCATGGCGGCGAAAGCAGGAAACAGCGCCACCGCCGTCGAGACGCCATGGCCGAGATTGCGCCATAGCTCGCCCTGCGGCCGACCCTCGCGCCCGCCGGCGCGCGTCAAGGCGCCGTCGCTGAGCATCTCAAAAGCGAACACCGCGCACGCGCCCAGCATCATCACGGCCAGCATCAGCCGCGCCGGCTCGCGCGCCAGCGGGCTAAGCTGGGCGCAGGCCCAAAGGAAAGCACCATAGAGCGGCAGGCTGAGCGCCAGTTTGATCGCACCATCGGGGCGTGCGAAGGGGGACCACAGGAAACTCACCATCGCCCACAGGACAAACGCCGCCAGCCCCCAAACAGCTGCAGGCGTGCGCCCCCAGACCGAAAGCTGCAGGAGGTCGGGCGCCGCGCCGTGTATGCGTGTCAGCCCCTCGCCCAGCAGAACCGCGGCGCCCACAAGGCCGAGGGCCGGCGCCACGCCCAAACCGCCGGCCGGGATCATCACCGTCAACAGGGCCCAGGCCGCCAGCACACACCACATCCGCCACGCATCGGCCGCCAACAGCCCCGCAGGGGCCGCTGCGGCGAATGGCGCCGCAGCAACGCCCCGCACCGATGCGGAGGGCGGCGGTTCAGACGGGCCGGTGACGGCCATGGGCTCAGCCCGCCGGCGCCGGTGTCGCCGGTTTCTTGGTCGGCTTGCGACGCGACTTGGCCCGCGCCAGATCCGGCGCCAAGGCTTCCTTCGCCAACCGACGCGCCGCCGCATCAAGCGCGACGACGTCCTGGCGCTTTTGCCCCTCGCCAAAGCGCCGCAGAGCGAGGGTTTGATCCTCCGCCTCCTGACGGCCGACGACGGCGATCACCGGCACCTTGGCCGCGGAATGCTCGCGCACCTTGTAGTTGATCTTCTCGTTGCGCAGATCGGTTTCGACGCGCAGGCCCGCTTTCGTGAGCTGGGCGGCCGCCTCACGCGCATAATC
>CAZGCB010000007.1:13645-45150 GCA_964524065.1 uncultured Caulobacterales bacterium | reverse complement strand
AGCCGTACTTGTTGTCGAACTTCGACTTGGTCACGCTGTCGTTGACGTTGATCGCGGGGAACGGCAGCTCGCCGCGCTGCTCCATTTGATAGAGCCGCATCACGCCGGTCGTGGTTTCCTCGGACACGCCGGTGATCGAGGCTTTCGCCTTGGCGAACCAACCCGGCGTCTCGGCGATGCGCTTTTTGATTTGGGCGAACAGCGCGATTTCTTCCTCACTGCCCGGATTGTCGAGCAGGGAGGGGTCCGCCTCCGCCTTCTCCCCGAGAATGAGATAGAGGGTCGCGTCACCGCCATCATCCAAGATCAGATTGGCGAAATCACCATTCGGCCATTGGAAGATCCGATCGGCGAAGGCCCAATATTCGTCCAGCGTCTCGCCCTTATGCGCGAACACCGGCGTGCCATTGTCCGCAATGGCGGCCGCCGCATGATCCTGGGTCGAGTAAATGTTGCAGGACGCCCAGCGCACCTCGGCGCCGAGGGCCTCAAGCGGCTGAATCAGCACCGCCGTTTGGATCGTCATATGCAACGAACCCGCGATGCGCGCGCCCTTCAGCGGTTGGGCGGCGCCGAACTCGGCCCGCGCCGCCATCAAGCCGGGCATTTCGGTTTCGGCGATGGCGATCTCCTTGCGGCCGAACTCAGCCTGGCTGAGATCCTTTACGGCGTGATCAAGGGCGGTGTCGGCGACGGTCATGAGCGACGCTCCTGCTGCGTGGGAAAAGGGCCGCGCCATGCTCAGCGCGCTTATAGGGGCCTTGTAGGCGCCGGGACCCGCTTTAGCAAGTCACATATAAAGATGTCTTTATGTCCACCATGACGCCGCGTCACATGGGGGGCGTCCAAGGCGACGTCCCGGCGGCCTTCGCGTGTGGCGCACGGGCCGCGCCATGCGCCTAAGGCTCGCCGAAACCCGCTTCCACAAGCGCGGTCAACGCGGCCAAAGCCGGCTCCGCCTCCGGACCCTCCGCCGCGATTTCGATCACCGAGCCCTTGGCCGCCGCCAGCATCAGCACCTCCATGATGGAGTCGCCGCGCACCGTCAGCGACTCGCGGCTCACAGCGATAACGGCGTCAAAACGCCGCGCGGTCTCCACGAATTTGGCCGCAGCGCGAGCGTGCAGCCCCTTCACATTCGGGATCACCACCTGAGCGGTGTGGGAGACGCTCATACGCGCTCCCCGTTGAGGGCGCGGCTCGCCACGGTGATATAACGGCGCCCCGCCGCGAGCCCCGCCTCAGCGGCCTCAGACAAATCGGATTGGCGGCGGGTCTCCGCCAAGGTGATCAGCATGGGCAGATTGGCGCCCGCCAGCACTTCAACCCGATCACGCTGCAGCAAAGATATGGCGATGTTGGCGGGCGTGCCGCCGAACATGTCCGTGATGATGATGACCCCGGCGCCGCTATCCACCGCCTCGACGCCGTCACGGATCTCACGCCGGCGCGCCTCCAAATCATCATCGGGGCCAATGCAAAAGCCGCGCACATGGTCCTGCGGGCCGACCACATGCTCGGTGGCGGCGATCAATTCCTCCGCCAAATGTCCATGGGTGACCACCACCAAACCGATCATCCGCGCCTCAAAGTCCAGCGTTGCAAAACGTGGACTTGCTATGTAAGCCGCTCCGCGCCGAGGGGAAAAGCGATATCGTCCCCGCCAGGATCACAAGCGCTTGGGCGCGGCGCCGGCGCCACGTTTGCGACGCGCCGTCAACGCCCTGAACAGCGGCGAGACCCTCAGCGATCGATCGGCAACGCCACGGAAAAACGAGCGCCGAGGATCTGATCCTGGCGGCCGTGAACATTCTCCGCCCAAATGCGTCCGCCATGGGCTTCAACAATTTGCCGTGCGATAGCCAAACCCAAGCCGCTGTTGGAGCCAAAGGCCGCGCCGCGCGGCCGCGAGGTGTAAAACCGCTCGAAAATCCGTTCGAGATTTTCGGCCGGCACGCCCGGGCCGCGATCCTCCACAAAAGCCACCGCATAGAGCCGGCCTTCATGCGTCGCACTGCGCAGTCCCACCCGCACCGCCGCGTCCGGCGGGCAAAAGGTGCGCGCATTGTCGATCAAATTGCGGAACACATGACCCAGCGGATCTTCCGCCGCAAAGACACGATAACGCCCCGGCCGCTCCGGCACCTCAAACAACACGTCCGGCTCATCCTCGCGCCGCACGGCTTGGTACATACTGACCAAATTCTGCAGCAGCCGCGCCAAATCAATGTGCGAGGAGCGCGAGCGCGCCAACTCCGCATCCACCCGCGACGCGCGCGCGATATCGGTGATCAGACGGTCGATCCGTTGGGTGTCGTTCTGAATCACTTTGAGCAACTGCTCATACTGGCGCCGATCACGGGCCACGGGCAGCGTCTCGATGGCGCTACGAATGGATGTGAGCGGGTTCTTCAGTTCATGCGCCACATCGGCCGCGAACCGCTCAATATCATTGATGCGCTGGGACAACTCCGCCGTCATGGCGGACAAGGCTAGCGACAGATCACCGATTTCATCACGCCGGTTTGCGAGCGCTGGGATCGCCGCTCGCTTGGGCCCGTCACGCCGCACCCGGTGGGCGGACAAAGCCAAGCGGCGCACGGGGTTGGCGATCCAAATCGCCAGCAAGGCCGAGGACAAAATCGCGACGAGAGCCGCCACGAGAAGAACGGGCCTCAACGCCTGGCGCTCGGCGGCGATGAGGGCGTCCACATCCCCCGTCTCCACCACCACCACGCCCAAAATGGCCTGGACGCGTTGGATCGGGAACGCCACCGCTAAGATGCGGTCGCCTTGTACGCCGATCCGCTGCGCCACGCTGGACGGGGCCCCGCCCAGCACCAGGCGAATCTGTTCCGACCGCGAGCGGGCCTCAATGGGTGCGGTGCGCCGCCAGGGCGCGCGCCGCCACGCATGATCCAAGCGCTCTAAAATACCAATCTGCGGATTGGTGAGGGCTGTCTCCCAGACCGCATCGCGGATGAAGCGGCTGTCGGCCCCGACGATCTGGGCGCCGTTCTCATCGAAGATGCGCACCCGCGTGTGCTCATCAATCCGGATTTTGGTCAACACCTGCGCCGCCTTGGCGTGATCCAAATACGGCGTTTTGTCCGACGCGTTCTCGGCCACGAATTGGCGGATCACTTCACCTTGGGTCTGCAGCAGCTGCATACGCTCCAGCACCAAGGCATCGCGCGTTTCGCCGAGCACGAGCATAGCCGCGCCCAAAATCGCCAGACCGGTGAAATTAGCCAACAAAATCAAACGCGTCAGTGGGGAGCGCGCCAGCCCCCACACATTGATCAGCAGCTCGCGACGGCGCGGTTGGCCACGCTCGTCCGCACCCGTCTCGCCCTTATCGGGCCGCGCATCGGGTTTAGTATCATTGGCGGGAGAATCGGCCGGCGCGGCAGATGGGGTCAGCCCCACATCGGCGCCCTGCCCCCGCGCGGCGCCGGTTTGTGGCGTCTCGCCCGCCGATCGAGCCGCCCCCTGGGACGACCGCTCCGTGCGATCAGGAATCCTTGTAGCGATATCCAACGCCATACAGGGTCTCTATCCCGTCAAATTCCGTGTCCACGAGCCGGAATTTCTTGCGCAAACGCTTGATGTGACTGTCGATGGTGCGGTCATCCACATAGACCTGGTCATCATAGGCCGCATCCATGAGTTGATCGCGGCTCTTCACAAAGCCTGGCCGCTGGGCGAGCGCTTGAAGGATCAGGAACTCCGTCACCGTCAGACGCACCTGCTGCGCATCCCATGTGCAGGCATGGCGGTTGGGGTCCAAAATCAAACGCCCGCGTTTGATGATGGACGCCTCGTCCTCACCCTCGGCCCCGGGCGCGCCGGCCCGCGCACGGCGCAAAATCGCCTTGATCCGTTCGCCCAACAGACGCTGGGAGAACGGCTTGGTCATATAGTCGTCCGCACCAAGATTAAGGCCCACCACCTCATCCACCTCGTCATCTTTGGAGGTGAGGAAGATCACCGGCACATTGGAGGTCTGGCGCACGCGCCGCAGCAGCTCCAGCCCGTCCATGCGCGGCATCTTGATGTCGAGGATGGCCAGATCCGGCGGGCTTTCCGACAAGGAGGCGAACGCCGACGCCCCGTCGGTGTATGTGCGCACATGGTAGCCCTCGTTCTCCAAAAACATGGAGACCGAAGCCAAAATATTCTCGTCATCATCCACGAGAGCGATGGTCGTCACGCGCGCACTCCTCTCACTACAAAGCATAATGATTACCCCGTGAGGCGAGTCGCGCCAAGGCGGCATCCCTGGGCCATTCGCCCCCCTTGCGCTCCAAACGAGGCGACTTCATGGGGCATTAAAGGCTATCGGCCATATTTTGCGGCGATCACCACCCGCGGCGAAGGGAGTCGGCCCGATGGCGGAGCGCGAAACCCATTATGAAGTGATGTTGAAGGATGCCGACGAAACCGATTGGCGTTTGATCGGCGTGAAATCCGACCGCGATGAGGCGCTGAAATACTCCCAAGACGTCCTGGCGGACACCCCCGGCGCCGCAGTGCGCGTGTTGCGCGAAGTGTTCCACGAGCGCAGCCGCACCTTCCGCTCGCGCGTGGTGTTTCAACGGGCGCACGGCGCGACGGCCCGCGCCGTCACCACCGATCAGCAATGGGGCCAGGCTCAGTCGCGCCCGCGATGACGCGACGCCGCCATGGCGACGCCATGGGAGCCTGACGCGCCGCTCTCGGCTCGGTTCATGCGGGTTTAAGCCGCCGGCGCCACACTGTCGGGCGCTGTAGCTCCGTCGAGACCCGCCATGGCGCGCGCCCAAGTCCATTTCGAAGTCTTTGTGAAAGCCTCGCGCAAGCACGCCTGGCGCATGGCGTGCGCCAAATCCACCCGCGATGAGGCGATTAAAGAGGCCCAGGCGGCCTGCGCCGCGAACCCAGCTGGATCGGCGCGCGTCTCGCGCGAAACCTATGATCCCCAGACCCGCACCTTCCGGTCGATGACGGTGTTTGAGCAGGGCGGCGAGCGTTTTGAGACAGCGCCGCAGGACGCCGAAGAGGACGCGCTGCCCTGCGCTGGCCCCAGTGATTTGGCCTCCCCTCTCGCCCGCGAAACCATCGCCCGTGTTTTGCGCGATTGGCTCCAGCGCCAAGGCGTCATCGTCCTGGAGTTGCTGCACCGCGTCGATTTGGTGGAACGCCTGGAAGCCGCCGATACCGAGCTGCAGCACGCGGTGCAAAAGTTCTGCGTCGCCCGCTCCAGCTCCAGCGCCGCGCCTGTGCAGAAGATTGTCAAAAAAGTCAACGCGCTGATCCAATCGGCGGTGGAGCAACTCTACGGCGAAACGCGCGCCAAGGTGTTTCCCAAGCTGAAGCCGGGCGAACTGGGAGCCCTGGCCGCGCGCCTCGACGATCGCGGCGATCGTGAGCGTCTGCTGCGTGCGGCGGTGGTGGAGCGTCTGCGCAGCGCCAAAGGCTGGCGCGGCAAGCTGGAACGCCTTCTCGACCTCGCCGACGAAGCGCTGAATGTGATCGAGCGTATGCCCTGGGCGTTACACGTGATCTGCGAATTCATGGAGGAATTGGCCGAGAACGAAGACGCCCGCGCCGTTCTGTGCGCCGAACGGCCGCGCGATCGCGGCGATGAGGCGCTGATGCTGGCGACGCTGTTCTGCGGTGAGGCTGACGCGCAGGACCGCCTCTCGCCCGTAGGCGCCCGCTTGGCCTGGCACATGGGCGAAGGCCGCTTCGCCCGCGCCCGCGCTGCTCTTGGCCGCCGCACCCTGGCGTTGGTGAAGGATCCGCGTCGCCTAAAGGCCGACAGCCTAGAGACCGAAGTGCGCTTGGCGCGGCGCATCGCCGAGCAACTCATGACCGCCAGCGGCGATGTGCTGTCGCTGGACGACATCACCGAGGCCTTTACCGTGCGTTCCGGCCGGCTCATGCGCGCGGAAAACCTCGACCAGATGGGCAACGCCGCCGACACGCCGGACAATGCGCTGCGGGCGCTCATCGCCCTTGAGCGCGATGTGATCGGCCCCCGCAACAAAAGCGCGTTAGCCGCCTTTATCAGCGATCGGTTGAAGCTACACCCGGTGCGCAGCGCGTTCATCGCCGGCGATGCGCCAATCCTGCAACGCCTGGCCGCGCTGGCGGAATTGCAGCGCCGCGTCGCCGCCGGCGGCTTTAGTGAAGACGATGCGCGGGCCCTCATCCGCGCTTTTGGGGCTCTGGGCTGTGAGGCCGAAGATCAAGGCCAAGTATTATCAAAGATTTTGCGGCGCGGCATGTCACCGGTGGACAAAGCCACCGCTTTACTCCGCTTAGCCGCCAACGGCGTTTTACCTGAGGGGCCTGTCCTAGACACCGCCAAAACCCATATCCGCAGCTTACTCAGCGCGCCCCAAGCGCGTGAGGTGCTGACCTCCGACGCGCCCGAAGCGCAAAAAGCGGCGCGTGTCTTGTCCGGCTTGATGAAGGCGATGCAAAACCCCGCGGCGGCTTAAGCGCAACCGCGCCGGAGAGCCGATACGCGCCGCGGAGCCGATATCCGTCAAGACGCGCCCTAATGCGCGGCGGCCCAATTGGCGCCAACACCCGCTTCCACTTCGAGCGGAACAGACAAATCCAATACAGGCCGGCAGGCGCCCGCCATGGTTTTTGTGACCACTGCAGTCGTTTCCTCCAGCTCATCTTTGGGTACTTCAAACACCAACTCGTCATGCACCTGCAGCAGCATGCGGGCCTGAATGTCAGCTTTCACCAAAGCGTTCGGCATCCGGATCATGGCGCGACGAATAATATCGGCGGCGCTTCCCTGCAGCGGTGCATTAATGGCTTGGCGTTCCGCAAATTGCCGCTGCGCCGGATTCTTGGCTTTGATTTCCGGAAAATGCGCACGACGTCCGAAAATCGTCTCCACATAGCCATAGGTGCGACAAAACTCTTTCATCCGATCCATATAGTCCTTGATACCAGGGAATTTTTCATAATACGCTTTGATATAAGCGCCCGCTTCATCGCGGCCGATATTGAGTTGATTGGCGAGGCCAAAAGCGGAAATGCCGTAGATAATCCCGAAATTGATCGCCTTGGCTTGGCGGCGCACCATCGGGTCCATGCCCTCCACCGGCACGCCGAACATCTCCGAGGCCGTCATGGCGTGAATGTCGACGCCATCGCGAAACGCGTTTTTCAGGGCGTCAATATCGGCGTAATGGGCCAATAATCGCAGCTCAATCTGCGAATAATCGGCCGCCAGCAGCACATGCCCCTCCTCCGGCACGAAGGCTTCGCGGATCTCCCGGCCCTCTTCAGTCCGTACCGGGATGTTTTGCAGATTGGGATCGGAACTCGACAGCCGCCCCGTGGTGGTCGCGGCCAAAGCAAACGAGGTGTGCACGCGCCCGGTTTGCGGATTGATCGCCTCGCGCAACGCGTCCGCATAGGTGGATTTCAGCTTCGAGACTTGGCGCCATTTCAGCAGAATCTTGGGCAGTTCATGGCCTTGCTCCGCCAACTCATCGAGCACTTTGGCGTCGGTGCTCCAGGCCCCCGTCTTGGTTTTTTTGCCGCCGGGCAGGCCCATCTCGCCAAAGAAAATCTCCCCGATTTGCTTCGGACTGCCAAGATTAAACGGCCGGCCGGCCAAGGCGTGCGCCTCCTCCTCATACTGAACCATGCGCTGGGCAAAGCGGGAGGAGAGTGCGGCCAAGCGATCGGCGTCGACTTTGACGCCCGCCAATTCCATACGCGCCAGCACCGCTGGCATCGGGCGCTCGAGGGTTTCATAGACGGTGAGCTTCTTGGCCTGCGCCAATTCCGGGCGCAGCACCCGCCACAGGCGCAAGGTGATGTCGGCGTCTTCAGCCGCATATTCGGTCGCCGGACCAAGCGCGACCTTGTCGAAGCTGATCTGTTTTTTGCCCGTACCGGCCACCTCCTTGAAGGAGATGCAGCGATGATCGAGCAGCCGCTCGGACAATTCATCCATGCCATGCCCGCGCAGGCCCGCCGCCTGCACATAAGAAATCAGCATGGTGTCGTCATAGGGCGCGACGTTCAGGCCATAGCGGTGGAACACCGCCAGATCATATTTGAAATTCTGCCCAATCTTGAGGACGGACGGATCTTCAAACAGCGGCCGCAGTGCGGCGATCGCGTCCTCCAGCGGGATTTGCTCCGGCGCAGGCGGCGTCTCCTCAGCCAGGTCCGCAGCCATCAGATCGCCTTGCTCGGCTTTCGCCGCCGGGGGCGCATTCGGATCGACCGGAGCGACATGGCCCAGCGGGATGTAGCACGCGTCGTTGGGGCCAAGCGCGAGGGAGACGCCCACCAAATCCGCGGCCGCTGAATCCAGAGCGTTCGTCTCGCAATCCACCGCGACGACGCCCTCGGCCGTCGCGCGCGCGATCCAGTTTTGCAGCACGTCCAGGCTCTGCACGCAGGCATATTGGGAGCGATCGACACTCTGATCCGCCGCCGGGGCGGCGCTGGCTGCAGCCGGCTTGCCCGTCAGGCTCTCCTCCACCCGTCGCGTGAGGGTGCGGAACTCCATGGATTTCAGGAAGTCCAACAGCGTCTCGCCATCAGGCGGGGCGACGGCGAAACTGTCGAGGGGCTCATCCACCGTCACATCGGCCTTGAGTGTCACCAGGACTTTCGACAGACGGGCGTCCTCGGCATGGGCGATGAGATTCTCCCGCCGCTTGGACTTTTTCATCCCCTCGGCGCCGGCGAGCACGCCCTCCAAATCGCCGAACTCTTCTAAGAGTTGCACCGCCGTTTTAGGCCCGACACCTGGCACGCCGGGCACATTATCCACGCTGTCGCCGGTCAGCGCCTGCAGCGCGATCATCTGCTCCGGCGGCACGCCCCATTTGCCGATGACGCCGTCGCGGTCGTAGCGGACATCCTTCATGGTGTCCCAAAGCGTGACTCGGTCCGTGACGAGCTGCATCAAATCCTTGTCGGAGGAGATGATGACCACCTCCGCGCCCGCCTCCTCGGCCTGGCGGGCATAAGTGGCGATAAGATCATCCGCCTCATAGCCGGCCATCTCCACCGCCGGACAGCCAAACGCGCGCGTCGCCTCCCGCACCAAGGGAAATTGCGGGACGAGATCCTCCGGCGGCGGCGGGCGGTTGGCTTTGTAGGCGGTGTAGAGATCATTGCGGAAGGAGCGGCCGGAATGATCAAACACCACCGCCAGATGCGTCGGCGCGGCGTCGCCTTCCACATCGCGCAGCAGCTTGAACAGCATATTGCAAAAGCCCGACACCGCCCCGACCGGCGCGCCGTCGGACTTACGCGTCAAAGGCGGCAGCGCATGATAGGCCCGGAAGATATAGCCCGAGCCATCCACCAGATAGAGGCGGCCGCCAGGCCCGATCGGCGTCGCGGCGGGGGCAGCCGCTCCATCGACGAGCGCCGATGACGTGTCAGCGGAAGGCGCGAGGGTCTCGCGGGCCATGGGAGCGCTCCTTGGGACTGGCGCGGCGGGAAAACCGGGGCGGAGGGGCGACGAAGTCAGCCTGCAATCCTCGCCTGCAAGGCCCGCGGGAGCAAGCGCCGCCCATCACGCAGCCCTTCTGTGGGCAGCCCTATGTGCCAGCGGATGGACGAAACCGCGCTCCCCCGTCTTCCCTTGCTAAGGCGCATCGCCACATTGGCGCCGCACCTGCATGACCTGCTCACCAACCGGCGGGTGTGGAGGATCGCGCGAGGCGCCCCCATGCACGCCAGGCGAGCGCCCCCTTTGACGCAACGTGGTCATGTCACAGGCGCTGTCGTATACAGGAGTTGGGGCGGTGGTGACGATCCACGGATCGCACACAACGATAAGGCGAAAATACTGTGAGCGATGAGTGGGAGCAGAGGGTCGCAGCCGCCCTCGAACTGCAGCAACGGCCGAAGCGGCCGGTCTGGCGTATTGTCGGCGCCGTGGTGGCCACCATGGTGGTGGCTTACTTCATCCTCTCCATGGCCTTTAACGACGGCCCCGCCGCAGCCCCGCCGCTCGGCGAACGCGCGTCCATCCGCTCCAACACCACATTCGGTCTCGATCCCGCAGCCCGCGATAACGGCGCCGCGGTCGAAACCTTGTCAGATGTGGAAACCGCCGAAGCGGCGGCGGCGGACAGCGCCCGGCTGTTCGCGATACGCAGCGGCGTCAGCGAAGGCGTCCGCCGCGCCTATGAGGCCGCGCCGGGACGCCCCGTGCGCACCGCCGTCAACCCCGCCTTGAGCGAAGTCAGCCAGCCAGCGCCGCGCATCAGCGAAACCGGCGAGGCCTTGGACCTGCCCTCGTCCAACCGCGGCGCCCCGCCCCTGCCCGCCGTGAGCCGCGTGGACGCCGGGCCCGCCTCCACGAGCCGCACGCCGGACCGAACGGTGTCCCCCGACCCTCAGCCGACCGCCGCCGCGAGCGAACAGGATCTTGCCGCGTTCGCCGCCACGGCCGAGTTTGACACCGCCCCGCCCGCAGCCGCGGCGAACCCGACGCAAAGGACGGTGCTCAGCCTGGACAACCCCGTGCTGATTTACCCCTTAGACGGGCCGGCGGCCCAAGCGCCCGCCGGCGTGTGGATCGCTCCGCCGGGCGTGCGCGTACCCGTGGAGCTGACGGTGAGCCCCGCCGGCCTCGCCCAAGATGTGAGCCCCGCGCCCGCCGCCATTGCGGCCGGCGTCAACCCGCTGGTCCTGTCGGCGGCCGTGCGCGTAGTCGAAGCGTCGCTTTACCCGGCGCTGCAAAACAGCGAAGCGGCCTATTATCGCGGCTTGCACATCGTCGAAATCCCGCCCAGTGACAGCGCGGCGGCCAGCATTGTGAGCCCGGCGCCCTTCGACGCTACGCCGGGCCAAACCGGGCCAGCAGCGGCGACATCACCCGCGGCGCAGCCCTTTTCGCCCACGCCGCGCCCCACCGCGGGACAGCCCCAGCGGCGCACGGCCGCGGCCGCACCGGGCGAAATCGTCTGGCTCGCGCGGCCCACAGCGGCAGACTTCGCCGCGGCCTTCCCCCTGCGCGCCCTGCGCAACAATATCGACGGCGTCGTGTTGCTCGATTGCGTGGTGGATGAAATCGGCGCGCTGCGGTGCGATGTGCAAAGTGAGCGGCCGCGTGGCTATGGCTTTGGCGACGCCGCCTTGGAAATCGCGCGCAATTATGTGGTGCAGCCGACGCTGAGCGACGGCACGTCTGCGGTGAATGAGCGGCTGGAAATCCCCATGCAGTTTCAGCTGCAATAGCACACGCAGCGCGTGGGGATCCGCGCGTAGGTGCAGCCTCCCGCCCGTCGCGGCGGCGGCTCGCGCGGTGTTTGCCTCAGCGCTCGGCGGTGGGATCCAATGGCGAGCCCTTCAGCACGAAGCGGCGGTCGCAATAGGCGCACTCCACACAATCCGCCTCGCCCATATCGTAATAGACAAGCGGATGGCCCAACGCCCCGCCGCCCCCATCGCACGCCACGCGCCGTGTGGGCGATACAATCACTTCAGGCGGCTGATCATAATCGCGGGCGGGATCGTACGGCGTCTCGCCAGAGGGCGCAGCCGCGGTCTTCAAGTCAGTGGCCATGATGGGTCTCGGTTGTGTGACGGACCATGCGATTATACCTATGGACCGATGAGGAAGCCGTCAATTCACACACGCGATAAGGCGCGGGTGCGCCACCGCACCGCGCCACCAACCACCACGTCGCCCGCGCAAGGACTTGGCCGATGACCGATCTGATCGCCGACCGCCTGCCGGCCCGTCCCAATCCGACAGCCGACGCGCCCGCCGCGCCCGCGACGTCCACGGCGGGCGACGCCGCCATCGCCATACGCGGCTTGCGCAAAACCTACCGCGGAACCAAACGCACCGCCCCCAAGGAAGCGCTGAAAGGTATCGATCTCGATATCCCGCGCGGGGCGATTTTTGGCCTTCTAGGTCCCAATGGCGCCGGCAAATCAACGTTGATCAACATCCTGGCCGGCCTTGTGACCAAGACCGCGGGCCACGCCGCTATCTGGGGCTTCGACATTGATGCAGAGCCGCGCCGCGCACGCGCCGCCATCGGCGTCGTGCCGCAGGAAATCAATCTGGATCCCTTTTTCACACCGGGGGAGATGCTGGACCTGATGGCCGGTTTCTACGGGGTGCCCAAAGCCGAGCGGCGCACCGATGAAATCTTGGAGGCCCTCGGCCTTGCGGACAAAAAGGACGCCTATGCGCGCAGCCTGTCCGGCGGCATGAAGCGCAGGCTGCTGGTGGGCAAGGCCATGGTGCACGATCCGCCTGTCCTGGTGCTGGATGAGCCCACCGCGGGCGTGGACATCCAATTGCGCAAGCAATTGTGGGACTATGTCGGCGCGCTGAACGCTCGCGGCGTCACCATCGTACTGACGACGCACTATCTCGAAGAAGCGCAGGAACTGTGCGATCAGATCGCCATCATCGATCAGGGCGAAGTGCGCGCCTGCGAGCCCACAGCCACCCTGCTGCGGCGTTTGCGCCACAAAACGCTGGTGATCCAACCCTGTGATCCGCTCCCGGCGCCGCCGGCCGATTTGGCGGACCTCAAAGTCCAGCTGCGGCCCGATGGGGCGCTGGCCATCACCTACAATCCCGATATCGACCCGGTGGGCGCCCTGCTGCAGCGGGTGAGCGCGGCGGGCCTGGCCATTTCCGATTTGCGCACAGAAGAGCCGGATTTGGAGGATGTGTTCCTCGCCCTCACCGGCGACAGCGCAACATAAGACGCAGCGCCCCCGGCGGCATGGGAGCCGCCAGGGGATCTAGGCCGAAGCCAGCGGCGCCACCGCCTGACGGCCATAGCCGACGCCTTCCAACGCCATGCGGATCGCCCCCATCAGGCCCGCGGAAGCAGGCTGCGCCGCGCTCACCTGAATAAAACGCTCCAGCGCGTGCTGCGCCGCCTCCGGCGCCGCAAAGCCGTTCATGAGCTGGGTATAAAGCGGGCGCGTTTGGTCCATCAACGCCGGCCGACCGCCGACGCCGCCGCCAAACACAATGCGCTCGGGCGCCGCGGCGAGGCTCACAATCATGCTGAGTTGCGCCAGATAATGCGCGATGGTCGCAAACACCGGGTGATCATCGCTCAGCGTGTCGCCCGCCATCCCCGTGCGCGCGGCTATGGCCGGACCGCTCGCCAGCCCCTCCAAACATGCGCCATGATACGGACACACGCCGGCAAACGCATCGCCCGGCGCGCGGGCCGGAAGGATGTGGCCATATTCGGCATGGACGCCATCACTCAAGAGATCCGCCCGTGACGAGACCGCGCAGCCAATGCCAGTGCCCACGGTCACATAGACAAAGCGGTCGACATCCTGCGCCGCGCCGACCCAACGCTCCCCCAACGCCGCCGCCTGCACATCCGTCAGCAGCAACACCGGCACGCCCACCCCGCGTTCCAGCGCCTCCAAAAGCGGCGCGTTCACCCATCCCGGCTTGGCGGCGCTGGTGATGACGCCAAAGCCTGGGCTTTGGGGATTGAGATCCAAAGGCCCGAAACACCCCACCCCAAGGCGGGTGACGCCGCCATGCGCACGAAAAAATGCAATCACATCCCTCAAAGTGTCCTGCGGCGCGCGCGTGGCGATGCGCTGCTGCGCCCGAATGACGCCGCGCAGATCGGCCACCGCGCACTGAAATTTGGTGCCGCCGCCTTCAAGGGCGCCGATGAGCGGCTCCGGTTCAGGCGCCCCCATGGCCGATCCCAGCCTCGCCCGCTCTACGGGTGGGTATGGTCAGGTTCATGGTCGTCATCCCCGTGGTCATGATGATCCGGCGGCGCCTCGCTCGCCTCTTCACCGTTGTGGTCAGGGTCCTGCGGGGCATGATCGCGGAAGTCCGGGCCGTGGGCGTGGTCATGATGGTCGTGGTCATGCTCGTGCGCGCCATGCCTATGCGCTCCGTGCCCATGCCCATGATCGCTATGATCATGGGTCATCTCCGCGATGAACGCCGCGAGCGCCCCGGCCGCGGCGGCCGGCAAAACGCCCCAGCTGCGATCGCGCTCCACATGCGGCAGCAAATGCCCCGCCCCCACATACAGCAACACGCCCGCCGCCACTGCAAACACATCCCCCAAAACGGCAGGATCCAACGCGGCGAGGAAGGGATAGGCCACAGCCGCGCCGAACGGCGTTGTGCAGGCGGCGGCGAAAAAGGCGATGATGAAGCTGTCGCGCACCGAAAACCCAGCGCCGCGCAGCAGGGCGAACACAATCACCCCCTCCGGCGCTTCATGCAGAACAAGCCCGATCGCGGTCAGCAGGCCCGTCTCAAAACTGACCGAGAAGGTGATCGCGTAGGCCGCCCCATCCACGAGGGAATGGAACCCAATGCCCAGGGCCGGCGTCAGCCCCGCCGCCAAAGCGCCCACGCCACGCCGCTCCGCCAGCACAAACACGCCGCGATTGAGGAGAAAACCGCCCGCAAACCCGCACAAAATCAAGACAGGCCCATGGCGGCTCAGGCTCAGCGCCTCAGGCATCAAGTGCAAAAGCGCCGCCGTCACTAACGCCCCTGCAGCGAAAGCCGCGAACAGCCCAAGCCGCGCCTGCGTCCATCTGCTGGCGAGCAACACGCCCACCAGCCCCAGCGTCGTGACGCTCGCCGCGATGAGGCTCACCAGGATGGCTGGGCGCAGAGCATCCATGGACGCCTCACAAAATGGTATCACGTCGCATCAACACATGCGGCCAGGTGCGGGCACGCCGCGGCCTCCATAGTGACTGCAAGAGCTGCGCGCGGCTCAGCGGATTTCGTTGACAGAACCCCAGACGCCAGGAAGGGATACACCTGCAGGGGTTGGTTGGCCAGCACAGGACAAACCCATGAAAGCGAATATGGCGGCGCTCCTCGCAAGCGCGACACTGATCACGGTGACGGGCGCGGCGCCCGCATCCTTCGCCCAATCGATCGAACGCGAAGCCGGCGCCCACGTGCACGGACATGCCAGCTTGTCCGCGGCGAGGGATGGCGACGCGCTGGTGGTGGAGATCACCGCCCCCGCAGCCGATATCATCGGCTTTGAGCATTTGCCGGAAACCGCGTTGGAACAGGCCGCCGCCAAGCGCGCGCTGACCACCCTGCGCGGCGACGGCGCGGCGATACGGCTGGATCCACGGGCCGGCTGCGCCCTGACGGAGGCCGACGCCGGCATTGTGGGGCCTGAGCCTGAGGATATGTTCGGCGATCACCAGGAAATCGGCGTCGGGGCCCCACCGCCGGGCCGCCGCAAAGACGCCGGTGATGAAGGCGGTGATCGCGACCATCGGTATATCGGACCTGATGACGGCCATGATCACGATCACGGGCACAGTCATGACCACGGGCACGGTCATAGCCATGATCACGATCACGACCACGGTCATAGCCATGATCATGGGAGCCACAGCGCGGGCGAGCATCGGGATGTACGCGTGCGCTATAGCTACAGCTGCGCAGACGGCGCACGCCTGGGCTGGCTGGAGGTGTCACTGTTCGATCGCTATGAGAGCCTGACTATGATCGACGCCACATACCTTGATGAGGCCCGGCAAACGGCCGCGGTGCTGCGCCCCGATGCGCGGCGCTTCGCCCTGCGTTAACCCGGTGACGATCCTGCCCGTCCACGCCAACCCGTGAGCGACACCCATGGCGGCCATTGCGCTGCATGAGCTGGAGTTCCGCTGGCCGGGCGGGGCGACCGTACTGGACGTGCCGGCCTTCACCGTGGAGGCCGGGGCGCGCGTGTTTCTGCAAGGGCCCAGCGGCTCGGGCAAAAGCACCCTGCTGGGCCTTCTGGCCGGCGTGCTCAGCGCGTCGGCAGGCTCCGTCACGGTGTTGGATCAAGAGCTGACCGGCCTGTCGGGGCCCCAACGCGACGCTTTCCGGGCGCAGCATGTCGGCGTTGTGTTTCAGATGTTTAATCTCCTGCCCTTCCTGCCGGTGCTGTCGAATGTGGTGCTGCCCTGTCGCTTTTCCGCGGCGCGGGCCCGCGCCGCGGTTGCAAAAAGCGGCAGTGTAGAGGCTGAGGCGACACGCCTGCTCGCGCGCCTGGGCTTACCAGCACAGGTGAATCAAGAACCCGCCCGCGCCCTCAGCGTCGGCCAGCAACAACGCGTGGCCGCCGCGCGGGCGCTGATCGGCGCGCCCAAGCTCATTCTGGCCGATGAGCCCACCTCCGCCCTCGATGGCGAAACCCGCGATGCGTTCTTGAAATTGCTGATTGAGGAGTGCGAGGACGCCGGCGCGACGCTCGTGTTTGTCAGCCATGACGCGTCCCTGGCCGGCCATTTTCATCAGCAGCTGGATTTGCGCACGCTCAATCGCGCGGCCTCGGCATCCCAGCCGTCGCCGGCCGAAAACACAGGCAGCGCCGGAGACGCGCCATGAATCCCGGCCTCATTCTGCATTTGTCCTGGCGCAGCCTGGCCAATCGCGCGGGCGCCGCCGTGCTGGCCATCATCGCCATCGCCGTGGCGGTGACGCTGTTTCTCGGCGTGGAGAAGCTGCGCCACGCCGCCCGCGCCAGCTTTGAGAACACGATTTCTGGGACGGATCTCATCATCGGCGCGCGCACCGGCGACATCAATCTCATCCTCTATTCGGTGTTTCGCCTGGGCGCGCCCACCAACAACATCACCTGGGAGAGCTATCAGGACATCGCCGACCATCGCGCCGTGGCGTGGACGGTGCCGCTGTCGCTGGGCGATTCCCATCGCGGCTTTCGCGTGCTGGGCACCACGACCGCCTATTTCGAGCGCTATGAATATGCCGGGGGGCGCAGCCTCCGTTTTGCGGACGGTGTGGTGTTCGACGACATCTTCGACGCGGTGCTCGGCGCCAGTGTCGCACGTGAACTGGGATATGATCTCGAGCGTGAATTCGTCATCGCCCATGGCATTGGCGCTGTGGGCTTCGTCAAACACGAGAACACGCCGTTCCGCGTGGTTGGAATCCTCGCGCCCACCGGCACGCCGGTGGACCGCACCATCCATGTGAGCCTAGAGGGCATTGAAGCAGCCCATGTCGGCTGGCGCGGCGGCGCGCAGACGCCGCTGGCGCGCATCATCACCGCCGAGCAAGTGCGTGAGATGGATCTGACGCCCCAGCAAATCACCGCCTTTCTGGTGGGGCTGGAGAACCGCATTGACGCCCTGCGGCTGCAGCGCGCGGTCAACACCTATCGCCAGGAGCCGCTGCAAGCCGTGATTCCCGGCGCGGCGCTTTCACAATTGTGGAGCGTCGTCGGCGCGGCGGAGCGGGCGCTGTCCATTGTCTCGCTGTTCGTTGTCGTGGTCGGCCTGGTCAGCATCATGACCATCCTCCTCAGCAGCCTGAATGAGCGGCGGCGCGAAATGGCGGTGCTGCGCGCCATTGGTGCACGCCCCTTCCACATCTTCGCCCTGCTGATCAGCGAAGCGAAGCTGCTCGCCTTTGTCGGCGCGGTGCTGGGCGCGGCTCTGGTTCAGGTCGGCGTCGCC
This sequence comes from uncultured Caulobacterales bacterium, assembly GCA_964524065.1. Classification (GTDB taxonomy): domain Bacteria; phylum Pseudomonadota; class Alphaproteobacteria; order Caulobacterales; family Maricaulaceae; genus CAZADA01. The sequence continues at coordinate 27,687 of CAZGCB010000007.1, read as the reverse complement.
TTGCTCGGTCCGATCACGGAGGCGCGAGTCGGCTTGACCCTGCCCGCGGCCCCGCCCAGCTGGAGGGATGGGGCGGTCATCATTGGCGTGACCGCCGCCGCCGCGCTCCTGGCCGTAGCGCCAGCATGGCGGGCCACCCGCAACGCCGTGAATGATGGATTGACCCTGCGCCTATGACCCCGCCGCCCCGATGACGACGCCATGCACGCCCGGGCCCCTAAGCCTCTGGCTGTTGGCCGCCCTGCTGGCGCTGACGCTGCTCACCCCCGTCGCGCAGGCGGAGGATGTGCAGCTTTTGTCCTGGAATGATCTGTGGCCCGATGGCGAGGACGAAATCATCGCGGCGCTCTATGAAGAGTATATGGAGGAGCTGTTCACCAACCCCGTGCCCGAAGGCTCCGCCGAAGACGTGATGGGCCCGCAAATCGGCACCTTCAATGTGGTGGAAGACCTGGACGGCCTGCGTGTGCGCATCCCTGGCTATGCCGTGCCGTTCGACTTTCGCCCCGGCGGCGTGGTGAGCGAGTTTCTCCTGGTGCCCTATGCCGGCGCCTGCCTCCACGCCCCGCCGCCGCCGCCCAATCAGACCGTCTTCGCCGCCGCCGCCCAGGAGGGCGACACCGTCCAACTGCCGGGACTGTATGAAGCGATCTGGCTACAGGGTGTCATCCGCACCCAAACCGCCACCAGCGATCTGGCCGATGCGGCCTACACCATCAGCATCGAGTCCGTGGAGCCCTATCAATGGGAATATTAGTCTCGCACAGCCGGTGAGGCGCTTTCAGCACAACACCGGCGAGAGGCCTGTCAGGAAACCCGGGGCCGCGCCTTGTACCTCTTGATGGCCACGCGGCGTGATGGTTCTTCATCAGGCGCTGGAGCGGGTAGACGGAATCGAACCGACATCCTCAGCTTGGAAGGCTGCTGCACTACCATTGTGCTATACCCGCACCGAGCCGCGAGCGATACGCGACGCGCCAGCGCGCCGTCAACCATGAAGGCCGACAGGCGTTCCCGCCTCAAACACCAAATCACGCCAGGACCCATCCAGCACATCATGGTTCCAAGGCGGCGATACACTCAGCTACGGCGCATAGGCGCCACGACATCGCTCGCAGTTCGTCCAGGCCAAGGCTTAGGCCTTGCGGCGAACGCCACAGCACGTTCAGCCGAAGACAGGAACGGCGTACGGGCTGAGCGGATACGCAGCGACGACGCTGATTACCGCCAGGCCCCGTCTTTATGGCGCGGGAGCGGGAACGCTTGTGATCCACGCGCCTCGCCCCGATGATGGGAACACGATGATCACCTGAAGGTCGCGGTTTTAGTCGTCCACACGGCTGTACCTGCCGCGCCGCTTTTGCCGCCCCCCGAAAAGGCCGGAGACACCGATGCCCTATGTCAATGTGAAAGTGACCCCCGAGGGTTTGACGCGCGACAAGAAAACGATCCTCATCCGCGAAATTACGGCTCTGCTGCAGAGGGAATTGGGGAAGAATCCAGAGACGACGATTGTCATCATCGACACTGTGGAGACTGACGATTGGGGCATTGGCGGGCGCACCGTCACCCAAAGGCGGGCGACGCCATGACGCACGCGCCGCTCGGCCTTACGGCGTTAATGCTGGCTGCAGGAGCGGGCATTCCCATCATGGCGGCGCTCAATAGCGGTCTTGGCGCGCGCCTCGGAAATCCGGTGGCAGCGGCGTTCATCCTGTTCGCCTGCGGGTTGGCCATCACCGGTGCGGCGCTAGCCTGGGTTGGACCGCCGCCGCGCGCCGCCCTGGTGGGCACGCCGCCGCCATACTTCATTGGCGGCGTCTTCGTGGCGTTTTACGTGTTGTCCATCACATGGGCCGCGCCCCGTCTCGGCGTGGGCGACGCCGTGATGCTGGTGCTGTTGGGCCAACTCGTGGCTGCCGCAGCGATCGACCATTTCGGCCTGTTCGGCGCTCCGCAGAGCACCCTGACGCCACAACGCACGCTGGGACTGCTCTTGATGGCGGCGGGGGTGGTGTTGGCCCGCCGTATGGGCTGATGCGCACACGATGACGCCCGCCGCGTCCAGCCATACGGCGCCCAGATCCAGCACGCCCCAGCCAGGCACGCCGGCGCCGCCGTGCCGAACGCGGCTCAGGACGTCACTTTGGGCTGGACTGTCTGGTTGCACGAATAGTCCAACGCGGCGCGACGAAAGACGGGCCTCATCGTCGCGCTAATCCGCGGCGCGCGGGGCGGGCGCATCCGGCGTCGCCGAAGCGGCCATCGGGTCGGTCCGCTCCAATGTGCGGCGGATAGGACCTGGCGCCTGATTTTGGATCGATGTCAGGGCGGCGTTGACCTTGGCGGACCGCGTCCGCAAGGCGCGCACCCCCTGCCGCACCCACGGATTCGCCCAAACCAAAAGCGTTAATCCGGTCGCCAAAAGAATGACGCCAAAGGGAATCGGCGACCACGCAATGGCGAGCCCGATGACAACCAGAAGAGCGCCCAGGGCGCTGCCGATAACCGCTGTCACCGGCGAGATCGTTTTGGTTTGCAGCGTCATCACACGTCCCTAACGCCCCCAGGGCTGCTTGGCGCGCCCTGCCGCGGCTGTCAACGGGCGCGCTTCGTCTCACGCTGGGCGATAGGGCGACAAACGAAACCGCCCTCCTCGCGAAGCCGCCAAGCGGGGGCGCGCATGGCGCAATCGCGCGATATCGTCCCCGCGCATGACTTGGCGCCCTTGGCCAGCGCGGCAATACTGCCATAGCGGAGGGGAGGCGACGTATGAGAACACTCGGATGGACGCTTGGCGCCCTGGCCGTGATCGTCGGCGCGGCATGGTGGGCGATCGGCGCGGACTGGCGGCGCCTGCTCGCCAACCCGCCGACCGATGCAGCGGTGCTCAGTTGGAACGTGGCGCAACGCGATGCGGCCTTCCGCATGATGGACCGCGTGCCGATCCTCATTCAATCGCGCCCGATCAAAACGGCCGCCCCCGTGCGTCCCTTTGAACAAGGCCCGCCGCTTGCGCTTGATATCGATGTCGCGGCGTACGTCGAAGACAACCGTGTCGCGTCGGTCATTGTCGTGCATGACGGCGCCATTCGGCTGGAAGCGTACGGCCTGGGATTTTCCGACGATCGGCGTTGGACCAGCTTTTCCGTCGCGAAGTCCATCACATCCACCCTCGTGGGCGCGGCGATCCGCGACGGACACATTGCGAGCCTTGACGCTCCGGTGACGGATTATATCGAGGGGCTGAAGGGCTCCGCCTATGATGATGTGTCTATAGCGCAGCTGCTGACCATGACATCCGGCGTCGCCTGGAATGAAGACTATGAGGATCCCACCTCAGACGTCGCCCAGTTCAACACGCATGTTGCCGATGATGGCGGGTCCAACCTCGTCAGTTACATGCGGCGGCTGCCAAGGGCCCATCCGCCTGGGACGGTGTGGAACTATTCCACCGGCGAAACCAACATGATCGGCGTGTTGGTCCGCGAGGCGACCGGCAAAACGCTGGTGGACTATCTTGCACAGACGATTTGGCGCCCTTACGGCATGCAACAGGACGCCTCGTGGCTGCTCAACAGTGATGGGACGGAGATCAGCGGCTGCTGCATCCAAGCCGCAGCGCGCGACTTCGCCCGCTTTGGGCAGTTCATTTTGGATGGCGCCGTGATCGATGGCGAACCGATTGTCCCGGACACTTGGATCGCCAACGCGACGACCACGCGCGTGCGCTATGGCGCTGAGGGCGCGGGATATGGCTATCAATGGTGGACCGCGGATGACGGCTCGTTCGCCGCCCGCGGCATCTTTGGCCAGGCCATCTTCATCGACCCCAACCGGCGCTTAGTGATCGCCTCCAACAGCAGTTGGCGCAGCGCCCTGGGCCGTCGCGATGGTGAGTTCGCCGGTCAGGCCCGCTTTCGCGCGGCGGTCATCGACGCGCTTGATCGGGAGCGGTCGCAGTCCGCCGATTGAGGTCGCTGAAGCCCGCGGGGACTGGATCGGCCAACCGGGACCGGCCCGCTGATGCTTGTGAAGATCCCATGACGCCGCTGTGGGGCGCCATGCGGGCGTGTAACGCTGAACGGATGAGGGCGCGATTATGAAGACTCTGACACGCCGCCATAGCTTACAATGGGCGGCAGGGCTCACAGCAGCGGCGGTGGCTGGCCCGCGCATGACCGCACAAGACGGCTCAGATCGTTTGGACGCCGACTATGATGTGTTGCGCCAAGCCCTGGAGATTCACCCAGGCGCGCTGCGCTATATGAACCCGGCCGCGCTTGGCGCGGCCTTTGACCATTTCACAACCGAATATGCGGCCTCCCCTTTGCTCGAGCAGCGCTACCTGGCGCTGTCGCGCTTTCTGGCCAAACTGAAGTGCGGCCATACCTACGCGAATGTCTTCAATCAGTCTCAAGCGGTACAAAATGAGCTGTTTGACCGGCCGAACCGTTTGCCCTTTGCCTTCCGCTGGCTTGGCTCCGACATGGTGGTGACCCAGGCGCACGAGAGCGTGGCGTTGCCACGCGGCTCCATTCTCACGCGCATAAACGGGGTGACGCCACAGGACATCTTGTCAGCGTTATCGCCCTACACACGCGCAGACGGCGCCGCGCCCGGCAAACGCAAAGCGCTTCTGGAAGTCCAGCACCGTAGCCGCATCGAATACTTCGACGTCTTTTACGGACTTGTCTTTGGCGCGCCGGCTGGCGGTGAACACCGCCTCGAAGCGGTCACGCCCGCCGGACAGGCCGTGACGCTCACAGCCCCAGCGCTGGATCTTGCGGGCCGAAGGGCCATGCGCGACGCCGCGATCGGGGCCCGCGGGCGTTCTGATCCGCTGTGGCGGTTTGAGGTGCGCGACGGCGTGGGCGTGCTAACCATGCCCAGTTGGGCGACCTTCAACACAGATTGGGGGTGGCGCGCGTGGCTCGATGCTCGCTTGGATGAGCTGGCGGATCTGCGCGGGCTTGTGATTGACAACCGCGCCAATGAAGGCGGCGACCCGCTTGTGGGCATGCTGATCTTGTCACGCTTGATCAAGGAGCCGGTCACCCTTCCAACCACGCGTAGACTCGTTCGTTTTCGCACATTCCCACAGAGCCTGCGCAACCACGTGCGCACATGGGACCCTAGTTTCTACAGCATTGGCGAAGATGCGACGGCTATCGGGCGGGGCTTTTACGCCCTCCCCGCTGACAAACAGGTGAACCGGATCGAACCGCGCGGCGTCGCGCTCGATCTGCCGGCCGTCCTGCTGACGAGCCCGACCAACAGTTCCGCCGGTTTCGAATTTGCCCGCATCGCGCAGGCGACCGGCCGCATGACCTTGGTGGGCGAACCAACCGGCGGCAATCGGCGCGGCATTAATGGCGACGGTTTCTTCTTCACCACATTGCCCGTTTCGGGGATTGAGTTTGATCTGCCCATGGTCGGGCGGTTCCCCACCGAACCGCAGCCAGACCAAGGCGTTATTCCCGATATTGAGATTCGCGATCGCGCAGCCGATATCGCCATGGGCGCCGACCCCGCCCTGCAACGGGCTTTGGCCCTTGCCGCGGGGGCCTAGCCCGCTGTCCTTGCACCTTAAAACGGGCCCACGCGATGGTCCTAATTTAAGATATTGGCGGCGGCTGAGGCGCGCGACAGCGCAGCACCCCTCATCATTGGCGGGGGCGCTTTAGACCCCCTGGGCCACGGATGGGCTGGCGTGTTCGCGTGCGACGCACACTGGCTCTTGGTCGCGACGGATGGCTTACGCGCGCCGCAAGCCGCTTTATCGCTCATCGGCTTGCGATCTGTGGCGAACGGGCGCATATAACGGGTGTTGAAGCGCTGTGTGCAGCGCAATGTCGGCGCGCGTGAAGCACGCGCACATCAAACCGCGCGATTGGCGCCGACCCCATCAATTTTTGCCCTGTGCGCCCTGAATTCACGCGGGTCGTTGAGAGAAACCCGCGACCCCGCCGCCCTTAGCGGCGCGTCTCGCTTTGAATTGAGAAAGTGCTTCGTGACGCATTTTGCTGATTTCGGCTTAGCCGACCCCATCATGGCCGCGGTCAACGCCGTCGGCTACGCCACCCCAACGCCCATTCAAGCCCAAACAATCCCTTTCCTCCTCGCACAGCGCGATGTGTTGGGCATCGCGCAAACGGGTACCGGTAAAACGGCGGCCTTCGCCTTGCCGATCGTGGACCGATTGTTGAGGGACGCGAAAAAGACGCCGCAGCGTGGTGTCCGGGCCTTGATCCTCGCGCCCACCCGGGAGCTGGCTGGACAAATCGCCACATCGTTCACGACCTATAGCGGGGCGGCGCCGCTATCAGTGCGCACCGTTTTTGGCGGCGTTCCCATTGCGCGCCACATCAAACAGTTGAAGCCCGGAACGGATATTCTCGTCGCGACGCCCGGTCGGCTTTTGGACCTCGTCTCCCAGAAGGCCCTTCAGCTTTCAGATGTGGAGATCCTCGTCCTGGATGAAGCCGATCAGATGCTGGATCTCGGCTTCATCCATGCGCTGCGGCGGATTGTGTCACTGGTGCCCGCCAAACGCCAGACCGTGCTGTTTTCCGCGACCATGCCCAAATCCATCGGCGAATTGGCGCAGCGCTATCTCAAAGATCCGGAAACCGTGACTGTCGCGCCGGTGTCAAGCGCCGCCGAACGCGTGGACCAACGTGTCGTGTCCGTGTCGGTGAAAGACAAGCCCGCGCTGTTGATTGAGACGTTGCGCGATGCGGCGATTGACCGGGTTCTGGTTTTTTCGCGCACCAAGCATGGCGCGAACAAGATTGTGAAACGTCTCGAAGCAGCAAGGCTGGCGTCCGCCGCGATCCATGGCAACAAAAGTCAGGCCCAACGCGAGCGCGCCCTCGGCGCTTTTCGAGCCGGTGAATTGCGGGTTCTCATCGCCACCGATATCGCCGCCCGGGGGCTCGACATCTCTGGCGTGAGCCATGTGGTGAATTTCGATTTGCCGGATGTGGCCGAGCAATATGTGCACCGCATCGGACGCACCGGACGCGCCGGTGCGGATGGGATCGCGGTGTCCTTCGTCTCCCCCGACGAACGGCCGCAATTGCGCGCTATTGAAAAACTGATCCGGCGCAAGATCCCCTCCAGCGTCTTTGGTCCGTCACAAGATGCGCAGCCCGCCCCCACCGCGTCGCCCAGTGCGGAACGCGACACGGCCCAGCACGCCGCCCACCCAAAACGGCGTCGCAAACGGAAACCGGGGACGACAGCGACCGGTGGGACGAAGGACCAACGGTTCGCCTCCAAGACCCAAACGCACGACGCAAAAAACGGCCAACCAAAACGCCAGCGTAAACGTGATCAGGCGCCGCGCCCTCTCGAAACGGCCTGAAACCACTGCCGGTGAAGCCCATTCGGTTCACCACTCTGGTGCTGGAGGCGCCGCTTCCCCTGTGCGTTGACGTGCGTAAGACACATGACGGTTCGTGCATGGCACGTCACAGACGGGACGGCATCGATCCGCGGAAATGCAGCGAATATGGCCTGCGGGGCGGGAGCAAACATTCCGCGCCAGATCACAACCGGTGCGAAAAGCTAGGCTTTTTCAAAGCACTCTGTGCCGATCGCACGGCGGTGGAGCGTCTGTGCGCGCCGCACCCACGGCCGGCCTGTCGTCGCGCAGGACGATCGCGGCTAGAATGTCCGCGCTTGGCCCGCCAAGGCGACATATTCCGGCGTGTCCCAGGTCACACAAACGCGGCTGATCAACAGCACGTCGCCACGCCCCGGCGCCGGGAGGCTGATCGGAGTGCGGCCGACCAGGCGCAGGCCGAGAGCCGCCCCCTGCGGGGCGTCGACGGTGAGAACCGCAATGTTGCGATAGTCAACGGCCAGATCTGACGCCGCCGCAACCGGATCATGGATCGCGCCAGCCGCCGCGGCGTATCGGCCCGTCCCGCGCACAAACAGACTGTCCGGCCAATCGCGGGAAACGTCATTGCGCACGCGCCCGACACTTTCATCGCCATCGAGGATCACCAGCTCGGCCAGCATCGACTGCGCGGCGAAGCTGGATCGCTCCGGCACATAATTGACCTGCAGCGCACGCACCGCCGTCTGATCGGCATTGGGCGGCGGGGGCAGCACAAAAAAGACGGACCCGCCCTCATCTTTGGCCAGGAGGCGCAGGCCCCGGGCGTCAATCGACAGCAGCTCTAAAGTCTCCGAGGGCTGCTCCAAGACACCCGCCGAGCCATGCACACACCGCTGCACCGGCGGGCGTAACGGGTCCACAGGCGGACGCGGCGCCGGGGTGATGACAACGCCATCCACCGTGCGCACCCGCGCGCCCACATACCGATAAAGCGGCAGCTCGATGATTTGATCGACAATCTCTTCACCCGGATCCGGCGTCATGGCTCGGGCGCCGATATAAGTGTAGAGCGGCAGGCGAATCTCCTGATCGACGATTTCCGGCCCAACCTCCGGCGTGACCGCGCGCGCGCCGGTATAGGTGTAGAGCGGCAGGTAAATCTCCTGATCGACAATCTCGACCGGCCCCTCGTCCTCGTCTTGCGCCGCCAGCGGCGTCGCGAGCAGAAGAAGGCATGCCAAACACCCATGAATGGCGCTGAGGCGTCGGCCCATCAGTCCGGAACCCGATAATTCACTCGATAAACGTTAAACGCTTTTACCGAGCCAGTGCCAGCCGCCCAATAGGGTTGATCCGGCTCGCCGCTGGTTACGCCAATGTTGAGCCCGCCGGGAGGGGCCGCGCCGAAATAGATGACCTGATCGCGATCGGCAAGTAACCGCACCTCACATGCTATCTGGTCCGAGATACCGGCCTGTTCGGGGCGGATGAAAAAATCGATCGGCACTTCGGTGGCCGGCACATCACGAAAACCGCTGGCGTTCAACGGGTAAGACGTAAGATCCAAGTGTTCGTTCACCACTGCGCCGAAGCCCTTGCAGTGCAATTCCACTTCGTTGGCGTGCGGGTGCAGATCCACGAACGCCACATTGGCGATCAGTCGAACGCGCACCTGGTCGTCAGGGCTGGGATCAGGCGTCGTATCCACGACATGATCGGTCCGCAACTGGGCGTGCGACGGCTGCGCCGCCACGCCCGCCAAAACGAGCAACGCGATCAAAGCAGACAAAGGCTGAGACATCGGGACCTCGCTTCAGAAGCGTTGTATCGAGCGTTAACAGAAGCGTTGTATCGAGCGTTAACCAAGGATAGCGTGATAAGTACAACAGCGCCAGCCCAACGCTATGGCGCCCGCCCAGAAAGGCTCGGGTTTAATCCCCCAAGGGCGGGCCGGAATAAATCGTGTCGACCCTGAAATTGGCGTCATCCCCCGTCACGGGGCTGCGCAAATAACCCCAAGCGCGTGTGCTGGAATCTTCAGAGGTGCGCAGGGTTCCATGTGCGGCAAAGCCAAAGGGATAGCTGCGCTGGCCCACGCACACCCCCTGCCCTTCAAAGCGAACGATCAGAACATCATCATTCAACCAGGCCTGTTCGACTTTGACATCGCCCAAGGACCCGCGCGTGATCTGAAACGCGGTATCGGTGCGCCGCCCGTCATTGTCGTAGTCAAATTGGGGGCGGTAAGACTCCCAAGGGATGTAGACCTGATGGACGCATTTATCGCCCGCCGTCATCCCGCTCAGATCCACCCGATAGCTCAGCGAAGGCAGGGTGAATGCGCGATTATTGCTCTTATAGGGGCCTGGCGTCTCCGGGGCATGACGCCCCACCCGGGCGATGAACCGGCCATCGCCCAAGTGCCCGGGCGTCGTGAAAGTCGACACCGTGTCTTCGACCGTCAGCGAGCAGCTGGTGTCAAAGCCGCAATTGATCTGAGGGGCGCTCACCTCAACCAACCGAATGCCGATCGGGTCCGCCCACGCCGCTGAGGCCCAGACCAGGCCGATGGCGGTCGCGCACTTCAAGATCATTTTCATGATGACACCGACCATTCCATGCACGCCATTCCATGCACGCGATTTATGCTGAATGATAACGCGTTTGGCGCTCAAAATAAATCCGATCGGCGTTGGCGATAAGGCTTACCCTGAACCCAACAAGCGCGCGCATGCCTGGCCCAGACGCGACCACAGTCCGTAACCCGCCACGGCCGGCGGTCCAGCCGCGTGCGCCCACCCCTCGCGCGTCTTGGTGGTCCAAAGCATACCGGCCGTGGCCCCGGGTGCGGGGGACGGAGGCGGAGGATAGGCCCCGCCGATGACCGCCCGGTCATCCAAAGCCGCGTTGGTCAGCAAACAGAAAGGGGCCGCCCAACTCGGCGGCCCCTCCCTTCTGACACCGTGTCGTCCGCAGGTCTCTACTGGACCATCAGGTCAACGCTCAGATCACCATCGGCGTCACCCTCAATGGACTTGATGTATTCTTCAACAGTCATGCCGGCATTAGCCGCAGCCAGTTCGGCGGCCGCCTGGTCGATATCACCCTGGTTTTCCACGAGCTCCTCGCCGCCATTGGTCAAGAACTCATAGGCTTGCTTGACTTGCGACAGCGTGAAGGTGTCGTTTTTGAAGTTTTCGCCACCGACTTTGTTTTTGAAAACAAAGCGCTCAAAGTCCGTGAAAGTGATGGACGGCCCCGTCGCGTCGCCATTCTCATCACGCAGCGTCAAGGTGACATTGTCACCGTCCACCTCCAACGCGTAGTCTTCGATGGTGCCGCGCAAATACACGGTGTCGCGCCCCGCGCCGCCATCCACGATGTAGCTTTCCCCGGTACCGTTGCGAGCCTGGTAGTTCAGAGCGTTGCCGAAGTTGAACGCGTCTTTGCCGCCGCCGAGATTGACTTTCAGCGTTTCGCCATCGTCGACCTGAATGCCATCCAGTTGTGTGGCGTACAGAATGTTGCCGCGATCCGCATAGTCGACCGTGACCGTCGTGACGCCGTCATCTTTGCCATCTTCATCGACGCCGATGACCGCGTCAGAGCCTTTGTCGCCGCCTTTGTGCGTGGCGCCATAGCCGTCAAAGGACGCCTGCAGCCGGCCAACCTCAAATTTAAACTCTTCGGCATTGCGAATTTTGACTTCCGCCCCGTCGATATCGCCATCTGGTCCGACATATTTGATGGTGATCTCGCGGCTGCCGGAGATGGCGTCGGCCAAAGCCTCGTCGGTGATCTCCACCCACTCATTCCGGTCATTCAAATAAAGGTAGTGATCCTGGGCATGGGCGAAGCGCGCCACATCATGGCCACCGCCGGTGCTGCCCATATCGACGAATTTTCGAATAGAGCCGTCTTGATCGAAACGGCTGCCGAATGTGAACTTGTCGTTGCCCGAGCCGAGATCGATATTGTAATCATCGCGGTTGCTCAGCGTGCGCAGATTGATGTGATCGTTGATGTTTTCGGAGCCCTTGTCCGGCTCATCCGCGAAGTTGAACTCCTCGGCGTTTCGGAATTTGACCTGCGCGCCATCGACGCTGCCGTCTGCTCCGACATACTTGATGGTGATCTCGCGGCTGCCGGAGATGGCGTCGGCCAGGGCCTCGTCCGTGATCTCCACCCACTCGTTTTTGTCGTTCAAATAGCGATAATCCGAGCGCTCAGACGCGAAATGCACCTGGTCAAAGCCGCCGCCGGTGCTGCCCATGTCCACGAATTTGCTGATGGACCCGTCGGCTTGATGATCGGCGTCGAAGAAAAAGATGTCGTCGCCCGATCCCAGGTCGAGATTGTAATCGTCCCGCGCCTTCAAATCGCCAAGATCGAGCGTTTCATTGATATCGCGTTTGTCATTCTTCGGCTGCTTTTCGTGGCGTGTGGCGTCAATGATCTTTTGGCCGATCGTGCTCATAGGTGCTGCTCCCAAACCCCGTTTCAGGCCCCCGAAGCCGGGGCGCCCGCCAGACATTTCTGCGGTGAAAGGATGCAGCGCCAGCCCCGACGCCGCACGGCTCAAACAACAGCGAGCTCAGCCCTTTCCCCCTATGGACTGGGTACGCTTGCGCTGGTCACGCGTCAACATGCCTTAACCGCACGTTAACCGCCCCTTACCGGATCGCCTTTCCTTTTTGAGGCGTTGTCGTTTGGGCGCCACGCGCAGCGCTTCACCACGCGTTCCTGACTCGCTCCGCAGCAAGACAGGCGCCAGCGCGTGTTAAGCAAGACGTGACAGATCCGCTTAGGACGCCGTAGAGACTGTTTGAGCTACCTCGCTGAGGGCCACAGCCGCGAGCGCGCCGATGACGGTATTCCAGACCCTGCGTCACGCCATCAAAGGCGAGTTGCCGATGATCGGCTTGATCAGCGCGGGCATCAATCTGCTGCTGCTGACCACCTCGATTTACATGCTGCAGCTGTTTGACCGCGTGCTGCCAGCCGCCTCGCTCGATACATTGCTCAGCTTGACAGTCATCGCCCTCACCGCGCTCGGCGTCTATGGGGTTTTGGAGGTGGCGCGCCGGCAAATTCTCACCCGCATCGGCAGCTTCACCGAAGGCCTGCTGACGCCGGCGGTGCTCGCCCGTTCGATCGAACGCGCGGGGCAAGTGGAGGGTAATCGCGGCGATCCGCTCAACAATGTGCTCGCCATCCGATCGTTTTTTGGCGGGGAGAACATCCTCGCCTTCATCGACGCTCCCTGGACCCCCGTTTATTTGGTGTTCATTGCGTTGATCCACCCCGCCCTTGGCGCATTGGCCCTGGTTGGCGCCCTCATTCTCTTCGCTGTCGCATTATTGAACGATCGGCTGGTGCGCCCGCGGACCGCCGAACAGCGCGCGGCCAGCGCCGGCATGTTGCAAGTGGGGCGCGAAGCGGTCGCCAGCGCCGATGCTGTGGCGGCGATGGGCATGGCCAAGGCGCTCGCTCAGCGCTTTGAGCAAAGCTACACGCAAGCGACGCCGCGGCGCATGCGCGCCCAAGACGGCGAGACCGCGCTGATCGGCCTCTCGCGGTGGCTGCGCATGACGCTGCAATTGCTCGTCCTGGGCTTGGCGGCCTACCTCGTCATAATCGGACAAGCCACCGCTGGGGGGATGATCGCGGCCTCCATCATGCTGGGACGCGCACTGGCGCCGGTGGAAAAAGCGATGACCGCGTGGCAGGCCATGATCCAAGCCCGTACATCCTGGCGTGAGACCCGCACGCTTCTGGAAACCAAAGGCGCGCAAAAATCGACCCAAGCGCTGCCGGCGCCGCAAGGCGCTTTAGCGTTGCAGGGTGTCGCTTGGGCCCCGCCGGGCAGCACGAAAGCGCTGTTTCAAGGCGTCGAGGCCGTGATCAAGCCGGGCTCCGTGTTGGCGCTGGTGGGAGCCTCCGGTTCCGGAAAAAGCACGCTCGGGCGCTTGATGGTGGGCCTCAGCGCGCCCAATCGCGGCCTTGTCAGCCTGGACGGATCCAACGTCCTGCATTGGCCGGACGGCGCGCTGGGCCCGCATATCGGCTATTTGACGCAGGACACAGATTTGCTGACCGGCGCGGTGGCGGACAACATCGCCCGCTTTGGTCCGGTGGACGAGGACGCGGTGGTCGCCGCCGCCCGCGGCGCCGCAATCCACGACTTCGTCGCCACCCTGCCCCAGGGCTACGCGACGCGCGTCGGACCCAACGGCGCGCGCTTGTCAGGCGGGCAGACACAGCGGATCGGACTTGCGCGCGCGCTTTATCGCGATCCGCACGTCCTCATTTTAGACGAACCCACCTCCGCCCAGGACGAGGATGGCGTCGCGTGCGTGGCCGCCGCGATCACCGCCGCGCGGGCGCGTGGCGCGGTGGTGGTGGTCATCACCCATGACAAACGCATCGTCGATGTGGCGGATCGGTTGATGGTGCTGCAGAAGGCGCGCGCCTCCATCATTGAGCGGCGCGAGGACAAGGCTCAGCCCCCCGCAATCACCCACGCGCCCGCACGCCAACTGGAAAAGCCGGCCGCGGCTTTAACGAGCGCTCAAGCGGCGGCGCTGTTGGATCCCGCGCAGCGGAAGAAAAGTCCCGCGCAAGCGTCGTCCGCCCCCCGCGCCCCGCCCGCCCGGGGGGCCCCCCCCGCCCCGGCCCCCCCCGCCCCCGC
>CAZGCB010000007.1:7761-13635 GCA_964524065.1 uncultured Caulobacterales bacterium | reverse complement strand
CAGCCTCCACGGACATACCCCAAGACGCCGTCGCGGAGGCTGCAGCGCCACAGCCCCCCGCGAGTCCCCCGCCCAAGCCCGCACCGCACACACCGGTCGCGCGCCGGCCGCTGCACGCCGCGACAAGCCTCGCAACCGGCGCCGATGAAACGGCGCCGCAAAGCGATCGGGTCGCCGCCGCGCGTGAAAGGCTGCAGCGGTTGCTGTCGAGCGGCGGCGGCGACGCCGGGGACCCCAAGGATGAATAGCCACGCCCATGAACACGCCCGGCGCCGCCAGAAACCGACGGCGTCGCAGCCACGCCATCCAAAGGAGGGCTGAGCGAGCATGCTGGATCTGCTGATGCGCATCACCATCACGCAATGGGCGACGCTAGGCGCCTGCGCTTTGTTGTTGGTGCTGCTGATGTCCACTGTGGTGTCGGTGTTTCGCCCCACCCGCGGCGACGTGGACTTGTCACGCATGACACGCCGGCCGCGGCTGTTGGGCGCGGCGGGCCTGTTTCTGTTCTTCGGCGCGGGCGGCTTGTGGGCGGCGTTTGCGCCTTTGGCGGGGGCGGCCATCGCCCCCGGTGTGGTGAGCCCCGAGGGTCGCCGGCTGACAGTGCAGCATCTGGAAGGCGGCGTCATTGCGGAGCTGCATGTGCGTGAGGGCGATCAGGTGTCGCGCGGCGATCCGCTTGTCACCTTGGCCAATGTGCGCGCGCAATCGGAGCGGGACTCCCTGTATTATGAACGCCTGGCGCTGTTGCTGGAGGAAGCGCGGCTGCTGGCCAGCGTGGCGACGGTCGCGCCCGGCGCCGAGGCCCCGGGCGATCGCGCCGCCGCCGACACGGCTGAAACGCCAGCCGACGCTGGGACATCACCCTTCACGCCGCCGCCGGCGGTGCGCGTGGCGGCCTCAGACCCGGCTGTGGCGCAAATGATCAGCGCCGCCGAACGGCTTAGCATCAATTTAAAACGCACCCGCGCCGCCCGCGACCGGGTGTTTGACGGGCGCATCGCCGAACTTAACGGCCAGATCAATGGCTTGGAGGAGGCCGAACAGTCCCTCGACCGGCAGATCAGCTTGATCAAAAGCGAAATCGCCGATCTGTCGCCGCTCGTGGACCAAGGCCTGACGCCCCGCAGCCGGCTGCTCGCTCTGCGGCGCGAAGAAGCACGCCTGGACGGCTCCCTGCGTGAACTGGCCGCCCGACGCAGCGTCACGCTCGAAGCCATCGCCAATGTGGAGCTGGAGCGGGCCGGCGCGCGCGAAACCGATCGCCGCGAAGCCAGCGAACGCCTTTTGGAAGTGCGCCGGCGGCTTAATCAAATCCAAAGCCAGCTGCCCAGTTCCGAGGATGAGTTGGCGCGCACGCTGATCACCGCGCCCGCCGACGGCATTGTGGTGGAGATGCAGGTCTCCACCATTGGCGGGGTGGTGCGCAGCGGTGCGCCCTTGCTGGACCTGCTGCCGACGCGGGCCGATCTGGTCATCAACGCACGCCTCAACCCGCGGGACATTGATGAGGTGGTCGCCGGGCAAGAGGCGCGCATCGTGCTGTCGGCCTATCGCCAGCGCAACATGCCGTTCATTTCCGGCGTGGTGGAGAGCGTTTCGGCCGACCGGTTGGTCGATGACGCCACCAACGAACCTTACTTCCGCGCCACGGTGAGCGTGCCGCCGGAAGAGTTGGCGCGGGTGGGTGATGTCAGCGACCAGGACATTGCGCTTATTCCCGGTATGCCGGCTGAGGTGATGATCATGGTCCGCGAGCGCACCATGATAGCGTATTTGTTTGCGCCCTTTGCGGAGTCCTTCCGCCGTAGTTTCCGCGAAAGCTGAGGAGAGCCGGATGTTCTTACGCATGCTGATGGTGATGGCGGCCGCCAGCGCCAGCCTGCTCAGCGCCGCCGGCGCGGCGGGACAGAGCTTTCGTGAGACCCTCGCCGCGGCCTATCAGGCCAACCCGGACCTGCAAGCCCAGCGCTTTGCCGTGCGCGCCGCCGCGGAGGCCGTGCCGCGGGCCCGCGGCGGACGCCTGCCATCCGTGAGCGCGGATGTGGGCTATGAATGGAGCGAAACGGACAGCGATTGGCCCCCCACAGACGTCGAAACGATCTTGGGGACAGGCCCTGAAGGTGCGGTGTCGCGCGAAGGTTATGTGTATGGCCTGACCGCAAGCCAATCCCTCTATGCTGGCGGACGCGTCAGCGGCGCTGTGGATGCCGCCATCGCTCGCCTACGCCAGGCCCAAGCCACCTATCGCAGCGCCGAGCAAGCGGTCTTGCTGCAGGCCGCCACGGCCTATCTGGATGTGCGCCGCAATGCGCGCATTGTGGAGCTTCAAGCCGCCAGCGTGGCAGTGCTGCGCCGCCAGCTCAACGCCGCGCGCGAGCGCTTCGCCGCGCGCCAAGTCACCCGCACCGACACCGCCCAAGCCGAAGCCCGCCTCGCCGCCGCCCAATCGCAATTGGCCGCGGCGCGCGCGCTGCTGACCACCTCGCGAGCGCGCTTCACCCGCATCACAGGTCTGACCCCCGCAGGCTCCCTGGCCCCCGCGCCAGCATTGCTCATCGGCCCGCGCGATTTGGAGACCGCCCTGTTACAGGCCGAGCAGAACAACCCGCGCAACATCGCGGCGGAGTTTGCGTTGGAGGCGGCATCTGCGGACATTACCCAGTCCCAGGCCGGCGTGCGGCCGAATGTGTCCTTCAGCCTGCGCTACAGCCATCGCGAGAATGCGCGTGAAGGCAGCATGGCCGACCCTGACACGACCGACGAAACGCGCGCCGCCGTGACGCTCAGCGTCCCGCTCTTTAGCGGCGGGTCCGGCGGGGCGGCGGTGCGTGAGGCGCGCCACACAGCCTCCAGCCAACGCTTGAGCACGCGCGCCACCAAGCTCTTGGTGCGCGAGGACACCATCGCCGCCTGGACGAACTTGGAAGCCGCCAGCGCGCAAATCCGCGCCATCACCCAACAAACGGCAGCCGCCGAGACCGCCTTTGAAGGCGTGCAGGCCGAAGCGCGGGTCGGCCAGCGATCGGTGCTGGATATTCTCGACGCTCAACAAGAGTTGCTGGACGCGCAAATCGATTTGGCTAGCGCCCATCGCAACGCTCGCTTTGCGGAGTTGACGGTGCTCGAAGCGATCGGCGCTTTGACGGCGGCGGGCCTGCAATTGCCCACGCGCCTGACCGAGCCGGAAGCCCTCGCCGAGCGCTCGCCCTTCAACGCCATCAAACCCGACTTCCTCGAGGCGTTTTAGAGCCGGCGACGCTCACACCCTCGCGCCACGCCTCGTCCACGGCAGGACGCGATGGACCGTCTTCAGGGGTGGATGGCGCGGCGCGTGCACGCTGCGCGCTGAACGGCGCGTTGGCGCCTGGCCGATTGTTGTGACCACCGGGGCCAAGCCTCCCCACCTAAACGCCACCATCGCCAAAGCCGGGACCTTCACGCCCCTGGCTCAGCGGTTGGCGCCGAGGGGCCTGTTGCGGGGCGGTCAGACCGCCAGACACAACACGACCCCTCGACACACAGAGCGTTAGGGCGAGCAAGAGCCCAGACGCCACACCGTCCCGCCATCATCGCTGGAGAGCGTGTTGGAGCCCCAGGTGGAGCCGTTCATGGCGTCATTGCTGCCTTCGGCGAAGTAGTTGGGCGCGAAGGGATTGCCGGTGCTATACGCGCGTCCCGCGACCTTGTGGTAATAATTGAAGGTCGTGAACTCCTCACAGCTCGCTCCGCCGGAGCCGCCGCCGCCAGAGCCACCGCCACCGGAGCCGCCGCCGCCGGAGCCGCCGCCCGTGGAGCACGCGACCGAGGGGCCGGCGCAGCTGGCGTCATCATCCTGCCAACGACACTGATTGGCGGAAATCGACGTCTCGCGCAGCGTAAACGCGGCGCCGCCATATTCCAGGTAACAGGTGGCGTACGCCGTGAAATCCAACCGCCCCGCAGAGATATGCGCGTCCAACGTCGCGGTTTGACCGGCGTCAATGGTGAAGCTTTCCGTGACGCTGCTCGACAGGCCCGACAGATCGCTGGCGGTGACCGTCACGCTGTTGGCGCCCCCCGGCAGGGTGCATTGCTCCGCCGAAAACATGGCGCCCGTGAGCGTCGCCGTCACCGAGCCGTTCGCAAACGCGGCCACAACCGTGTCGAGGTCCTCATTGGCGTCCACCACCATGCCGGACACCGTCGCGCATTGGCTCACCACATCAACGACGACATTGGTCAAGCTCGGCGCGGTGGGCGGCGGGGGCGGGCCGATGCGGACGGTCGCTGATAGCGGTTCACTCACGGCGCCGGCGTCGTCTGTCGCGCTGACCGTGACCAGATAGAGTTCGTCCGCCAACGGATTGCTGACGCCGCCATAACCGTCTCCCCCCGTGGAGGACAAGGTCACCACACCGACGGACGCGCCCGTGGACGCGACGGAGATTTCGGCGGTGATCGCGGCGATGACACCGTCGGCATCGGTGGCGGTCACAGCGATATCGATGCCGCTGGTGTATTCCGTCAGCACCAAGCCGCTGAGGACCGGCGCGCTGTTGCGGTCAACCCGCTGATTATACGTGCTAAAATAGGAGCCAAGATAGGACGCATAGTTGATGCTGGCGCCGGAGATGTAAGAGCCAGACGCCCCAGCCCCCCCCGACCAAGCATGGTCCACGCCGTTGAACCAAAGACGCGACACGCGCCCATTCTCCCACAGCGTTTCTTGCGCCGTCCGCCCGGGGCCCTCAGAGAGAGTGTTGGAGCCTGGCAGTTGCGACACGCCGTAAACGCCCGCCATGCCGTCCGAGTTTTGGGTGTTGTAGCATTGGTTGACGGTGGTGTCGGCGTCGCCCTGGGCCAGGGACGCGATTTGGGTCTGCAAGAAGGGTTGGTACGTCGCGCCCGCATAGCTGTTGCAGCGCGCTGTGACATTGGCGGTTTCGCAAGGCCCTAACGCGCCGTTGGAGCTGGTGCCAATGCTTGGGCCGGCGCTCGCTCCGACGCCCGCGAACACATCCGGCGCCAAACAGGCCGTGGTGTTGGCGAAGGCCGCGCCCGATGACAGACCCGAAATGTAAACTTGGTCGGGGTCGATGCCGCGGGCCGGATCGCTGCTCATGGCGTTCGCCAAGTCGATCAGGCGCTTATAGTCATCCGCCGTGCGGGACTTCGGGCCCGTCCAATAGCCCCAACAGCTGAACCCCTGTTTGTTCACGGCGTCTGGCACGGCGATGACCATGCCCCAAGCATCCGCCGCGTCTTCGAGATTGGCGTTGTCATAGGCGCTGATGGGCTGGACACAGCCATGAAGCACCAACAGCAACGACTTTTGTCCGGCCGGGCCCACCGGGGATGTGGTGGTCGGCGTATAAATATTCACATTCGTAAAGCCGCCGAGGCTGACGCCACGCTCCCAAGTCTGGGCTTGGGCGGAAAATAAGAACGCTGACAGAAAACACATAAACGCCGTAAAAGCGCCTTGAATACACAGGCGTCGTTCCATGGGTTTTTCCTCCGCTATATTTTATGGCGGCGAAGGCTCATCCCATCAAGCTGCTGACCGTCAGGTTTTCTATGGAATCTCTTGCCTTTCTCTCGAGAAAATTCAACAACTGATGAAATTTCTTTGCGCTTCACCTAGAGAATACTTACTCACGTGCGCACTGCCCTCTAGTTATACGAAAGGCGCGTTATCACACTACCGGTATCGGACTAAGGTGTTGTGTTGCGCCTTTGCTGACAGCTGACCAAGGTGCTCCACCCACGGGTAACTCAGGCACACCGCCGCGGCGTGCGCCCAACGACTGCGCTGGCGGGTTGTCATGGCGCTGCAAAGGGAGCATTCCCCCATCAATTGTGTGGTGTTGCGTGGCGTGGGGGTGGGGATGA
>CAZGCB010000007.1:0-7661 GCA_964524065.1 uncultured Caulobacterales bacterium | reverse complement strand
AGGGAGCATTCCCCCATCAATTGTGTGGTGTTGCGTGGCGTGGGGGTGGGGATGACGGTGGTGCGGCTTCTGGCGGCGCTTGCGATGGTGTGTTGCGGCGCAGCAGCGGCCCATGCGCAGGGTGCAGGCTCGCTGCGCCTTGGCCACTATGCCAGCCCCGACGGCCTTTTCGCCCTTGTGGTTGATCGCACGTAGAGCCCGATCGTCCTTGTGCGTAAGAGCGGAGACACGGAAACGCTGGCGCTCCAGCGCGTCGCCACCTTCTATGGTGATCCGGTTTTCGCCCGCGATGATGGCGTGGCGCTCGTTCGGCTGATGGCCGACGGCCGCGTCCAAATCTATCCCGACAAACCCGATCAACGCAGGGAGCTGGTGCGCGACGCAGACGCCGAGCCGCTCCAGCCACAGCCTTGCAGCCCCCGCGATCATGCGAGCGCGATCCAGAGCGCCCGTGACGTCCTCACAACCTTGGCTGCGGCAGAGTTGATCGTGGATGCGGCGGTCGCCAACCCCGATAGCCACTGGATCGTGTGCGCCGGCCTCACCAATCTCGCTCAGGCGATCACGCGGGTTGGCGACACATCGTTCGGGCGGCGCGCGCTAGAAGCCGGGCTGAGCGATGCGCGCCTCGTTTTAGGCGACGCCGCCAAAGCGCGCTTCAGCGAAGGCATCCTCACGGTCACACTCGCTCCCGAAAAGGGGGGGGAGGGCTTGTTGTCCTCCTACGCGATGGAGGACCCGCTGATGAACGGACTGTGAGCCCGTTCCGGCGCGTGACCGCACCTTAGACAGATGACAAAGAGGGACAGAAAGCATGAAGAAGATTGTTCTTGCGTGATCGCCTTCGCCATCGCCGCGCCCAGCCTCGCCATGGCGCAAAACGTGTCGCTCAAAGTGCGTGAAGCGCGTGCGAAATGGGAAGGCCGCGCCCAGGGCGAGTGGCTCGTCTTGCCCGAACAGCGGTGCGACAAGGACTTCAGCGCGTCGATTGATTGGACGCATTTCCCCACCGATGACAGCTTCTTCGCGAATGAAACGCGTATGAACAGCTGCCAGGCCGCCTTTAGCGCTTTGGAGCGTGTGTGCACGAATTCGCCACTCGGCAAGCAGGCCATCCAAGAGCGCATCACCGGCATCACCTGCCATTTTGGTGCGTTTGAAGACACCCAAATCACCTCAGACGGCGTGTTTCACGCCTATTTCGATTGGAGCGCCACCAACCTCACCACGCAGTATCGTGGCTTTCTGGGCGACAATCTGTAGCCAAACCTCTGGCCAACCCCCTGGCCAAGCATCGGGGCGTGGGCGGCCGGCTCGCTCACGCCCTCCGGCGGCCCGCCTTAAACCCTGGCCTTTGGCGAAGCAGCAGAACGGGCCCGCCGGCATAGGCCCGGACTGACAATCGCCCGCCTTCGCTTGCGGCTTGCGCTACGGCGAGGAGACATCATCCCCCACAACAGTCGACTGCCCCGCGGCGGTGGCGTCGATTTGGCCCACATGCAGCACCGGCGCGGCGTCCAAATCCTCAGCCTTCATCAATGCAGCGACCCGCTGCAGTGATGACAGGATCATGGACTTTTCCCAATCCTCCAAGCGCGCAAAATGCTTAACGAACGTGTCCTGCAACGGCGTCGGAGCGGTGGCGATGGCCGCCACCCCCTGCTCGGTCAACTGGGTGTGAACCACGCGTCGGTCCAGGCTCGTGCGCTCCCGACGGACAAAGCCGCGCTTTTCCAAGCGATCGACAATGGTTGTGACCGTTGGGGATGCGAGACTGACCACGGATGACAGCCGCGCCAGCGGCATGGGTCCTAAACGCTGAATCGTTTGCAGCACGAGCAGCTGCGGCGCTGTCAAACCGAGCGTCTTATTCAGTTTGCGCGAGTAGATGTCAGTTGCACGGATGATTTGGCGCAATGTGGACAGCACCTCATCTTCAACATCCATGAGCGGTCCCCACGGTGAGGATTGGCGAACGTCAGACCTCGGCCCGGGCGCGCCGCGGGCCGGGCGGCGCGTCTTGTCGCATCATGCGGTAGGTCGCCCAAGCGAGAAAGAGCAGAACCACCGCAAACGGAAGCCCCGTCACAATCGCCGCCGTTTGCAACGCGCCGAGGCCGCCGGCGAACATCAGCACCGCCGCTACGACCCCTAACGCGACGGCCCACACCGTACGCTGCAAGAAGGGAGCGTCCTGATCGCCGCCGGACGCCATGATCGCCGTCACCATCGCCCCTGAATCCGCCGAGGTGACAAAAAAGGTGGTGATGATGATGATGGCCAGCCCCGAACTCAACTCGGCGAAGGGGAACCGCGCCAAGAAAGCGAAAAGCGCTTGCGCCGCACTGGCGTTCACCACCTCCGACAAGCCGCCTTCACCGAACATTTCGATGTGCAACGCGCTATTGCCGAACACCGTGATCCACAAGAACGTCACCAAAGTGGGCGCCAGAAGCACGCCCAGCACAAACTCACGCACCGTTCGGCCGTAAGAGATGCGCGCAATGAACATGCCGACAAACGGCGACCAAGAGATCCACCACGCATAGTAAAAGACCGTCCAGCCATCATGCCATGTCGTTCCGGCATAGGTTTCGGTCCATGTCGCCAGCGTGAAGAACTTTTGGATGTAATAGCCCGTGTTTTGCACGAACCCGTCGAGGATAAACACCGTCGGGCCGATGATCAGCACGAACGCCATCAGCAGTAACGCCAGCACCATATTCAGTTCCGACAGACGCTTGACGCCGGTTCTCAGGCCCAGCGCGACAGACACAGTGGCGACCGCCGTGATCAAGATGATCAACATCAGCTGGTTCCCAGTGTTCTCCGGCATGCCGAACAAGACATTGAGGCCGGAATTCACCTGGCTGGCGCCAATACCCAACGATGTGGCGACGCCGCACACCGTGGCGACAATGGCCAGGACATCGACAAGGGTGCGCAACACAGCCGGCGCGCCAGGCAGCACCGCTTGGACCACCGATCCGACGGTCAGGGGCAGCCCGCGATTGAAGCTGACATACGCCAAAGCCAAGGCGATCACCGCATAAATGGCCCAGGCATGCAGCCCCCAGTGCAAAAAGGTCACGCCCATGGCGTGTTGCGCTTTCTCGATCTGGGTGTCGATGCCCGCGACAGCGGGCGGCTGCGAGAAGTGGGTCACCGGCTCAGCCACGCCATAAAACAGCAAGCCGATCCCCATACCGGCGCTGAACAACATCGCGAACCAAGCGACGCGCGAGAATTCAGGGCGCGCGTGCGCGCCGCCAATCCGGATGGCGCCGTTGCGCCCGGCGGCCTTAAGGATGACGAACGCCAGCAGCACATTCACCGTCAGCACGATGAACCAGCCGAACCATTCGGTCGCGCCAGCTTGAATCGCGGAGAACGTCGCCGCCGCCGAGTCCAAGTTCGCCAAGATAAACAGGATGAACCCGCCA
Organism: uncultured Caulobacterales bacterium; assembly: GCA_964524065.1. Taxonomy (GTDB): domain Bacteria; phylum Pseudomonadota; class Alphaproteobacteria; order Caulobacterales; family Maricaulaceae; genus CAZADA01. Next base: position 4,218 of record CAZGCB010000007.1, on the reverse strand, counting down.
ATGACGCCGATCGCGCCGAAAAAAACAGGCGGGTTGATTGGGTGGGACGCCGCGACGGGTTTGTCGCCGTCGCCAGGCGCGCCCGACGGGGGATCTAGCACGGTCAAACGCAACTCCTTGACAGCGGGCGCGTGGGGGCGACCCGGACGCCGGCTCCGGCGACGTCAAAGGATGAGCATCGCACCAGCACAGGCAAAAGCATAGTGATCTAATTTCCACCACCCCGCAATGTGGGACATGGCGGCGTCGCCTTCGATACCACAGCACAGCGCCGCAGTGCAAAAACCAAGGAAAACGTGCGCTAGCGGAACCGGTCCCCGGCGCCATCCGCGTGCAAAGGGGTTGGATTGTGCGACGAAATGGGTAGAACACTACGGTTCGAGCCGGCCGAGGGGTGTTTGGTCGGCGATCGATGATGCGTGGCGGCGCGCCGGGCTGGGGTTGACGCGCCGTTCCTGAGTGCGCCGGCAACGCGCGCATGACGGACGCCGCGCCAACCGGAGAGAAGACCGATGCGATCCAAGCTATCGAGCGTATCCACGCTCACCCTCGTCGCTGCGCTTGCGGCTCCCACCTTGGCTCAGGAGGATGATCGCCGCATCGAGCAAATCGTGGTCACCGCGACCAAGCGCGAGCAAACGGCGCAAGACATTCCTGTGGCCGTGCAAGCGGTCGATGAGGCGACGCTGGACGCCCTCAATGTCGGCAATTTCGATGACTATGTGCGGTATCTGCCGAACGTCACCTTCGGCGGCCGCGGGCCGGGGCAATCGACGGTCTACATCCGTGGCGGCGCGGTGCAGCCCATCTCCGTGCTGCTGTCCGGGGCCCAGGGCAGCACGCCCAACGTGGCTATATACCTGGACGAACAGCCCATCACCGCGCCCGGGCGGAATCTCGACGTCTACGCCGCCGATTTGGAGCGCGTGGAGGTCCTGCCGGGGCCGCAAGGCACGCTCTTTGGCGCCAGTTCGCAGTTCGGCACCATCCGCTTGATCACCAATAAACCGCAGCTGGACGCGTTCGCCGCTGGGCTGGACGGCTCCATCGCCTTCACCGAAAACGGGGAAGAGAGCACGGCGCTGGAAGGCATGATCAACATCCCGTTGATTGAGGACAAGCTCGCCGTGCGCGCGGTCGCCTACAGCGTGCGCGAGGGCGGCTACATCGACAATGTGCTGGGGAGCTTCACCACCGATCCCGCCATCAACCCCGCATCGACCGCAACGCCGGACGCGGTGTTCTATCAGGCCGCCACCAATGAAGACCTCGTGGAAGAGGATTTCAACGACAGCACCTATCAGGGTTTTCGCATCAGCGCGCTTTATGCGTTCAATGATGAGTGGAACCTACTGGTGCAACATGCCGCCCAGAAAATCGAAGCTGACGGCGTGTTTGATTACGACCCTGAGGTCGGCGATCTGGAGGTGACGCGCTTCTTCCCCGACACCTTGGAAGATGAATTCGCCCAAACCGCGTGGACGGTGAATGGCCGCCTCGCCGCGCTCAACGTCGTGTACACTGGCGCGTTCCTCGATCGAGAGATCAATCAGTCGGTCGACTACACGGGCTATAACAATTCTGGCGCGTTTATCAGTTACTACACGTGTACATACACCTCAGGCGCTCCGGCCCAGGCCCCCTTCGTGACACCGGGCGGCCGCGAATGTTTGGACCCGACCAAGGGTACGGTGATCACCCAAGACCAAACCCGCTTTACGCAGGAAGTGCGTATTTCGACCCCCGAAGATCGCCGCCTGCGGGCCACCGCCGGCATCTTCTACGATGACTTCGAAATCGAAACGCAGGACGACTATTTCTATGCCGCGACGCCGGAGCTCGGCTTTGCGCCTAACGCTCCCATCGCCGCCGCGGTGCAGGTGAACCCTGCGACACGCCCAGCGGGGGTGGCGTTCTTCAACGACATCCGCCGAACCGAAGAACAGCTCGCGTTTTTTGGAGAAACCGAGTTCGATATTCTACCCGACATGCTCACATTGACCTTGGGTGGACGCTTCTACGACATCGAGTCGGATTACGAGGGCTCATCCAACTTCGCCAACGGCATCTTCACCACGCCGGACGTCGCGCTGGACGATGCGGACTCTGGGCGCGATTACGACGTCTCCGGCGGTCACACGCCCGATCCGCTGAGCACCGACGGCTTTGTGCCCAAGGTCACCCTCAGCTGGACACCGGACGATAATCTTCTGTTTTACGGCACGTATTCGGAGGGCTTCCGGCCCGGCGGCTGGAATCGCGGCGGCGGTCTGGCGTCGGTGAACCCGGAGTTCCCCACCGTCAGCGCAACCTATGACACCGATGATGTCGTGAACTACGAGCTCGGCTGGAAGACCCTGCTCGCGGGCGGCACCGTGCAATTCAACGGCGCGGTCTACTATGTCGAGTGGACCGATATGCAGATCTCTCGCTTTGATCCGCAAAATGTGTCGATTTTGACGTTCATCGAAAATGCGGCCGATTCCCAGATCTTCGGCGTGGAAGGCGACGTGGTTTGGTCACCACTCGCGGGTCTGACGCTCTTTGGTGCATTCTCGTACAACGATACCGAGCTGACCACGGTGAACGCGCAAATCGTCGAGCTGGTCCCGGTGGGCAGCCAACTCCCCTTGGTGCCCGAATTCCAAGCGACCGCGCGCGCGCGTTATGAATGGCCGTTGGGCGCTTATGAGGCCTATGTCCAAGGCGGTCTTCAATATGCCGATGACAGCCAAAGCTCCCTCATCGCCGCCGTGAATGAAACACAGGACGGCTACACCACGGCGGACGCCGCCTTCGGCGTGCACCGTGGCCGTTGGAATACAGAGCTGTTTGTGGAAAACTTGACCGATGAGCGCGCCGAGCTGTTCATTAACGAGCAGGATGACATCCGCCGCATCACCACCAATCGTCCGCGAACGGTGGGAGTACGGTTCTCATTCGACTATTGACGCCGTGACTGGCCAGCGCTGCAGCGCAGGGAGCGGCGCATTCGCGCCGGCGGCCCCATGAGCGCCGAAGCGCTGGTCGCAAACGCGACCACCGCCTTGAAAGCCGGCCGCTTCAACGAAGCGGCCGGCGCCGCCGGCCAAGCCCTCGAACATGAACCACAGCATCCAGAGGCGCTTTATCTGCTGGCCGTCGCGCGGCGCTATCTCGGTGAGGCTGTCGCGGCACGTGAGGCCTTGCAGCGCCTCAAAGCCGTCGCGCCCGACCATGCGCGCGCGCACCAAGAAGAAGGCCATCTCGCCCGCGCCGACCACGCTGAGGCGGCGATTGAAGCCTATGAAGCGGCCGTGCGTCTCAACCCGGCCCTGGCGGCCAGCTGGGCGGCCCTGGAGGCGCTCTACGCGCAGACCGGTGATGTGGCCAAGCGCGACCAGGCTCGCGACCGCACGACGTGGCTGAAAGCGCTGCCGCCGGAGCTGCTTTCCGTCACAAGTCTGATCCATGAGGGCCGGTTGCTAAAAGCGGAGCGTCTGTGCCGAAGCTATCTGAAACGCCACCCACAGAATGTGGAAGCCATGCGTCTGCTCGCCGATTTGGGCCTGCGCACCGGTGTCTTGGATGATGCCGAATTCCTATTGGAAAGCGCCCTGGCGTTTCAGCCGGACTACGCGCCGGCGCGCTTTGACTATGTGACCGTGCTGCACCGGCGGCAAAAGTACGAACAAGCCCTAGACGCCGCCCAAACATTAGTGGCGCGCGAACCTGACAATCCCGTGTTTCAAACGGCCTATGCGGCTCAGCTGGTGGCCGTCGGTCGTTATGATGAGGCCCTGTCGATTTACGAGACGGTCGCGCCGCGCGCGCCCGATCGCGCGCTGGTCCATCTGTTGCGTGGCCATGCCCTCAAAACCATCGGGCGCCAGAGCGACGCCGTCGAGGCCTATCGCAGCGCCTACGGCGTGCGGCGAGACTTTGGCGACGCGTATTGGAGTTTGGCCAACCTCAAAACCTATCGGTTCGCCGACAGCGAGCTGAGCGCCATGCAAGCCCTCGAGCAGGCGCATGGCTTGGCGGCCGACGACCATATTCATCTGTGTTACGCGCTCGGAAAGGCGTTGGAAGACGCCGGCGCGTTCGACGAGGCGTTCACCTATTACGCCCGCGGCGCCGCGCTCAAAAAACAAGCGGTGCGGTATGATCCCGACCGCATGGAGGCGGAGTTCTCCGCACAAAAGCAAATCTGCACGTCCGCGTTGTTTGTCGCCAAAG
>CAZGCB010000006.1:0-46984 GCA_964524065.1 uncultured Caulobacterales bacterium | reverse complement strand
CCAAGACCGCGTAGAAGAACACAATCACCATGCCGATCAGGATGCCCCACTCAAACGGGACGCCCAGGAAGCCGGAGAACGCCACGCCGACGCCCTTCATCTGACCCGCGATATAGGTGAACGAGACGAAGATGGCGCAGACCACCGCAATGACGCGCGCAAGATCGGAATAATACCGGTCCCCCACAAAGTCCGGCACCGTGAACTTGCCGAACTCCCGCAGATAGGGCGCCAGCAACAGCGCCAGCAGCACATAACCGCCAGTCCAGCCCATCAGATAGACAGACCCGCCATAGCCCAAAAACGCAATGAGGCCGGCCATAGACAAGAAAGAGGCCGCTGACATCCAGTCCGCCGCCGTGGCCATGCCGTTAAGGACGGGATGCACATCATGCCCCGCCACGTAAAAGTCATCCGTCGAACCCGCCCGCGCCCACACGGCGATGCCGATGTAAAGCGCGAAGGTCGCGACGACGAAGAAATAGGTCCACATACCCTGGTCCATGATCCCTACCCCTTGATGCCGTATTTGCGCTCAAGCGCGTTCATGCGGAAGCAATAGACAAAGATCAGCGCCACAAAGACGTAGATCGATCCCTGTTGCGCGAACCAAAAGCCCAATGGCGCACCGCCGATCAACACAGCATCCAGCGTGTCTCGCAACAAAATGCCGAAGCCGAATGAAACGCTGAACCAGATGGCCAGCAAAATCATCATGAGCGTTAAATTTTCCCGCCAATAGGCATGGGCCTGTTCGGGACTGATGTCCGTTTTCTGCGATGGTTGGTTCATGGTCCTCCTCCCTGAAGACTGACCGACATCCCCGCACCTCTCGCGCCGCAATCAGGGATATCAGCACCCGCCCGCTTGGAGACGGGCCTATGCATGACGGAGCGTGGGAGAGCCGCGCGGGTCAGACCATCGGGACTTTGGCGCCAGTCCCCCGATTTCGACCGTTTTTCAGCGGGCCTGACCGGGAAAAACCCCAATCGTTGCAAGGGATTTACGCGCTGATGCGACACAAACGCGCCACAATGTCGCATCCCCGTCACGGCCCGCCGCTAGAGTGCAGGGTTAATGCTGCGTTCCACCCCGTCGCCACAAGGATTGCGCCCGTGACCGCCTCCCTCTTTGCACGTTTGTCTGCTCCCACCGTCCGCGGCGCCGGTGTGGCGTTGATCGGGGCTGTCGCCGCCTGCGCCAGCCTGGAGACACCGTCCTCCGAAGGCTCCGACGCGTACATTGCGGGCGTGGAGGCGATCGCCGCAGCCGAAGACGCCGCGCCGCGCGACACGGTCACAGGCCATGTCTTCCAGGATCGCAATCGCGACGGACGCCGCCAGGAGGGCGAGCCGGGCGTGCGCGGTGTCTTAGTGTCCAATGGCGTGGCCGTGGTGAAGACGGACCGCGACGGCGCCTACACGCTGCCGGCGCGCGACGATATGGCCGTGTTTGTGATCCAGCCCTCGGGCTGGCGTTCGCCCACCAACGCGGATTGGGTGCCGCAAATCGCCTATCAGCATAAGCCGGCGGGCAGCCCGAAACCCTTGCGCTATGGGGGGCTGGCGCCCACCGGGCCGCTGCCGGCGGCGATCAATTTCCCGCTGATCCGCGCCGGCGACCAAAAGGCGTTCGCCTGCGCTGTTCTGGGCGATACCCAGGCTTACGCCAATGCGGAAATCGGTTATCTGCGCGATTCCGTGGTGGACGACATGCTCGATCGCGGTCCCGGCGCGGTGGATTGCGTGATCGCCGTGGGCGATGTCATGGGCGATGATTTGGACCTCATCCCGCGCATGGCCGACGTGTTGGGTGCGCTTGAAGCCCCGCAATGGTGGGTGCACGGCAATCATGATTTCGACTTTGACGCCGATCATGACGCCGACAGCGCCGATAGCTGGCGTCGGCTCTGGGGCCCGGCCTATTACGCGTTTGAGATGGGCGAGGTGTTGTTCATCGTCCTCGACAATGTGGTCTATCCCTGCGGCGCGACGGACGCGCAAACGCCCGGGCGGGAGTTTTGCATCGACAACCCGCGCAAACGCTACAACGCCCGCATCACCGACGACCAGATGGCGTTTGTCGCGAACCTCCTCGCGTTGACGGACGAAGACCGCACCATCGTCCTCGCCCACCACATTCCGTTCGTGTCCTTTGTGGATCAGACCACCGCCCCGCATCAGACCGATAATGTGACCGCGCTCTACGCCCTGTTGGAGGGGCGCGAGGCGCTGTCCTTATCGGGCCACACGCACACCATCAGCAATTTCGCGCCCGGGGATTCCTATGCGGGCTGGAAAGCGCAAGTGGGCGTGGAGCAACTGCCCTTCCGCCACATCATCGCCGGCGCCGGTTCCGGCGCGTGGTATCAGGGCGATTTCGACATGCATGGCGTGCCCATGGCCTTGCAACGCCAAGGCGCGCCGCGCGGCTGGCTGGAGTTGGCCTTCGACGGGAACGCGTATGTCGAGCGCTATCATGGCGCGAATGTCGGGCGCGAGCGGGTGATGTGGACCGCCATCAACACGCCCGGCTTTCGCAGTTGGTTCGATGCGATCGTCGAATGGGCCAACGCCGATCGCGACACGCGCGATCCCATCCCGCCGCTCAACATCCATGATTTGCCGGACACCAAAATCCTCACCCCGTCGGACCTGACGCTGGGCAGCTTCCTCACCGCCAATGTGTGGGCGGGCGACAGCCAAACCACCGTCACCGCGCAAATCAATGACGGCCCCGCCGCGCCCATGACCCGCACCCAACAAGCCGCCGGCGAAGGAGCCCTTATCGGGGCGCTTTACGCCGATCCGTTCGCGGCCCAGCGCCAGCTTTCCGTGGCGCGCTTTGCCATGCAAAGCCGCTCGGGCGAGGCGCGTAATCAAGGCTATGAGGTGTGGCAGGGGGCCCAGTTCGGCCCGGCAGCGCCGCAGCCCCAACGCGCCATCGCCGATCGCTCGGCGCATTTGTGGCGCATGGCGCTGCCCGCCGACCTGCCCGACGGCGTGCATGTGGCGACCATCACCGTCACCGACCGCCATGGGCGCGTGTTCACGGACCGCTTGGCGTTTGAGGTGCGTGCGGAGCACCCGCCGGCGCGCTGGCGCCAAGATGTCTGGGAGCGCTTTGAAAACGGTCCGCCCGTGCGCGACTAAGCGTCGGCCGTGGCGCCGGGGTCCCGTTCGCCGCTTAGCACACGATGGATGCCGCGGGCGGCGCGGGCCATGTCCATGGCCGTAGCGTCGGGATCGGCTTGCTCCTCAGTGAGCATGACCAGAAACACCTCCGGTCCGGCCCCCATCATCACGCCGACATCATGGCGCACGCCCGCCAGCGTTCCCGTCTTATGGGCCACGGCGACGTCGTCCGGCAGCTGGCGCGGCATGCGGTCATTGCGCACATTGTTGCGCAGCATGGCCATCAGCGGCGCATAGCGCGGCGTGTCCCGCACCACGCGCAGCATCCGCCAGCAATCGTGGGCGGTGGTGACATTGGTCCGCGCGCGCTGGTCCAAATCGGCGTCGCGAAAGCCCGCCTCCAAGCGTGTGTCGTGCAAGCCATGGGCGTCCAGCCAACGCCGCACCGGTTGCAGGCCGATCGTCTCCAGCACTTGGGTCGTGGCCGGGTTGTCGCTGATCACGAGCATGAGGCCGATCAGATCGCGCAGGGAGAGCCGCCGCTGCGGATCAAAACTCGCCAAGATGCTGCAATAGCGGGTGGCGTCCAGATCCCCAACGGCCCAGCGGGCGTGCGGGTCCGACGCGCCGGCGTCAAGCGCGTCCCATGCAGCGCCGGCGATAGCGATCTTGATCACGCTGGCCGCAGGGAAGCGATCGCGTTCGTGACGCATGACAGTGAGACCGCGCTGGGGACACTCGATGATCAGCGCCCGCCGTCCCGCCGACGGGGTGGGCGTTCCCTGCGGGTCCGCGCCTGTCACAAAGCGATCGGCGATCCATTCCAGGGTGCGCAAGCCGTTGCCGGGGCCTCCGATCGGGCCGTCCATAGCCACGTCACGGCGCCGCGGCGCGAGCCGCCATAGCGTTTTGTGGCGCGGGCGCCGCAGCAGCCGCCCCGGCCGACTGCCCCGCCTGAGCCCCTTTGCGCGGCGTTGAGGCGAGCAACGCGGCCCATTGCTCCGCGACCGTACTCGGCGCAAACCGGTCCAGCGTGGTTTGCGCGCCCGAGAGCACATCGGCCCGCCCCTGCTCGCTCATGGCCCGCTCGACACCATCGGCGATGGCCCCGGGATCATAGGGATCGACGAACACCGCGTTGCGGCCCATGACCCATTCCAGCGCTGGAATGGACGCCACCACCGACGGCGTTTCGCAGGCCAAAGCCTCCACCGGCGGCAGACCAAAGCCCTCAGCGATGGAGGGAAACACCAAACACGCCGCGCGGTGCATCAACGCCTGGAGCTCCACATACGGCAGACGCGCCACATGCAGCAAATCACCAGCCAGATAATGCGGCCGCATGGCCTCGATGATGTCCTGCGCCATCCAGCCATTATTGCCCACGACGACGAGTTTCAAATCGGGCCGGCGCGCCTTCAGCCGCTCAAAGGCGCGCACCGTGCGCACAATGTTCTTTTTGGGCTCCAACGCCGCGACGGCGAGGATGTAACGCTGCATGCCGCGGGCGCTTTCCTGCAGGCGGCGCAGCATGTCTAAGCGGTAGGGATTGTCGTCCAAAAGCAAATCCGACAAGCGCGCCGCCACAATGTCCGCCGGGTTTAACGTACGCGCCTCGGCCGATAAGCTTGCGTGAACCGCGCACGGAATGGTGTGGGTCCGCTCCGGCCTGATGGTCGGCCACACCGACAGCAATTCGGTGCGCGAGGGTTCAGAGTTACAGACAAACTCGCCCCCCAACGCGATGGCCTGCTGCACAAAGTGGTAATGGAACACCGTCGCTTCGCTTTGCGCCTGGGTGTCGGACGCGGTGAAGGGGATGGCGTCGTGATAGCGGTGCAAAACCCGCGTTTTCGGGCTGACGCGCACCGGCTTAGGCTCCGGCGTCAGATAGACGTCATAACCGCGGGTGTCCAAACGGCATGGTCCAAACGCGCTGGCCAACGGCATGCGATAGCGATCCAGCAGCACGCTGTGGGTGAGATTGGTCCAGCGGAACGGCGCGGTTGCAAAGGTGGCGCGCGCGCGCGCCGGCATGGAGGGCGCAAAATAGCGTCGCCAGACCATATCGCTGTAAAGGTTGGGCAACGCCGCCGTGCCGTAACGGCTGCGCCACGTATCCAGCCAACGCCGGACATAGGTCAGGGGAAAGCCCAAAATCCGCTTGGACCACAGACCGCCTTGGTCGGCGCCGCCCGTGGCGATCGCATTCATGAAGAGCGCCCCGGTGAGTTTGTCCTCACCCGCGCGGTCGTGACCATGGGTCGCCAAGCGGCGCGCGCCGGCGCCGTCATGCTGGGTGAGAAGGCCCGTCCACTCCACCGCATCCAAACCGGTCATGATTTCCGCAATATTGCGGGTATCGATGGCGATGCCGTTCACGCCTAAAGAGGCTTGACCCAATTCCTGCAAAACACGCATCACGCCCTCCCCCGCCGCCTGCCAAAACAAGAGCGCGCCAGTCCCGCAGCGCCCTCGACGCAGAGATGCAAGCGGGATGCGGGCACGTCTTCAAGCATGGGCGTTCTTCGTCCTCGTGACCGATCCGCCTTCTTTGGACGGTGCGACGGCGATCTCTAAAATATAGGCTCGGCGATTAATCTTGATGATACATTACCGAAACAGCCCGTCGAGACGCGCCAGAACACACAGGTGTGACCGGCCAAGGAGCGCGACACCCGCCCGGCGGTGTGGTAACACCCTGTGGAAAACACGTTGTGGCGCGAACATGCTTTCTGGGGGCGGCGCGGCGTGCGGGACTGGCGGCGCGTTGTAGCGCGTCGGCGTTGCGGTTAAAGGCGCGACATATCATGGGCATGGCGGGGATGCTGCGAAGAACGACGGCGGGGCGGCGGCTCACCGCCCGCCCGCGGATCCGCGGGGCGCTGTTGCCCCTGGGCGCCCTGGTGGTGGTCGTCAGTGTCGCGCAGGCTCAGACCACACCTGACGCGCCCGGTGACGCAGACCGGAGCGCGCCCCCGCCACACAACGCCGCCGAATTCGGATCGACGCCCTACATGCTGGAGCCTCAGGCGTCCCTCGCCGCATCGGCGCCGCCAGCGGCCCAAGCGGCGCGCCCTGCCGGCCCGCGCACCTTCGCCGCCATCGAGATTGACGCCCATCTGGTGAAAGCGATGACCTTCACCTTCAGCCGTGACGACGTCGCCCGCGTGTTCGATCCCAACCAGTATGCGGCCCCCTACCAATACGAAACGCTGGAGATGTATCGCAGCCAGTCCCTGCCGGCGCGCATCACGGCGGCCTCCTTTCCGGAAAACACCGAGCAAACGGCCGACGCCGTGCGGCGCTTTCGCGCGCGTTTGACCGAGGAGATGGGCGTCGCACCTAAGGACGTGATGGTGATGGTGGAGAGCGGCTTGGGCCGGATGGCCCATGCCGGCGATTTGGCGGAAGCGATCTCGCGTCGCTCAGGCCTGCAGCCCGCCTTCCTGACGCCTGAGCAAGAAGGCGCGCACGCGTTCGATTGGGCCACGCCCGTCTATCGGCGTCATCAAGCGGCCATCATTGATGTGGGCGCCACCAACATCACGGCCGGTTATCAGCAGGAGGGCGGCCGAGTGGTGGGCGTGGAGGTCGCGCCCTATGGCGTGAACACCGTGCTCAATAATCTTGTGGCCGATAATGCGGGCCTGCCGCCGCAGGATTTAGAGAACGCGCTGCGTGATTGGCACCGCAAAACCTTAGCACCGCTGGTGTATCGACGCGGGTTGAGCCACCCGGCCTTGCTGAACCGCCCGCGACTATATCTCAGCGGCGGCATTGTGTCGGTCATGATGACCATCGCCCAGCCGCAACGTGTGATGGACGAGTGGGTCGAGATTCGCCCGCAAGATATCCGCCGCTTCAGCCAAGCTGTCGCCAGCGGGACGCCCTTCGCGGTGGATGTGTCGGGTATCAGTGATCCCAATATACGCGAGCAGGCCGCCGCCGCGCTGGCGCAGGCGCAAAACATGTACACGCCCGATCAGCTGACCGCGGGCGCGCAGATGCTCCAAATGCTGGCGGTGCGTATGAACTTCAGCGCCCGCGATCGAGTGTTCTTCGCGCGCATTGCCCAAGAGGGCTGGCAAACCCAGCATCTGCTGACGCAAGCGGCCGACCGCCTCGACATTCCCCGCAACACATACACCCAGTAAGCGCGACGCATCGATCGGGGGGAGCGGGACTTCCGGCTGTACAGACGGCTCCCAACGCACCGTACGACGATTGGACGCGCGTGATCGCGACCCGATCAGTACGGCTCCGCCGCCTCCCGCGCAGCGACCGCGCGCAGCGCAGCCAACAACGCACCGTCCGGCTCGGCGCTGCGGACGTCATGGGCGCGCGCGAACGCCGTTGCGGCGGCGCGTGTGCCCGCATCAGCGACGCCGTCGATCGGACCGTCGAGATAGCCCATCTGGACCAAGTGCATTTGAATCTCGCCGATCAAGGCCACCATCTGCGGATCGGGCGCCTGGTGACCGTCTTCCAAGGCGCGCCGTAACGCAGCGGCGAAGGCGCGATCAAAGTCCGCGAAGCTCACCGCCATATCCAAGGCGAACGCCTCGGCCGCGGCCATGGTGCGCGCGCCCGCATCGCCATCGGCCGGGCCCGCTTCATACCCCATATCGTTCAGCAAACGCTGCGCCACCCGGACCGCATTCACCCGCGCGAGGCCGGGATTGTTGCGTGAGGCCAAGGCCACATGCCCGTCCCGTTCCGCCTGGCGCAGCCGCGCCACAAAGGCCGGCGTCGCCGCCGGCGCGTCCAAGCCGAAAGCGGCTGCAAAATCGTCCATCGCCACGCGGGTCAGCGGGCCGATCTCGCCGGTGACCACGCCCGGCCCATAATCCATGGCGCTGAGCAGATCCTGCATTTGCGCAACCAGATCCGCCTCCGCCAGAACGGCTCCCGCGCGCGGCTCGGGCGCGCCGGCGTCATCGACACTGCGCCGCGTCATGGCGGCGGCGCGTGTCGGCGCCGCATGCGCATCGGCGCTCCACGCATCATCGCCGGTGGGATGGGACGCCAGCGCCTCCTCGTCCGGGGGCGGCGTCTCAGCGCGCAGCAAGGCCGCCGCCGCGCCCAACAACGCCACCGCCAAGGCCACCGGCAGCGCCGGCAACGGGGAGGCTTCAGCCTCACGCACATCGCTTCCGCTATCGGTGCGTTGCATCATTTCGGTGCTCGCATCGGCGGCGGACAAGCGACGGATGGCGCGCGCTGTGTCACGCGGCAGCGGGCGCACAGTCCGCGCCGCATCAGGCCCCCGCGCCGGTGCGTCTTGACCGTCGCGGGCAGGTTCACCGTCGCGCATAAGCGCGCCGCCAGCGGTCTGCGCTTCGCGGGCCGCCAACATCTCCAAAGTCTGCGACATTTGCTCGCGCATGCGGGCAAACTCCGCGCGCGCCGCGGTGACGCGCGGATCCTCGCCCGGCTCCGAGCGCAGCGCCACATCCGGCAAGCCCAGCTCGCCGCCGCTGCGTCGACCCAATACGCCTCTCAGGCGAGTCAGCAAGCGGTCGTGGTATCCTTTCAACACCATCACCTTCAGTAATCGACGCCGGTCAAGTCAAAGCGCGATCCATCGCCGAACCGCTTCAACACATTCAGGACATACGGCGTTGCAACCGTCAGCGCGTGGCCGACACGCGTCCTCGACCCTTCATCTCCCCAAGGCGTTGCGCCGCGACACCTTTGTTATAACGCCGTGACAGGCGCAGTCTGGGCGTTCAGGCGCATAGCCGCTTGGATGGTGTCTCAGGGGAGGGAGCGGAGCAAGAGTTTTTCGGACGTCCGCCTGGCGGTTTTTGTAACCGACGCCCGCCCCTGCCGCGTTGATGCCGGCCGAACCGACAGCCCGCGGCTGCCGAAGCGGCCACACTCACAAACGCACTTCACCACGCATGTATTCCACGGCCCCGCCCGTCAGGGTGACCCATCCCGGCCTGCTGACGCGGCAGCCGGCATGTCCGCCGCGCGGGCTGGCTTGGAAGCCGCATAGATCGGTTTTGCCCAAGCGTTCGGCCCAATAGGGCGCCAAATCCGCAAAGGACGAGCCTGTGAAGGGATCCTCGGGGATCCCGACGCCCGGCGCGAAAAAACGAGAGACGAAGTCCAGCCCGCCTTCCCCCGGCGCCGTCACCGTCAAGCAGCCAGCGCGCGCGTCGTGCAACCCCTGAGCGGCTGTGATCCCGGCGGTGGCGTCGAGCCCGCGCACAGCGTCTTCATCGCCCAGAACAACACAAGGGTATTCGCCGGCGAACCCCGCTGCGATCGGCGCCTCGAGAATGTCGCCCAGCGATGCCGGCGGCTCCCAACCTCGCCGCGGCTTCGAGGGCAGGTCCAAGGCGAAATGCTCCCCCGCCCGCGCGACGGACAACACGCCGCCGCGGGTGTCGAAGCGCACATTCTCCAGCTGGGGCGACAACACATCCAAGACGACCGCGCCGGCCGCCAAAGTCGCGTGGCCGCACATGGGGACTTCGGTGGTGGGCGTAAACCAGCGCAGAGCACGCTCATCAGCCGTCGCGCCGGGACGAATGAACGCGGTCTCGGACTGATTGTGCTCGCTCGCCATGGCCTGCAGCAGCTCATCATTGGGCCAAGGATCATCGGGCGCGAGATCCTCCAGCGGCGCGACCACCGCCGGATTGCCCTCAAAGGGTTGCTCGGCAAACGCGTCAATCCAATAGACGATCAAACTCATCGTCCCCCTCCCGCCATTTGGCGTGGACCGCCGGCGCGCAGCGGCCATGTGTGCCCCATCGGCCCTGCGCCCGCGCCCAGATCCGGCGCATGGCGCATGGCCTCGCGCACAAAGGTGCGCGCCACCCCCACGGCGGTCACCAAACTCAGGCCCAGCGCCAATCCCGCCGCGACCGCGGACGCCAGCGTGCAACCGGTGCCATGGGTGTTGCGGCTGTCCAAGCGGCTGTCTTCAAACACATGCTCGCCCGTCGGGGTCATCAACACATCCGTCACGACATCGCCAGGAATGTGACCGCCCTTCATCAACACCGCCTGCGCGCCCATGGCTAGCAACGCGTCGCCGGCGCGGTGCAGGCCGTCCACCGCTTCCACTTCAAAGCCGGTCAGCGCCGCCGCTTCCGGCGCGTTGGGGGTCAGCACGGCGGCGCGCGGCACGATGGCGTCCCGCACCGCGTCCACGGCGTCGGGGGCGAGCAAGGCATCGCCGCTTTTGGCCACCATGACCGGGTCCGCCACCACGGGCACGCCGGCGGCATGGGCGTCGAGAGTCGCCGCCACCGTCTCCACTACCGATACCGATCCCAACATGCCCAACTTGATGGCGTCAGCGCCCAAATCCGCCAGCACCACGGCCATCTGTTGGGCGATGATCGCCTCGGGAATGGGGTGCACGGCGTGCACCGCTTGGGTGTCCTGCACCGTGACGGCGGTGAGCGCGCTCATGGCGAAGCCGCCCAAGGCGGTGACCGTCTTAATATCCGCTTGCATGCCGGCGCCGCCGCCAGAATCCGATCCCGACACGATCAAGACACGCCCCCGGCCGCCCGGCGCGGACGGTGATGCGGCGCCAGAAGCAGCGCCAGCAGCGGCGTGCGGCGCGCGCCTTGCGGGGGCGGACGGCGAAACGGCCATGCGGACGTCTCCCATAGCAGGGTGAGCCCGGACGCCGGGAGGCTCCCGTGTCCAGGCATGTGGCGGACAAGCCACACTCATCGTGAACTCTGCAACACGTGGCCGCCGGGTGTCGATCCCCTTTGTCGAATTGGGTATAGGGACGGCCCGCGACAAAAGGAGTGCTGCTTCGTGTCAAAACTCAGCTGACGGGGAGACGGTCGAACGGACGTCTCCGAGCGCGGCCGGCCCACGCCGCCGCCTCGCAAAAATTCCCGCTTCACCGTATTTTCCAACACTGAGAGGACGCGTCCGGCCCTTGGGCCGCAGCCCTCCCGCGGCCCCGCTGGATAAACGCAGCCAGAGCACCAGCTGCATGGGGACGCTTCAGCGCTTCGCGCGGGACCTGTTGACGCGATATCGCCATGACCGCGAGTACGCCCGCAGCGGCCGAAGCCGTCGCTTCCGCCCCCGACGCCATCCCCGCAGGCCCCGCCACGGGCGATGCGCCGGACGCCATACCCGATTTCGACGCTCAGCCTCCGGTTGAAGACGAGGAGGATGAGATCAAGCGCAGCCTCTCCAATTGGGCGGTGCTGCGGTATTTGCTGCGCCAATGGGCTCGCCGCCCACGCTTTGTGACGGCCATGGGCGTGTTCACCCTGGCGGCCACCGCCTGCGATTTGGCGCTGCCGGTGGCGGCGGGGGCGTTGATTGACGCGTTGGCCCAGCCCGCAGCCGCCGGATCCACCGGCGCGCAGAGTCGCGAAGCCTTCACCGCCCTCGCCATCTTTATGGCGCTGGCGGCGGGCGTCTATCTGGGCCGCCATTTGCTGGCGCAGTTCGAAATCCGCTTTTCGAGCCGCAACATGCGCGATTTGACCGGCGAAAGCTTCGCCAAGGTGCAACGGTTCTCCACCGATTGGCACGCCAACACCTTCGCTGGCGCCACTGTGCGCAAGATCAGCCGCGGCATGTGGGCCTATGACATGGTCACGGCGACGCTGTTCTTCGGCGCCATCCCCACCACCTTGGTGTTGTTGGGCTTGCCGCTTTACATGTTGAGCGTGTGGCCGATTGTCGGCGCCTATGCGCTGACGGTGGTGAGCGCGTTCATGGCCATCTCGATCATCGCCAGCGTGCGCTACATCAAGCCCGCCAACACCATCTCCAACCGCCGCGACAGCGCCATCGGCGCGGCCCTGGCCGACTCCATCGGGGCCAATGCGGTGGTGAAAAGCTTCGGCGCTGAAACGCGGGAGGAAGCGCGCTTCCGCGGCGTCATGCAGCGCTGGCAGAGCGCCGCTCAGCGGACCTGGAGCCGTTACATCACCATGGGCTTGGTGCAGTCGGTGGTGGCGCTGCTGTTATCGGGCGGCGTGATCGGCCTGGTGACGTGGCTGTGGTCGCGCGGGCAAGCCAGCGCGGGCGATGTCGCCTTTGCGGTGTCGGCCTTCTTGTTGATGGCGGGCTATTTGCGCCGCTTTGGCGAGGAAGTGCAGCAAATCCAGCGCGGCTTGGATGAGTTGGAGGATTTAGCGCGCTTTGATGACGCGACGCCCGGCGTCGCCGATGCGCCCGATGCGACGCCCTTCCGCCCCGTCGCCGGCTCCATCGCCTTTCACGCCGTCACCTTCGGCTATGACAACCAGCCCGAGCCGCTCTATCGCGATTTCAGTCTCACAATCGCACCGGGCGAGCGCGTCGCGTTGGTGGGCCCCACCGGGTCCGGCAAGTCCACCTTCGTGAAGCTGGTGCAGCGGCTCTATGACGTTCAGGCGGGCGAGATCCGCATTGACGGGCAAAACACCGCCCATGTGTCCCAGGACAGTCTGCGCCAGGCCATCGCCCTGGTGCCGCAAGACCCAGCCTTGTTCCACCGCTCCATTGCGGCGAACATTGCCTATGGCCGGCCGAACGCCAGTTGGGCGCAGATTGAGGACGCGGCCCGACGCGCGCGGGCTCACGACTTCATCCAACGTTTGCCGCAGGGGTACCACACCATGGTTGGCGAACGGGGCGTGAAACTGTCCGGTGGCGAGCGCCAACGGGTCGCCATCGCGCGGGCGATCCTGGCCGACGCGCCGATCCTCATTTTGGACGAAGCCACCTCAAGCCTCGACAACGAAACCGAGCGTCTGGTGAAGCACGCTATGGACGAGCTGATGGCCGGACGCACCGCCATCGTCATCGCACACCGGCTCTCCACGGTGCGCGACGCCGATCGCATCTTGGTGTTCGAGCAAGGTCGAATAGTGGAGCAAGGCCGCCATGAGGAGCTCGCCCAACGTCCTGGCGGTGTTTACGCTCGCCTCCACGATCTATCCGGTGCGGCGGCGTAGATCGTCCCGCACGAAACACCGGCGACGGGTTGCAAGGCAGGGCGCGGCGCGTCCTCGCCTTGCGCTTACGCGGCGCGGATGGAGGCGGTGAAGTCCGACATGCGCTGGTTGAGCGCTTTGTTCTGATCGTCCAGCGCGTCCGTGGCGGAACTGACGGAGTTCGCCGCCGCGCCCACATCTTGAGCCACCTGCTCCACATCTCCGGAGCCTTGGGCCACTTCCGTGGCCCCAGCGGCGGCGGTTTGGGCGCTCGACGCGATTTCGGAGGTGGCGGCGGACTGCTCCTCCATGGCCGCCGCCACGGCCATAGACAGCTCTGTCAGGCTGGTGATCGTGCCCGCCACAGCCCGCATCGCCGACGCAGTGGTGTCCGCGGCCTGGCGCAGATCACTGATTTTGTCCGAGATTTCGCTGGTGGCGCGGCCGGTTTGCTCCGCCAAAGACTTCACCTCGGTGGCGACGACAGCAAAGCCCTTGCCCGCCTCGCCGGCCCGCGCGGCCTCAATGGTGGCGTTGAGCGCGAGCAGATTGGTCTGCTCGGCGATGTCGTTGATCAAATTGATCACCACGCCGATGCCCGAAGTGAGGTTCTCCAAGCCCGCCATCGCCTCCTCGGCGCGCGCGGCTTCATTGGTGGCGGTGCGGGCGATATCCTGGGACTGCGCCATTTTCTCCGCCACATCATGGATGGAGGCGACAAGCGCATCGGTGGCGCGGGCGACATTGCCGGCATTGGCGCTGGCCGACTGGGCCGCTTCGGAGATCGCCGCGGCTTGTTCCGCATTGCGGCCGGAGGCTGTGTTCATGCGATCAGAGGCGTCGCCCAGGGCGCCCAGGGAGCCGCCCACACGCTGCATCAGGTCCGCCACATCGTTTTCAAACGCTTGAATCAAGTTGTTCAGCGTCGTCATGCGCTGGGTGCGTTGCTCTTGCGCCTCGCGCTCGCGTTGGGCCAGCACGTCACGTTCCTGAGCGTTTTCCTTGAAAATCGTCAACGCGCGCGCCATTTCGGCGAGCTCGTCTTTGCCGTCGGCGCCCTGGATCTCCACCGCCAAATCCCCCTGCGACAGACGCCCCATGGCGGTGTTGAGCCCACGGATTTGCCCCAACAGCGCACGGCTCACATACAGCCACCCCACCAACAGCGCCACGATCACGGAGGTCGCCACGGCGGTGATCGCGGCGACTTGCGCGCCCTGAGCCTGCGCCCGGGAGGCTCCCGCCGCGTCATTCACATCCGCTTCGGACGTGCGCACAATCGCGTCGACTAACGTCATCACCGAGGCTGCCGCCGTTTCCGCCGCCGCTGTGGCGTCTGTGGCGCGCTCTTCGGCCGCCAACTCCAAACGCCGCAACGCAAACAGCCCCTGCTCGCCGGAGCCGGCTTCAAAAATACCGGTGACCGAATCGCGGATTTCCTGCGTGGCGAGCGCGCCCAAAATGGCGATGTTGACGGTGGTTTCGTCCCGCTCGTCGATGAAGGTGGTCTCCAGCTCGGCGATCAGCGTGTCGTCCACAGCGCTGGAGGCGCGGGCGAAGGACTGGGTGATGAGGTTGGCGGACAAGCCGATGCGCAACACCGTCTCCACATCCGCGCCATCCACTTCATCCAGCAACGCCTCCAACGCCCGCGACAGGGTGTCGCGCGCGCTGTAGGCCGCCTCCAAAGCAAGGCTGCGGACATAACGCGTCTCAATGGCGCCTTCGATGGCGGGCCCCACCTGCTCGCTGGCGGTGATCAAGGCGCCGCTGGCCTGCTCCAGCGCATCAAGGTTGGATCCGATTTGCCCATGATACTGGCGCAACTCGGTCATGGTCGCTCGCCACTGGTCCAGCCGACGCGCCGCTTCGCGGCTGGCGGCGGCTTGCTCGGCCGCTGTCTGGGCGTGGGCCAACTCCCCCAGCGCCCGGCGCACATCCTGAGCACTCAGGGCGACGGCCTCCGCGCCCAACAGGAGCGGCAACTTTTCATCGCTGACGCTCGACATCATGCGCGCGGCATTGTTCAGCCCGGCGAGACCGATGCTGGCCGCCAGAATCGACAACGCCGTCACAGCGACAAAGGCGCCGATCAGCCGCACCCGGATGGAGTTGAAGTTCATGACCGCCTCGCCAAACTTTGCGCCGTCAAGCTCATATGCCAGGCTGGTTCTAGGAGAAGATGTTTGCTGATCAATGAATCGGCGCGACGACCTTCATGACACCCACAGGCGCTAAAAAGAAAATGCGCCACCCGCAGGTGACGCACACAGAACACATTAGCGAAGCCGCAACACTACATTAGAATTAATTCAGTTTTTCACAGAAAAACCTACAGCTTGAACTCAAGTTTCACTTGAACGCTGTCAACCGGCTTGCCGTCTTCAAACTTCCATTGCGACAGCGCCCTTTCAACAGAAGAATCGAAGACGCCCGCCGGTTCCGCTTCCAGCACCTGCACGGCCGTGACTTTGCCGGCCGCATCAACACCAAAGCTCACCACGACGAAGCCCTCAATGCCACGCCGCTCCGCGCCACGGGGGTATTCAGGCGGCACCTGGCGAATGAGTTTGGGGGCTTCAGCGACAGCCGCCGGCGTAGCGAGCGAGGCGCCCAGCCCCAGCAGCGCCGCAGCGAGAACGTATGTGCGCGCCATGACTTTTCCCATCCACGACCAATCCGATAGGACTGTGATAGAACGAGCCCGTTAAAACGAGGCGTCCCGACTCGATCGCATTTGACGCAGCCGAGGCGGCGCCTGGCGTTTTCACGCCAACAGCCGCGGCGCCAAAACGGCCGACAGCGCCGTGATGATCAAGACCGCCACCAGGTTCACCCGAAAGCCCGCGCGGATCATGGTGGGCAAGCGCACCCCGCCAGCGCCGAACACGATGGCGTTGGGCCCCGTCGCCATGGGCAGCATGAAGGCGCAACTCGCCGCCAGAGCCACAGGGGCGGACAGCACTGCGGCCGACAGCCCCTCATCGGCCCCCGCGACCGCCAGCACCACAGGCATCAGAGCGGACACCGCAGCCACATTGCTCACAAGCTCCGTGGCCGAAATGACGAAGACCACCAGGATCAAGATCACCAGAAGCACCGGCAACGCATTCACGGGCGCCAACAGATCCCCCAGCCATGGCGCCAGCCCCGTGCTGGATATGGCGCTCGCTAAGCTCAACCCGCCGCCGAACAAGAGATAAACGCCCCAGGGGATCTGTGTCGCGCTCGCCCAATCCAACAATGCCGAACCGGGCTCCCGCGTGCTGCCCGAGGGAACCAGGAACAACAGGACGACGCCCAAAATAGCCGTCACCGGATCCGACAAACCGGCCAAGGGCGTCACGCCGGCAATCTCCCACTGGCTGAGCGGCCGGCCGAACACCCACAGCGTCGCGATGACGGCGAACACCATCAGCGTGCGCGCCTCGGGCGTGGTCAGCGGGCCGAGCGCCGCCAGCTCGCGGCGCACATGCGCCTGGGCTTCATTGGCTTGGGCGGCGTGCACGCGAAACACCAAGCGGGTCAGCACCCACCATGTGGCCGGGATCATCACCAGCACCACCGGCGCGGCGAACCCCATCCACTGGCCAAAGCTGAGATCAACGCCCGCTTGATCGCGCAACGCGCCCATCACGATGAGGTTCGTGGGCGTGCCCACCGGCGTGCCCATGCCGCCAATGGACGCCGCATAGGCGACGCCCAACAACAGGCACGCCATGATGGCGTCGCTCTGAGCTCGGCCGCGCGCCAAAATGGCGGCCACCGACAACGCGATGGGCGTCATCATGAGCGTGGTGGCCGTGTTGGAGATCCACATGGACAGCAGCGCCGCCGCAATCATAAAGCCCAACACCAGCCCGCTGGCGCGCGTTCCGGCCCGCGCCACGATGGCGAGCGCGATGCGCGCATGGAGGTTCCAGCGTTCCACGCCCTTGGCGATGATGAAGCCCCCAAGCAGCAGCATCACCACCGGATGGGCGTAGCCGCGCGCCGCCTCGGCAAAGCTGGAGACGCCCGCCAGCGGCAAAATCACCAAGGGCAGCAGCGACGTCACCGCGATAGGAACCGCTTCGCTGACCCACCAACAGGCCATCAGCACCGCCAGGGACGCCACCGCCCAGGCTTGCGGGCTCAGCCCCTCAGGACGCGGCAGCAGCTGCAGCGCCAGGGCCCCGCCCACGCCCAACGCCAAGCCGATCACCCGACGGCGGCTGAAGGCCGGCTCCCGCGCCGTTTCGGGCGCCGGATCCTGCGGCTGCACATCGGCCATGACGCGGTCCCCCTGTCGTGTTTTGCGCGTGCGAGCCTAGGCGAGTGGGCGCGGTGACGCCATCCTCCCGCACGCCCAGTCTGGGGCCTGGCGCTTGACGTGGCGGGCGCGGCGCCGTGGAACAGGTTCATGAAGACACCGCGCCTAAACCCGCCGGGCACAAGGTGGACGCCTAAAAGCCGTCACCCGATACGCCCGCTTCCCCGCGATTGCGAGCCGCAGCGCCCATGATCGACGCCCTCGCCCCACGCCCCACTTTAGTGCTTTTCGCCCATCCCGCCCCCGAGCGTTCGGAGGTGAACGTCCATTTGGCGCGCGCCGCTCAGGCGGAGCCCGGCGTGACCTTTGTCGATCTCTATGCACAGTATCCCGACTTCGCCATCGACATCAGCGCCGAGCAGGAGCGGTTGCGCGCGCACGAAGCGGTGATTTTCCTGCACCCGCTCTATTGGTACTCCACACCCGCGATCTTGAAGGAATGGCAGGATTTGGTGCTGGAGCACGGCTTCGCCTATGGCTCCGGCGGCACGGCGCTGCAGGGCAAGATTTTGCTGAACGCCATCACCGCCGGCGGCGGTGAAGCGGCCTATGGCGCCGATGGCTATAACCACTTCACCCTGCGCGAATTGCTGCGCCCGCTGGAGCAGACCGCAGCCCTGTGCGGCATGACCTATCTGGCGCCCTTCACGCTCTTCGCCGCCCGCACGGCGGTGGAGGAGCACCGTGTGGACGCCCATATCGCCGGCTGGACGCAATTGCTGCGCGCCGTGCGTGAGCATCGCCTCGATATCCCCGCCGCCAGCACCGCGGCGACGCTCAACACCGTCCTCGCCGCCGCGCCGGCCTGATGCGCAGCCTCCCGCTCGCCCGGCTTTGCTGGAAACATTCTTGCTGAAACGCCCTGATTAAACGCCGGCCACGCCGCTGAAGGACCCCCGCGATGGATGGATTTTTGCTTCAGGTCTTCGTCTATCTGTGTGCGGGCGTGGTGGTCGCGCCCATCGCCCGGCGGCTGGGGCTGGGTTCGGTGCTGGGCTATTTGCTGGCCGGAGTGCTGATCGGGCCGGTGCTGCACCTCACGGGCGACGACACCACCAGCCTGCAGCACATCGCCGAATTCGGCGTCGTGATGATGCTGTTCCTGGTGGGCCTGGAATTGGAGCCGCGCATGCTGTGGAACATGCGCTGGCGTTTGTTGGGCCTGGGCGGGCTGCAAGTGGGGCTGACGGTGGCGCTGGCGGCCGTGGCGGCCACGGCGCTGGGGGTGAATTGGCAGGCGGCGCTGGCGGCGGGAATGATTTTCTCCATGTCTTCCACGGCGATTGTGCTGCAGACCTTGAACGAAAAGGGCCTCAGCGACACCGATGGCGGGCGGGCCAGCTTCTCCGTGCTGCTGTTTCAAGACATCGCCGTCATTCCGATGCTGGCCATTTTGCCGCTGTTGGCGTTGCCGGACTTGATGGAGGCGGCCGGCGCCGCGCTCCAGGCTCCCGATCCTGCAGCCCTTGGCGGCGAGGGGCATGGCGCAGGCGCGCATGGGGACCATGACGATCACGGCCATGGCGGCGGCGGTGAGACCCTGGTGTCGAGCCTGCCGGCCTGGGCCCAAGCGCTGGTGGTGTTGGGCTCCATCGCCGTGGTGGTGTTGGGCGGGCATTATCTGTCGCGTCCCGTGTTCCGCTTCATCGCGCTCACCCGCTTGCGCGAAGTGTTCACCGCCGCAGCTCTCCTGTTGGTGGTGGGCATCGCCCTGCTGATGTCCGTGGTGGGGCTGTCGCCGGCGCTGGGCACCTTCCTCGCCGGGGTGGTGTTGGCCAATAGCGAGTTCAAGCACGAGCTGGAATCCGACATTGAGCCGTTCAAGGGTCTGCTGCTGGGCCTCTTCTTCATGACGGTGGGCGCGGGCGTCGACTTTGAAGTGTTGTGGGACGGGCTGGGGCCCATCATCGGCATGACGGTGGGCGTCATCGCGCTGAAGGCCGGCGTGCTGTTCCTGTTGGCGAAGCTCTATCGGCTGAATTTCTCAGACTCGCTGTTGCTGACCCTCGGCCTCGCCCAAGCGGGGGAGTTCGGCTTTGTGCTGATCAGCTTTTCCTTGCAAAGCTTCGTCATCGCGCCGGAGCTGGCGCAAGTGCTCTCCATCGTGGTGGCGCTGTCCATGATGGTGACGCCGTTTTTGTTCATCCTCTATGACCGCGTGATCGCGTTGCGCACGCCGCACACCGGCGAGGATCGCGCGCCGGACGCCATCGACCGTCAAGGACCGGTGATTATCGCGGGCATTGGCCGCTTCGGGCAAATCGTGAACCGCCTCCTGCTGACGCGCGGCGTTTCCACCGTGGTGCTCGACCACAAGGCGGAACTGGTCGACAGCATGCGCAAATTCGGGATGCAGGGCTTTTTCGGCGACGCCTCGCGCCCGGATTTGTTACACGCGGCCGGCCTGGCGCGCGCACGCGTGCTGGTCGTGGCCATCGACGACAAAAAGCGCGCGGTGCAAATCGTGGCTTACGCCCGGCGCGAACGGCCGGACCTCACCATCATCGCGCGCGCCATCGACCGCCAGCACGTCTATGCGCTCACCGAAGCGGGGGCGGACGAGACGGTGCGCGAGGTTTTTGAATCCTCCATCCGCGCGGGCAGCTTCGCCCTGAAGGCCCTCGGGGTTCATCCCTATGAAGCGCACAAACACGCCCGCAGCTTTGTGGATTTTGACCGCGAAACCTTGGCCCGCATGGCGGCGGTTTGGGATCCGTCCGTGTCGGTGTGGGACAATGCCGCCTATGTCGCCATTGCGCGCGAACGCAATGCCCTACAGGAGGAGGCCATGCGCGGCGCCCGCACCGCATTGCATGATCGCACCGAGCGCGGTTGGACGCCGCCGCCCAAGGGCTACACCGACGCCATTGAAAACTCGGACACGCCGACGGGACCCCAGGCCAAGCCGGCGGCGTCATCGGACTGACTGACGCGCCGCCAAGCCAAAGGGACGCCCTGCAAGGGCTGGGCGCAAGCGCTGTGTGTCGTCGGCGGGACGCTTAGTTGTCGCTCACCACGAATTGCAGGCCGACCTGGACGTAGCCGCCGTCCACCGGAACACCATCCTCCAAACGCGGACTGAAGCGAAACGAGCTGCTGAGCGACACCGCCGCGTCCCCAAAGCCCAGATCAGTCGGCGTCTCTTGCAAGACGGTGCAGGTCCCCCGACCGTTGAGCGCCACGGTGCAGCCCAACACGACACTGCCCGAAGCCCCCGCATTGTACGCGCGGCGCGGATAACGCCGGTTCACCATATCCGAGCTGGGCGCGCGGATGACCGATGGCGGCGTGATCACCGGCGGCGGTGTCGGGCTGAGCGTTGCGGACAACGCGTAACCGCGGCCCTCAGCCAGCACCAACTCCACCCATTGCCGATCCACCCGGCCGCGCACCTGCAAAGGTTGCTCAGGCTCAAGGACGGCGATGACGTCCGTTTCGAGATTGGGCCGCTCATAGACACGGCCCGATTCGGTGGTCCACCAGGTCTGATTTATGAGCGCTTGCAGCTCAGGAACGCCAAATTCCGCCGCCTGCTCAAAGCTCTGCAGCGGCGCATAGCCGACCACGCCGCGCCCACGGCGCACCTCCACCCAATCGGACGAGATGGCCCCGACGACAAAAATGCTCTCGCCGGCGCCCAGCGTACCCGTTTGCGCGGCGCTTGTGCGGGGCGCCGCGTAAATCGGCGTCGACTCCTCAGCGGTCCAGAGCGCTTGCACCAGGGCGTCCATGTCCGGGCGGGCCTCTGTGGCGAACAACGCGGCTTGCGCGAAACCCGCCGGCGCCGCGTCGGAGGCCGGCAAACGCACCCAGCCCTCCGGCGGTGGGCGTTCGCCGCCGCCGCGCACCGCCGTCACGGCCGCCCCGCGCGGCACGATGCCGGTGGATGCGCCGGTGACGTCCGGCGTGGAGAAGACATCAGCGGCGGACAAGGCGAACAGCGTCGTGCGGTCTTCCGGCAAGGGCGTGGTGGACAACACGCTGCTCGCCATGAAACCGCCCGCCAGCACGTCCGGCTCGACCAAACGGGCCCAGCCCGCAGGCGGCGCAGCCGCACCCCCGCTGCTGACAGCCCGCACGCGGGCGCCGCGCGGCAATTGGGCCGTCACCGGGGCGGCGGCATCGGGCGCGGATGTGATGTCCGCGCGCACCAAGGCGTAATAGACGCCGCTTTCTTCCGCCACGGGCCGCGGTGCGAGATCGGCCACACGCACCCAACGATCGGCGGCGCGCTCCGGCGTCACCACCTGGGCCCAGCCCTGCGGCGGCGGCGCGGCGCCGCCGCGCACCACCAAGTCCAGCGCTTCCCCCCGCCCGATCGTCACAGGCTCAAGGGCCCCGTCAACGCTGCCCGTCCACAGCGTCAAGGGCGGCGTGGGCAGAGCCTCCAACGCGGTGGACGCGTAGGCCGTCTCCACCGTTTGGGCGGCCGGCGTGCGCGATAAGCTCGCCAACGCCACCAAACGCCCGGCATAGGCCGCGGGCCCCACAACGCGTCCGAAGCCCTCCGGCGGCGGATTGTCCCCGCCGGACACCACAACCTCCAACGCCGCACCGGCGTTCAACGCCAGTCCGTCCGGATCGTCCGCGCCCTGCAGCAGGGTGGTTTGAGCGTCTGCATAAAACAGATTTTGCTCCTGGGGCAGCGGCGAGGCGGTGAACGCTGACCGGGCCACGAACAATCCGGCCTGCGCTTGCGGCGCGACGACACGCCCCCACTCGCCGGGCGGCGGCGCGGAGCCGCCGGCCACCACCAGCTCCACCGCTTCGCCCTCGCTGAATGTATGGGTCGCCGCGCCCTGCGCGTTGGGCGCCGCATAGGCCGGGGCGTCGCTCTGGGCGAACACGGCGATACGGCGCTCGGGCAAAGGCTCACGGCGCAGCGCGTCAAGGGCGGCGTACCCGCCCGCCGCCGCATCCGGGGCGAGGATGCGCGCCCATCCCGCCGGCGGCGGGCTCTCCCCGCCTTCCACGATGGCGCGCACGGGCTCGCCCGGCGTCAGAATCGTCATGACGGACTCAGCCTCACGGACCGAGCGCAGAACCCGCGCGTCGGCGCCGGCATAAGAGGTGGCGATCACCTCCGGCAGCGCCGCCGCCGCGAGGGCGTCGCGCGGCACATAGCCGCCCATGGCCGCGGCGGGCTCCACCACGCGCACCCAGCCCGAAGGCGGGGGCTGATCGCCCCCCGACACGAGAGCCAGCACGGGAAAGCCCTTATCGATCTGGCCGATCTCCACCGCTGTGCGCTGCGGCGCGGCGTGCACAATCAGGGTGTCTTGAGCATATAGCGGCTCGATGGTTTCAATGCCGCGCCACCACCACAACCCGCCCAGAACCACGACCACCGCGGCGACAACGCCGGCGCCGACAGCCAACATCATGCGCAGACGCCGCACTTGCGACCACCCGCCCAACTCGCCCACCGATCGCACGGCGGGGCGGGTCTGCAGCGACTGGCTGGGACGGCTCAGCGGCGCGCCGGCCCCGGGCAATTCCCGCTCCAGCGGCTTGGCGCGCGCGGGCGCCGAACGGGCGATGACGTCTCTCTGGGGCGCCGCCGCAGGGGCGGCCTCCGCCTCAGCAACGGACGAAGCCGGCGCGGCTGCGCTGGCGGACGACGGTTCCGTGGGACGCGCCCGCTGCGGCTCAGCCGACAGGGCGCTGCTGGACACCGGTGGCGGTGCATCAACGGGGGGAGCCTCCGGCGTCTCCACAGGCTCAGGCGTTGGAGCCGACGGGACGGCGGGCTGCGGCTCAACGATGGCGGCCGCTGGCTCCACCGGCTTGGGCGCCGCTGGCGCCGACGGTATGGGAGCAGCGGGCGCCGCAGCGGCAGGCGCGACCCCGCCATCGGCCGCGGCGAGCACCTCGCCGCTGACATGGTCAAAGGGATCCTCGCCCCCGTTGGCCAGGAGTTCAAAATGGGAGCGCAGCTCATCCAGCGTAAAGCGCCGCCGCTCCGGCGGCGCGCGCCGGGTGACCACGACACTCTCGCCCGGGCCCAATTCGCCGCGCATGACGGCGCCCTTAGCTCGCGCGCGGGAAATCCGCTGCAAGCCCGTCGGTCCCTCGAACGCATAGTCAAAGACCGCCACTGTCTCCCCCGTGAACTGCATTCGCAAAACCGCCGCAATATGCGTCACACTGACGCCGCGGCCACAGCTGCATTCATTATTCCAACGCGCGCTTCAGCGCTGGCGTTCACCACTTTTGCCGGCGTATCTAACGGGATAGGACACACACTGTCGAGGCGGCCGGCGCGTGTTACCGCAGCCCGGTCTTAACCAAATACACATGCGCGCAGGCGCAGCGCTCACGATGGCGGGAGACGAAGGGTGACGCAGACAGTGCTTATTGGGCTCGGCGCCGTCGGCGCCCGCGTGGCGGTCACGGCTCTGCATTTGGCCGCCGCCGGCATCGGCCCCCAGAAACTGGCGGTGGGTTTGGTGGAGCAAGACCCCCTCGATCCAGACCTCGCCAGCGCCCGCGGCCTCGGCCATGTGCTGGAGCAATTGCACGCCACGCTCCATGGCGGCGCGAACGCCGAGCATGGCGTCTCGCCAGACTGCCCGTTGGGGCGGGCGCCGGTGCGGCTTCTGGGCCGCCAGGACTCTGGCGTCTGGCGGCCGGCCGGTCCGCGCGGCGCCCTGCTGGAAAACCTGCTCGATCGGCCGGACGCGCAACAGGATCTTGGCCCGCTTCTGCGCACTTTGTTCGCGCTGTCGCCCACGCGACAGCAAGCCCTGGCCGCCGGCGGCTTTGATGACGACGCCGATTTGGCCGCCGCCGCCATCGCCGTGGGCGGCGCCAGCGCTCGCCAAAGCCCGCCGGGCTCTGACACATTTTGGGGCGACATACGCCAGTGCATCGACGCGGCGACGCCTGAAACGCCGGTGCGTTTCTTGATCGCCGGCGCGGCCTTTGAAGCCCTCGGCGCCTGCGGTTTGGAGATGGCGCGACACCTTCGCGCCCTCATGGAGGAATCCGGCGTCGAGCGGGCGGTGGAGATCGGCTTGATCGTCCTCACCCCCTATTTCGAGGAGACAAGCGCCGACGAAACCGTCCTCGAGGCGCGCCGCGCCCGCGCCAAGGTGACGTTGGAGCATCACGCGCAAATTCTCGAAGATGAGGCCCTGGTGGATCATGTGAATGTGGTCGGCTGGCGTCCGCTGTTTCAGGTCCATGCCAGCGCCGGCCCGCGCCGCCATCAACCCGCCAGCCCGCCAGAATTGTTCGCGGCCCTGGCGGTGGCGCGCGCTGAAGCCCAGCCGCCGCTCTTCGCGGGCGACGGCGAACCGGAAGTGCGGGTCTCCACGCGCCAGACACACGCCGCCATTCGGTGGGACGATGTGGATCAAGCGTGGTTGGACTCGCCCCAGGATGCGCCGGATTACGCCCGGCCCGCCTCCAGCGCTCTTATCCAGACCCTGTCCTTCTGCATGCATTGGCGCGCCCGTTACAGCGCGCTGCTGTCCACCCAAGCTAAAAAAGTCATGCTGCGGGATCGCTGGTTCAAAACCTACTGCCCGAAAATGCGCATGACGCCGGAGGATGAAGCCGCGAGCTTCTTCGGCGTTTTGGACGCCTACGCCGCCCATATGCTGGATTGGGCGAGTGAAATGGCCCATGCCGCGCCCGCCACGCCTGATTATGTGTTCGGTCTGTGGCGTGCGGAAACCTTGGACGCAGTGGACTGGGCGTCCGGCGCGAGCGACACCCCGCCGGCGGGGGCCGAACGCAACGCGCCCCAGCGTCTGGCGCCAGCCGATGCACGCTTGAGCGTCACCCCCAGTGCGCCGGCCGTCGTGCAAGCGCGCCTGGACGCGGGGAGCCCGTCGCCGGGCTCTGTTGGCCTCGGCGGCTTGGTGGAAGCGCTCTACACGGCCAGCGTTGATGCGCTGGCGACCGCACAAACCCCCGCGGAGGCGTCATGAGTTTGGGCAATCTCTCCGCGCCGTTGGACGGCGAAGACCTGTTGGGCGGCGAGGGCCTCTTGGCCTTTGATCTCGATACGCTCAACAGCGTGGCCGCCGGTTTGGCCGCTCCAGGCGCAGACGCGCTTCCCGCCACGCCGGACGTGTGGTCGCGGCTCACCGTGTTCCAGAACGCCTTCCGCGAACCGGACCATCCGGGACATTTCCAGGCCCTGGCGCAATGGCGCGGCTTGCTGTCGCTGTTCGCGCTCTCAGCGGCGCTCGCGGACAAGTACACCCTCCACATCACCGCTTCGCCGCACCAGGAGATGGACACACCGCCCGCCTTGGCGGACGCCTTGGCGCGCGCGCCGTCCCTCACCCTGCTGACCGGCTTGCAGCTGGACCAAAGCGCATCCTTGATCACGTTGCGTCCCGTGGCCGGACAGGGCGCGCGCCAGGCCTATCCCATCGGCTTGGTGTCGCCGACCACCTTGCTGGCGCCCGGGGCTGGCGCGGATCAAGCGCCTGCGGGCTTAGCGCCGTTTCTGGAGCACGGTCTGCGCGATCCGCTGTCACCCGATATCCGCGGGACCATGCGCAACGCCCATTGGCGTATTATCGCACGCTTTGTCAGCGACTTGCATGAGGCGGCCGCGCCCCTGCGCCATGCGGCGGGCCGCAGCGCCGAGTGGAGTGAAACCGCCGATGCGCTGTTGCGCCAATTGCGCCGTTTCGCGGAGGAGTGCGATGGCGCCGCCACGGCCGAGGCGACGCTGGAGCCCGCCGCCGCGCCACCGCGGCGCTGGCCGGTGGAGACGGTGCTGCCCCAGCTGGACGCCACCTTCACCGCGGTCATGGGCGCGGCCGTCTCCGACGCCCAGGTGCTGCGCGGCCCCGAAGCCGCCGGGGAGGCGCCGACACAATCGCACGCCGGCGCCGAGGGCGCGGCGTCAGGGCCTTTGGTCTTCCTGTGTGATCCCGATTTGGCGCGCACCCTCGCCCGCCCGCCAGTGGATGTGACCATCTGGGAGGAGCACACGCTGGCGGACATGCTGGACCCCCAGGCCTTTCTCGACCGGCGGGCGGCGGCCCTGGCCCAAGGCGTCTTGCTGCTGCGTCCCAGCGATGTATTCACCGATGAGGCGTTGCGTATGGAAAGCGCCGCCGCCAGCGCCCACCCCCAAGGCGCGGAGCGCTGGGTGGCGCCGCTGACGCCGGCGGCGCTGCTGCTGATGAGCGCGCACGACTTGGACGAGCGTTTGATTCTGGAGGAGGGCTATGAGGAGGCCCGCGGCCACACGCTCACAGTCACGCTGATGATCCCGGTGAGCGCCGGCGTCGATCACCCGCTGGTGCGCGAATATGCCGAGCGCCCCGATGCAGCGGGTCCGGGTGTCGGCCGGCTGTTGAAGTTCGACGGCGAGGACGAATACAATCCGCCCGATCTCTTCGCCGTCTGGCCGGATTTTGAGTCCGCCCATTGGCCGCATCATTTCTTGTATTTCCGCGCCAATCCGCATTTTGAACTGACGCCCGCCGCCGGGCTCAGCGCCGCTATGATCGCCGCACATATCTTTGACGCGCCCGATCCCGCCGCGCGCTCGGCCGCACTGGAACAATGGGCCTCGCGCGATGGCGCCCCCTTGATGCAGGGCGCGCTGGCGGGACCGCTGTCGCACATCGCCAATGCCGACGAGCCCCACGCCCCTTGGTTGGAGCGCCTGCGGTTCGCCGAAGACACGAGTGAGATCAGCGAAATTCAACGGCTGCGCGCCCTTGAGGCGATCGCCATGACCCGCCCGGACGGTCCCGATCGGCGGGTGCTGGCCGGCCTTGTTTTCGTGCGCCGCCCCAAAGCGCCGGATCCTGCGCCCGGCCTCGGCTTCGCCGCCATTGATTTCGGCACCACCGGCACCGTGGCCCATCTGGCGCTGGACGGCGCCTATCGCGATGTGGCCCTTGCTGCGCGGGTGCATCGCCCGGCCGCACCGCTGGGCGCCGGGTTTGGCCCGGAAAGCTTGGATCCGGCCGCTTTTGAAGGTTTCTTCCCAGTGCGGGATGTGGCGACGCCCTTAGCAACCGTGGCGCTGCAGCGGCCCATCAGCGGTGCGGCGGCGGACATCGCCGCAGGTTCGTTCGGCTTTGACGAGATGGGCTTTTCACACATGGCCTATTTCGAGCGCGATTTGGCGCGCGTGCTCGCCGCCACCCATGCCGGGTCGCTGACCTATGGCTTGAAATGGGGTGTGGGCAAGCGGCCGGTGGCCAAGCGCTTCCTGCGCCAGCTGATTGTGATGATCGCCGCGGAAATGGCGGCGTCCGGCCGCGATCCGAAGGCGGTTCGTTGGTGCTTTTCCTTCCCCGAATCCTTCACCAGCGCCGAGCGATCCTCGTTCCGGCGCGTGGCGGTGCAGGCGGCGTTGGACGAAGTCTTCGGGGAAGGCGTCGTGGAGCCCAGCTTGTATTCGGAATCCATGGCGTTCATCGAACACTTCACAGATCGCTCCTTCGATGAGCAGTACGAGGAAAATGACCTCACACTGTCGTTGGATATCGGCGGAGGTTCCTCGGATGTGGTGTTGTGGTCGCGCGGACGTCTGATTTGGCGCAACTCCTTCCCCATTGGCGGACAAGCGTTTTTCACCGAAGTGGTGCGCCGCCAGACGCGGTTTTTGCAGGACGTGTTGCCGACCGAACCGGCGGTGGCTCAGCTGGTGAACTCCATCGCCGAGGCCCCCGGCGACGCAGAAGCCGCCGAGCGCGCCTTAGGCCTGGTGGAGGCGGTGATCGCGTCCGACGCCTTTCAAGACCGTTTCGTCAAACGCTTCCCCTTGATGTGGGATGAGGGGCCGGCGCTGTCGCTGCGCATGTGCGCGACCACCATGTTGGGCGGGATCCTCTGGTATGTGGGCCATGTCCTCAAAGGCTTGGTCGCGCAGGAGAAAATCGGCGCCCGCGCGGTGGAGCGGCTGACCCTGGTGCTCGGCGGACGCGGCTCGCGTGTCTTCCGCTTGCTGCATGGCGATGGCGCCGAAGACTCGGAGCTGACCGAGCTGGCGGCCATGGTGCTGCATGGCGCGGAGGCCCCGGCGGCGCATTTTGATCCGGCGCATGTGCGCCTCACCCAGCGGGTGAAGCGTGAGGTGGCGTTGGGGATGTTGCGCCACGCCCAGTCCGGCCGCTCGCCCTCCAGCGCTCACGCCACGACGACACAGACGGCTTATGACATGCCGTTGCTGAGCGAGGTGGCGGTGACCCGCCAAGGCGAAAGTACAACCTTCACCGCCGGCACGGATGTGCGCGCGCTCCTGCAAGGGGGATCGCTGCGCGGCGACTCATCCGTCAGCGTGGCGGCCCTGAGCCCGTTTGAGGATTTCCTCGCCATGCTCGGCGCCTGCAGTCCCGCAGCGTTGGAGCTCACAGAGGCCGGGGCCGCCCAATGGGCCGCGGATGTGGAAGCGCGTGTGCGCCAGGAGATCAAAAGCGCCCCGCCGCGCCTCGCCGATCAAAGCATGCACTATGTGGAGCCGCCCTTCATCACCGGTTTGCGGGTGATGCTGGCCTGGCTGGCGGATGCGCAGGCCAGCACCGATTACCTAACGGTGCGGATGCGCTAGAGGACGCCCCGGGGCGCGAACGCCCCGGGCTCTGGGCCCGAGGGGGCCAAACCGTACGTCAGCTATGCGCCTTACGCCACGCTGACGCCGGTTTCAGCGTCCTCCGCGGCGCGCTGCTGCGCGGTGCGCTTCTCCACCAAATCCAGCAGCGTCGCCTCCAACTCCTTGGCGATGAACGCATAATCATAAGCGTCCGTACGTGCGTACCCCGCCGCACCCAACCGTGCAGCGCGCGCCGGATCTTCCAGCAGGGCCTGCATTTGCACCGCCAGTTGATCGGCGGTGGCCAGAACGCCGTCCACCCCATCGCGGACGAGATCCACAAAAGCCTGGCACGCCTTATTGACGATCACCGCCTTGCGCGCGCGCCAGGCCTCTACGACCACCATGCCGAAGCTTTCACTCGGGCTCATATTGACCAAAAACTCGCAAGACAGCAGGGCCCCGCGCACCACTTCACGTGGTTGCCGGCCCAGATAAGCCACATGGGGCTCTTCCAGCGTGATGCCGTCTTCGTCCGGTCCAATCAGCACCAGCTTTGGTGCATCGGCCGCCGAAACGTCCCGTTCCTTCAGGACATTTTGGAAGGATTGGATGATGGTGTGGTAATTCTTCGCGAGGGATTTGCGGCCCAGCACCAAAACAAACGGCCCCAAATCCGGGAACGCCTCTTGGAACGCAGCGCGATCGCGTTCGGAAAACTCATGCAGATCCGAAACGCCCGGCTGATGCAGTACGGCGTTGGCTTTCAGCGCCGTATTGGAGAAATCCACCGCGCTTTGCGGCGACATGAACGCCACATCCGCCTCGCCCAGGCACTGATACAAATCCGGGAAGTGGTAGTAGTCATCGTCAAAGTGCGCTTGGCCCACAACGGCCGTGGGGACCCCGGCGGCCACCGCGCGCGCCACCGGCATGGTGCAGCTGCGGAACACCACATTGTGGGTCAGCAGCAAATCATAGGAGCCGACGTTCCGCGTCACCCAGCGATCGAATTCAACCGAAAACGGCCCGCGCAGATCCGTCAACCGCGTTTCGTTTTTGCAACGCGTAGACACCGCAGAGGCGTGCAGCAGCCCCATCCAATCGGTCTCATGGCAGCGCCGCAGCCGATCCAGTGGCGATTCATGCAATGGCAGCTTCACGCCATTGACCTCGATATCCACCGCGCCGAACAGGGCGTCCTCACCCTCGTCAAACGAGATGGGGGTGAGTTTCGCCCCCCTTTCCTTGGATTGCGGCCGCGCTTCAAAAATCGTGACGCCGGCCTGAGCCGCAAAGCGCAGACGGAACTCGCCCTTAACGTCGATGCGGGCCAGCACAACGCCCAATTCGGACTTGGCCACAATGGTCGCGGGCTGCGTCGCCACGCCGCGGAACGTCACACGGCCGTCCTCGGCGATTTCGATGGCTGCGGCCTCTTCCGCCCAGCACACCAGCCGCCCACGCCAGGATTGCGGCCGCGCCCAGCCCCACAATATGCCGGAACGCCCCGGTTGATCGGCGCGATGCACCCCGGCGCGGCGCAGGTTTTGGCGCACCGCCTTCAGGAAGTCAGCTTGATCCCGCTCCGCCGCACGCGCCTTCAGCCACGCCGCGGGACGGTCGTCCCCCTCCGCTTTGAAGGCGCGCCAGCGCACATGCGGTAACTGCGAGGGCCGTCCAATCGGCCCCGTCTTGTTAAAGCGCGACAGCAGCCAATGACGATCCACAATCTCGTCCACATCAATGGCGGCGACATCAATGTTGAACGCACCGCGGGCGGACAACGCCTTGATCAGATCGAGCATATGCTGTTCGCCCCCGCCCAAGGACGGATCGGAATAGCGATAGGTGGTGATCAGCATGCGCGGCTTGTCCGCGCGTGCGGCCGCATCCTCGATCGCGGCCTGGAGCTGCGCCGCGCTTGCATCCCAGCTGAGCTGCTCTTGGAACAGACGTTGACGCAAGGCCACGGCGTCAGCTTGGGCGGCCTGCGCCGGGGTCAAGGTGTCCAGCAGCGTCGCGAACGCATCCAACTCGGCGGTGAGCACGGCCTGCCGCACCGCGGGGGAATAGCCGCGAATGCCGAAGGGCGTCGAGAGCACCTGCAGACCATGCGCCAGATAGTCGGCGACCTTCAGATTGGTCCCGCCCCCTTCCGTCATCGGGTTCAAGCCCACATGCGCGCTGTGCAGAACGGCGGACTTCGCCTCATCGTCCACTTCGCCGAGAAGGTGGACGTTAGCGGTCGCCACATCGCCCAAGCACTCGCAAACCCCGCCCACCAAAGTGAAGTCCACATCATCGCACTGGGCGGCGATCTCCAAAACGCGCCGCGCCGCGGTGATGTTGGGAATATGGGCGCTGCCGATGAACACACATTTCAAACG
Organism: uncultured Caulobacterales bacterium; assembly: GCA_964524065.1. Taxonomy (GTDB): domain Bacteria; phylum Pseudomonadota; class Alphaproteobacteria; order Caulobacterales; family Maricaulaceae; genus CAZADA01. Next base: position 15,707 of record CAZGCB010000006.1, on the reverse strand, counting down.
TCCATCCTGCGCACGGGCGTTGCGCCGCGGCGTCCGAAGGGGCGCCGCGGCGCCATTGGCCGACACATACCCCGGCGCCATCGAGGCGACGCGTTTGGAAAAACCATGCAGATCGCCCGCCGCCACCGCCGTCACCGCGCCGGCATGATAGAGGCACAAATCCTCCACAAGCCCAACGGTGGCCACCAGGTCGCCCTCCTCCGGATGGCCCTTCAGCAGGCTGGCCTTCATGGCCTGCTCGTTGTTATGGGACTCATACACCAAAGGCGTTTCCGCCTGGGCCGCCACGGGCGCGAGATAGGGATGGCTGCAAATCACGGCCTGCGCCGCCTCCGCCAGCGGCGCGAAGACACCGAGCAAATCAGGATTGCGCGCACACTTCTCCGCCGCGACGATATCATCGCTGGAGACGTGGAAGGCCTGGCGCATCTCCTTCTCGCGCCGGCGATGATCCTCCGTCTTCGGCACTTTGATCAGGGTGAAGTTGGGGCTGAGAGCCTCATGCTCATAGTGCGGCGCATCACCCAGGCACAGCGCCACGACCGGCTGGTCCACGCTGATGCGCGAATAGATCTGGCGAATACGCGTTGAGCCGCCACCGCGGCCGGTGGAGAAATCATAGTCGTTCAGCACCAAAAGCGGACGCTTGCGCCCTGGGATGGCGCGCGTCTCCAGCGTGTCATCGATCAGATCTTTGAGGTCTTTGACAATGCTGCGCCAGCTATATTGCTGATGACACAACAAAAATCCGCCACGCCCCATCTTCATCTGCAGCGCCAAATCATCGCGCAATAGCTGCAGCGCCTCGGGCATATCCGCCAGCTCACGCACGAGGGCGTGTACGCCGTCCTCCACAGCCAGTCCACGCAGACCGAACGGCGTGGACACCAAAGGTGCGCCATTCTTGAAGCATTCCAACACCTTAATGTTGGTGCCCGACCCGCTCATCATGGGGTTGAGCACGCACAGCGCGTTGGACAGCGTGTCATCCAGGCGCTCGGCGCTCACCACCCCCAGCGCCTCCACATTGGCGCCATAACGCCCCGCCGGCTTGCAGCCGCCGGCGATGACAAACTGAAAATCGGGCGCGGCGGGCGCAATTTTCTCGATGATGGCGGCGGCCGCTTCTTGGTTCGGCGCATGGCCGCTGCCCACAAACACCACTGGCCCGTCCGGACGATAGCGGCGGCGCAGCGCCTTGCGCATCGCATCACGATCAAACGCCACGCCGTTCGGGATCAGCCGCAACTTGTCACGATCAAGGTCAAACGCCTCAGCCATCGCGTCGCGATCACGCGTGGAGGTGGCGCAAATCATATCGGCGTTGCGACACACCGCGCGCTCCAACTCCCGCGCTCGAGTTTTGAGCGGCGTCGGCGCGTCATTCGGTAAAATGGCGCTGGCCAATTCGCTCTCAAAGTTATGCGAGAGATAAATCCGCGGCTTGGCGTCATGGCCCCAAAACGCATCCACAGGCTGTGTATAGGGAAAGTCATGGATGATGACGCTGGCGGCGCGGTAGAGTTCATAATATTTCGCCCGATAGGGGCCTGGGTATTTCAGCATCTCGGCAATGACGAGATTGGAGATGTCCGCGCCCGACATGCCCTCGGACATTTTGGCCCATAAGTCGCCAAACAGATTATCTTTGGGAATACGCCACTCACGAAAATGGCGGGCGTGGTGCACGCACTCTTCTTCCGAGCCCAAATCAGAGGAGGTGATCAGATCCACTGGACAATACCGCGACAATTCGCGGTACAGGTTCAGCGTCCGGTTCTCCCCGCCACTGGTGGGTGGGTCGAAAGCCGGAAAGAAAGACAACGCCAAGACATGAATGTCACGCGGCATGATCACCTCCCGCTCCTGCTTTCGTGGCGCCTTTACCGTGATTGGATAGCTGATTGGCGATCGTCTCGGTGATGATCGCAAACATATGCCATTCCGCAATACGGTCTTCCAACAACGCCCGTTGCGCCCGCGGCGGCTGGCACAAGCGTGACAGCGGCGGCGCATAGCGCTTGATCAAGATCGAAAACAGCTTCGGCGCGAGCACATGGAACGGGGCTTTGGTCCACGGCTTTTTCTGGAACACGACCCAAATGCGAAAGCGCACATCCGCGCAGCCGAACCCATTGTTGAGGACGAGCAAGTAATAAGACAGCACCTCTTTGGTGGTGGGCGCCCGCCCTGCATAGTCATTGAACGCGGCCTGGATCGCCTCATCAATGGCGAGCGCATTACGCCGGAAAAGGTGATCGCTGTTGCGCGTCGCAATCATGGAGGCAAGGGCCGAAACCTTATCGCGACCAAACAACATCTCCGCGGCGACGCGGTCGAGCCCGCCCAAATCATTGAGGCGTTTTGACCAATATTGCCGGGCCAACGCATCCGGCGCGACGCCATACACCGTCGCATGCAACGCGTTGATGTCCTGTCCCACCGGGTCGACCGCGCCCGTGGCGGTGGTTTTGACGCCCGCCTCGCGCGCGGGCTGGAAGCGGAACGCCTCGAAGGTGAGACCGTCCAACAAGACCGGCTGGCGGCGCTCGCTCGTCATCGCTGTTAAAGACATGGCGGCCTTCCTATGCAGCGCCAGAGCGCCGCAGAGTTTCATTCTAGAACCGGTATCCAAACTTATTCAGTGAAGGCTCGTGCACGAACTCCACAGTTTCCCGCGCTTCAACGCTTTAATGGCGCCAATATTCGGTGGGTTGGCTGCGTCGGGCGCCATCGGGCACGCCGTCCGTCTGATTCAAGAACAGCTCTTTGACTTTTCTTTTGATACCGAGCGCCGACAAAACATCGCCAATATCCGCCTCGATATGCTCGGAACGGACGAAATACTGCGCCGTCGCCACGAACTCAGCGTTGACGTGAACCTGCCGCCGGCGGCGAGCGTTTTCACCCAGATTGTTTAAGAGCCAGTCTGAAAAATCATGTTTGACGGCCGTCACGATCTGACGAATTTTGTTGGGTTGCTTATAGACCCAACTATCGGGCTCTAAAAGTAAATCAACCCATTTGGTGCGATTGCGATACCACTCAGCATAATGGTAAGAAAATGGGTTGCGCACTGAGGTAATACACTGCAAATTTTGCAGGTCGATGCCCCATTTTTCTTTTTGGACGCCGCCCTCTGCCGATTTAAAATAGACAATCAATTCGTCAAGGGTTGCATGGCGGGTGCCATAACGGAAGTGCGCGTCCGGCGCGTCGATGTACACACCGCCCATTTGATCCAGAAACATCCGCTCAATGGATGTGCTGGCCGTACCGGGCGCCGCCAAATAAACCGCGTTCACATCCTTCAGATACGTCGCCACCCTTACGCCCTCTCACGCACATTGACCCAGTTCTGGACTTGATCGATCGGACAGAAGAACGGCGCATGACGATCCGCGACAGCCGCCGTATCCAGCTCGCACATAAGCTCAGTAACCTTAACATCGCGAAAATGGTTTAAGTATTGTGCGAACCATTTCGTCGGCAGATTGACCTGGGGGTGTTGGAGGATCAGCACCTCACGCAAGACGGGCGCAAAGGCCAAATTGATCAGCCCCGCCCCCACCGGCGTCACCACGCGCCGCACATGAGACAGCAGGGTGATTTTCTCTGGTATGTTGAGCCCCTCCATGAAGACCGTTTCAACGCCGGACATGGCGAGGCTGTGCTCTAAGTCCGCTGCGTTCAGCATCACCCGGCCAGAGCCCGTGGTTCCGGCATCGCCGCGCCGTGAGATAAACACGGATTGGCGATGAGCCTCGCCCGGCGCGGCCCGCGCCGCACTGCGCAAAGCGTCAACCGCGCCGGCCAGCACCGCGTTGGTGATGCGCAACATATTCACATTCACCACGCTGGGGACGCTCACCCGCGCGCAACGCAGCGCCGTTTCGTGTTCGGTTGAGTTAAAGTCGGCGGCCGCAATCTCCCAGGGCGCGAGCCCCAAAAGCTGGCAGAACTCCGGGATAAACCCCGCGGCATGAACATAATAGCGCGTCGGGCGATTGGTGAATCGCGCCAAGGCCCGATGCATGAAAATCCGTGGCATCGTTTCGATGAAGAAATGCTGGTAGTTCTTGTCCCACGGAAAGCGCGCCCACACCACGTCAAAGTCCGCGTCCTCGACAGTATCGGGCTGATAGTCCTCCGGCAGGGACACATTTTGCAGCGGAATCACTTTGTCGATGTCTTGGCGGTGCTTGAGATATCCAGCGATATGCGTTTCGCGCACCCATTTTTTCTCATCGGGCAAATAGACGCCGATGCGGGTCACCCACGCATCCTCAATGGTGGCGACGCCGATGGGATCGTCATAGACATTCGCGCCGTATTGCGGAACGGGCTGCCACTGCGCGCGCCCGCTCTCCACCAGCGTTTCCAGGTCCACAAACCGCTGCATCATCAGCTGGCATCCTTCACCAATCTCACAGGCGACGGCTGAGCGCCGTTCCGCTCGTGAAACGCCCAAGCCTCCTCAGGGCCGCCATCAAACACGACCCGACCGGAATCGAGCACCAACGCCCGTGTGCAATAATCGACTAAAATGTGTTGAGAGTGGGTGGCCAAGACAAAAATCGAGGCCGTCGAGACCGTGTCGCGCAGACGCTGGGCGGCGCGCTTTTGGAAATCGCGATCGCCGGCGCCGATCACCTCATCCACCAGCAAGATGTCCGTCTTCAATCCGGTATAGAGGCCGAACGCCAAGCGCATGCTCATGCCCGCGGAGTAGGTGCGCACGGGCAAATCGATGAACTCACCCAGCTGGGCGAACTGCTCCACATCCGCTCCCAGGCGCGCCTGCTGGTCGCGGTCGAGACCCATCAACCGGGCGAACAGCGTGATGTTGCGCCGCCCGGACAGGTTGGCGTCCATCGACACCTTGAGGGAGAACAATGACAAGCGGACGCCGCGAATGTGGGCGTTGCCGCGATGGGGCGTCAGCTGTCCGCCCATCACGCGCAGCAGCGTGGTTTTGCCCGAGCCGTTGCGGCCGATGAGCCCGATCCGTTCGCCGGGGGCGACCGAAACCGATACATCATCGAGCGCCCAGACATGCGCACCACGCCCGCGCCACCCCCGCTCCACCCGGCCGCCGACGACCGCAGACGGCGAGGCGGCGCCCGCGGCGGTTGAACGTCCCGGTCCACGTCCCACGCCGGCGCCGACGGGAAAACGCACGCTGGCGTTCTGAATATCCACGGTAGGATTGCGCATGGTCGTCATAGCCAATAGAGCACCCGCCGCCGCGCCACAGGATACAACGCCGCCGCCGCCGCGACCAAAACCGCCGTCAGTCCGGCCATCACCGCCCACGATGTCCACGGCGTCGGCGCGCCGATAAGCGCCGCGCGCCCGATCTCCACCGCATGGAAAAAAGGGTTCCAGTCAACGATCCACCGATAGGCTTGCAGCCGCTCCGCCTCCCAAAAGATCGGCGTCATGACAAAGGCCATGCGCATCACCCCCTCTAGAAAGGGGGTGAAATCGCGGAACCGAGCCCCGATAACGCCGAACACCACCGCCAGGGCCGTCCCCGCAACGCCATACAGCGCCACCGCCGCCACAAACTGAAGGAGCCCCGCCAAACCCAATCCGGACATGGCGATGTTGATGGGAATGAAGATCACCGCCAGATGAGCGAGCACCACGAGATTGATGCCGACCGAAACGCACGCATAGGTCAAGAGCGGCAAATGCAGGCTGTTAATCTGCGCACTGTGGCGCGTGAACGTCGCGGCGCCGGCGACCACCACGCCCGACAAAAAGCCCCAGATGCAAATCCCGCTGGCGATGTAGGGCAGATACGCGCTGTCAAACCGCCCCAGAAGACCCGAGCCGAAAAAGTAAAAGGCCGTGATCCACATGCCGGTGGTGATGATGATCCACGCCGAGCCCAACGCCGTGCGCCGGAACCGCTGCAACGCGTAGTGCCCCGTCAAGGTCAGCGCTGCGCTCACCAAATTGGGGCGCGGCCGTATGGCGGCGGCGCTGGTCATCCCGTGGCTCATCGCGCCCCTCACCCCACCGGCTGCGGCGCGGCATCAGCCGCACGCACGGCGTCATACTCCGCCGGCGTGCCGCAGAAGATCACCTCCTGCGGGGCGATTTCATGATAGCGAATATCCAATCCGCGCTGGATCAGATCATTGTAGAGCGGCGCCACATAGCGTTCACCGCCTTGCAAAGCGGACGCATCACACGTGCAACTGCGATCATAGGCGTCCAAAAACAGCGACGCGGCGCGGAAATGATACAGCCCCGTGCTGCACAGCGGCGAGATGCGCACCTTCTCCGCCACCTCCGCCACGCGGTAATCGGGGCTTTCGGGATCGGCCGGCTTGGCGAAGGACCAATGATCGCCCGCCGCACGCACCACCTCCAGATACCCATCGGTGTCCGTCAGACTGAAGGCCGTGGGAAACGCGAAGTCGGGGCGAAAGGTGTCGATGTTGAAAATCGTCAGCGGCTGTTGCGCATCAAGGCCGCCTTGCCGCAGCCCTTCCGCAACGGTTTCAGCCTGCCCCGCCGTCGGCGTGTCCAGCGCGACGACGACGCGCCGCGCCTGCGGCACGCCCAACGCCGCGCAGCGTTCCGCCACAAAGGCTTCGGCGTCGTGGGCCGCCAGGGTGACAAAAACGAACGTGTCGCTCTCGAAATAGCGCGCAAAGCCGCCCAGCACCTGGTCGAAGACGCAGGACTCGCCCACCGGCAGCCGGTATTTCGGCGCGGTGTAGCCTGCCTCAGAGAACCTGCGGCTGGCTCCCGCCATGGGGAAGATGAACATGGTCCGCCTCCTGGGTGAAACGCCGATAGAGTCTAAGGCCATTGGCCAAAAGCCGCTCCTGACGGCGCGGATCATCGCCATGCAGCGGCAGCATGGCGAAGAACAATAACGCGCTCAGCGCCCACATCTCTTTGGGCGGCACGCCATAGCGCGCCTCAGCCACCGCCAGCAGCTGGGCGCCCAACGCATCGATCGCATCGTCCGGCGCGGTGAAGGCGTCCGCCCCAGCGCCCGCCGCGCGCTCAACGGCGAATTCGCCAGCGATAACGGCGTCATAGCGCCCCAGCACGGAGTGCGCGAGTTTGGCCAAGTCGTAGCGGAAATCGCCGTAGACGCAGGGCAAATCGCCCACCGCGAAACCGCGCGGATCCACGGTGACCACGCGGCCAGCGCGGAAATCGTAGAAGACGTTGCCAAAGAAAAAATCGCCATGCCAGAAGCAGATATCGGCGCTGCTGGTGCGCCGCACGCCCGCCAGCAAGTCCGCCACCATCTCCGCGAAGGACGGCAGCGCCGTCCCGTTTAAGCGGGGCGCCGTGTCCAGGCGGAGCCCCACGCCGGACAGGTATGCCTCCAGACGCGTGCGCGTCTTAGTGACGAACATGTCGTCATAAAAGCGGCTCGCGAACGCGGCCGACGCCTCCGGCGCCTGCGGGTCAGGCCGCACCGCGCGGCAGACATCCACAAAGGTGAAGCAGCTCTCGAGGATCTTCAGCCACTCGCGATCGGGCAGCGCGCCATACACATGGAGCTCACTGAGCAGAGGCAGGTACAGATACTCCAACTCGTAGGCCGCCTGCTGATCCACCGCCAATTCGCGAATGAAGCGCGGGGCGTAGACCTTCACGCTGTCCGGCAGGGATTTGTACCAGGCGCTTTCGGCGCGCATTTTGCCCGTCTGCGGCGAAGTTTTGACGATGGTGTCCTTACCGGCGCGCAGATCATTGAACGAGCGGCGCACCAAATAGTTTTGCTTGGATTGGAAGTAGAGCGGCAGGTGCCCGAAATCGTACCAATCGCTCACCGGGTGCAGCCGCCAGGGCCGCTCACGACCCAGCTGGTTCAGCGCCGCAATGAAGTCCGGCGCCGCGGCCAGCGCGGCGCGCACCGCCGCCCCGTCGGAAAAGCGGAAATAACCGCACATCACATCGCGATCACCCAGGCCATCGCCATAGCCCGCCACAAAGACAGGCGCGTCCGACATCCCCGCATCATGGGCGCGACGCACATAGGCCCAATCATAGTGACCGCGGCTCTCCTTAATCGCCGCCACATCGCGGCCTGGCGCCGTGCGCGCATCGACACTCACCAAGGTGTCGCCATACAGAAGTTCAAACGGGCCGGAGACATCCACCGTCTCCAGGACATGCAAGGCCGACTCGCGCAAACTCAGCCCCGCGGGAGCGCGCACCACCTCCACATCGAGTGAGGCCAGCTTGCGCGCATCGGACGCGCGGATCGTGAAGTCCTCCGGCAATGAGAGGACGCAGCGCCGTGTCCGCTCGTCGCCGCGAGCGAGCGCGATTTGCCGTTCATACAGCCGCCCCGCGCCCAAGGGCAGGAAACTCGGCGGCAAACGTCCGAACTCCGCCGCGATTTCGGGCCCGACATAAGCGCCGGAGAGAATGATGAACATGGCTTGTGTTCCTGGCCGCAGATCGATCACCGCTGGCTGTGGCCGCGCCCGCTAGGCGTCGACGCTGATGCCCAACAAGGCGGCGATAGTCGCATAATCCATCTTTGCGAATTCATCAGGGCGCACGGCCCGGTCATCCACATAAAACCCGTGATGGCCGCACCAGGGCTTACCGGTCCAAACCTCATCGTACGGCACATCATGACGCCCCAGCCAATCCAGGATGACCGGCAGAGTCATGGCGTTGATTTTACCGACATTATTGGCATGGGTGCGCATGTTGCGGCTGGTGGCGATGGCGATCTCGAAGCCCTCGCGGCGATACGCGTGCAAGCGGGCGATAACTGCGGCATTCGGTCGCGCATTGGCGTAATCGGGGCCGCCGGACGCTGTGATGGTGTTGTCCAAATCCATGATCAGACGCTTCATTGTGGGTTCTCCCTATCGCGCGAGCCCCCGCGCCCTAACATCACGTCGAAACACCTGCGGAACACTGCTGTGTTTACTTTGAAACACATGCAACACGACGCATCGACCGGTGTGTAGAACTGACGAGGTCGTATCAATATTTTGTCAGCCTTGACCCTTAGTAAACGCCCCGCTGAAAATGATCGCCACCCTGGCGGCGTCCGCCCTGCGCGCGCTTGTCGGCGTCCATCGACCGTCTTCAATGTTGCCTTACGCCCCGGTAGTCTGACACATCACACACGGCGGCGTCGAACCCGCGCGACGGTGACGGGGCCGCCTGGGCCGAACGGGGGATGCGCGATGCCCGCCAATGACCACGATCCGATTCAAGGCCCCTCCACGCCCGAGCGCTTGCCGACCCCCGAAGCGCGCGCCCGCGCCGCCCGCCGCGGTCAGGTTTGGACCTGGATGCTGGGGTTGATCGTGGCGGCGATCACAGGCCTCTGGATCGCGGGGGCCGTCGCGTGGTTCCTCATGGAAAGCAGCGAGGAGGAACGCCTGCCCCTCGCCGCTCGCCCGACCGCAACGCCCCCTATGGCGGCGCTGAACCTCGCGCGCAGCGTCGCGCCGACGCCGGATGTGCCCCCCGATTCTCCCTTGGAAGACGCCGCTCCCGATACGGCTGCATCCCCCGTTCGCGCACCAGCCCCGGACGCCACGCCGGCGACGCCGCCCGCCCCGCCCCCGCTCTGGATCCCCAGCCAAGGCGCCCGCATCGGCTTTGTGGGCATCGATGCTGAACCGCGTTGGGGCGCGGGCTTCGCGTTCTCCCCGGTGGCGCACGTGATCGCCGTGGATTCACAAAGCGCGCTGGCGGGCTTCATTTGCATGGGCGACGCCGTCATCGCCGTGAACAGCGCGGGCCTGGAAGGGCTGAACGACATGGCGATCACCCGCGCCCTCGAGCTCGCCTTGTTCGACACGCCCCAGGCCGCCCTGCAGATCGCACCGGCGGACGGGGGCGCCCCTATCCGCTTGGTGTGGAGCGCCGCGGCGCCCGCCAGCCCATCGGGGGGCCCGTCCGCTCCCGCCGCCGCTCGGTGTCCCCGTCCCTAAGCGCACGCCAGCACGCTGCGGCAGGCTTGATGCGTGCACGCACGGCCTTACGCCCTTGCAGGCCCCCAATCGAGACGGATAGGCTGACCTTTTGGGGATAATGGCGGCGAAGCGGTGCGCCGTGACAAGTCGGGGTAAAGCTGATGGACGGTGCTGTTGAGGGATTCTACACCGGCGTGGAGCTGATCGCCGGCTTCATTTGGGGCGGCGCTTGGGGCGACACCCGCATTCTGCCGGTTTGGGCTTCGCCCATGGTGGTGGCGCTGCTCGGTGCGGGGCTCTACTTCATGATCGCCCTGCGCGCCCGTCCGCTGCGGCGTCTCATCCCGGCTTTCGCCGAATTGTGGAGCGGACGCAAAGGCCAGGGCGAGGGCGAAATCACGCCATGGCAAGCGCTCTCAACCGCCCTGTCGGGCCAAGTGGGAACCGGCAATCTCGCCGGCGTCGCCACGGCGCTGACCTTGGGCGGGCCGGGCGCGATTTTCTGGATGTGGATGACGGCGCTGTTCGGGATGGCCCTGGCCTTCGCCGAAAGCTCGTTGGCGGTGCGCTTCCGCGAAAAGCATCCTGACGGCCGCTTCCATGGCGGGCCGATGTACTACATCAAAAACGGCCTCGGCAAAAAATGGGGCTGGCTTGCGGTGTTCTTCAGCATCGGCACCATCATGTCCGCCACCGCCACCGGCGGCATGATCCAGTCCAACTCCATCACCCAATCGGTGATCGCCACCGGCGACACCCTTGGCCTCGCCATTCCCAGCTGGATCGTAGGCGCGGTGATCGCCGCCCTGGTGTTCGCGGTCATCATTGGCGGCATCAAATCCATAGGCTCGGTCGCTGGCAAAGTCGTCCCCTTCATGGCGGCGGCGTATGTGCTGATTGCGCTGGTTGTGATCCTCTTGAATATCCAGCATGTGGGCGACGCGTTCGCGCTGATCGTCATGTCCGCCTTCGGTTTTGAGGAAGTCGTGGGCGGCGCGGCCGGCTATGGCGTGGTGGCGGCGATCCGCTATGGCGTGGCGCGCGGCCTGTTCTCCAATGAAGCGGGCCAGGGATCGGCGCCCATCGCCCACGCCGCGGCCCAAACCAACGACCCAGTGCGCCAGGGCGAAATCGCCTCCATCGGCGTCTTCATCGACACCATCGTGATCTGCACCATGACAGCTTTGGTGATCTTGGTGGTGGACGGGCAGTTCGCCAGCAGCGCCGGCTTTGTCGAGTATGCCTGGAAATCAGACACGCTGGAGGCCTCGGCCGTCACCACCGCGGCCTTTGATGCTGCCCTGCCCTATGGGGCGTGGGTGGTGACCATCGCCATCGCGCTCTTCGCCTTCACCACCATCATCGGTTGGTCCTATTACGCCGAGACGGCCATCACCTATTTGGCTGGCGACTGGGCGGCGCGGCCCTTCCGCTTTTTGTGGGTGGGCGTGGTGTTCATCGGCGCCCTGCAGCAGGTGGATGCGGTCTGGCGTTTGGGCGACTTCGCCAACGCCTCCATGGCCTTGCCCAACATCATCGCCATCACCGCGCTGTCCGGGGTCGTGTTCGCCATGGCGCGCGACGCCGACCGCCGGCGCCGCACCGGCGAAAAGAGCCCAGCTGCATCGGAGTAAGGTCCCGATAGTTCAAGGCGCTGGCGTGTCCATGGGGGCCGGTTCGCCGTCGTGACGCCCACGTTCAAAGCCCGGCGCCCACGGTGCGGCGCAGGGCGGGCGACCGCCGCCGCACCAAGACGGGGCGACAATCACGGACGGCCCGCGCACGCGTCCCGCGGGATCGATGACGATCGGTCCCAAGTAGACATCATAGTGCGCGCCATGCCCTTGCGCGCTCCACGCCGCGTCATGACGGCCAGCGACCGCATCAGGCCCCAACGGCGCCGACCGCGCACGCCAACGGCGCACACGCGGCTCAACCGTTTCGGCCTGGCTTTGTGTCGCGAGCGATGGGCACGGCGCTGAACAGGCGCGCGCCGTACGCACATCTGCGGCCTCGTCCGGCGGCGAAAGGGCCGCCGGATCCTCGGTGTCCTGCGCCGCAAGGCCACCTGCCGCCATCACCCACAACGCGACGACGCTCAGGCCCGCCAGCACGCGCGTTGGGATCTGTCGCCTGCGCCGTATGTCTCCGATCATGCCGCGTATCCGTCTCACCATAGCGCAACCCTAGCACGCGCGCGGCGCGTCCCCGCGCACGCCCCCGCCCTAACCTTCATGCGAGCTTGCAAGAAGCGTCACAGTTTTCGATATCTGGAGGGCGAGCCCACAACACGCCGCCGCAGGCGCCGCCCCATGGCGCTTCCAGCACAAGGAGCGCCATCATGAGCGAACGACTCGGAGCCGCCGCTGTTTTGGCGCAGCTGGATGGATGGTCGCCGGCGAACGACCGCGACGCCATTCAAAAGACATTTCGCTTCACGGACTTCAGCGCGGCTTGGGCCTTTATGAGCCGCGTGGCCCTCAAGGCCGAGGCGATGGATCACCATCCCGAATGGTTCAATGTCTACAATCGGGTCGATGTGACACTCACCACGCATGATGTGGACGGCGTCAGCGCGAAAGATCAGGCGCTCGCCGCCTTTATGGACACCATCGCCACACAGCCCGAATGACCAACGGACCGAGGCCGCGCTCGCGCCGCGATGGTCGCCGAGGGGGCGCTGCGTCCCCCCTCGCTAGCGGCCATGCACCACGAGCAGGCTGAGCAGGACCGTCGCGCCCTCATCGCGCAACGCGTGATTGACCGCGCGCTGCATGTCTGCGGCGATCTGATCCCCATCCGGCTTCATCCCATAACGGTAGTGCGCGCCGACATAGGTGCGCAGCGCCTCCCCGCACGCCGCGCGCACCCGCGGCATAGCCGCGCGCACCCGCCGCCGTGCGGCGCCGTCCTTCACCTCCAGCCCCGCCTCCACATGCAGCACCGCACGGGGAAACCCATTCTGCGCGATCGTGGCGGTGATGGGCTTCATCTTCAGGTAAGCATCAGAACCGCTGACTTTCTTTTGCGTCGCCCCGCCGCCTGCGGCCTGAGCCGGCGCCATCGGCGCGGCAAGGGCGAGCATTATCGCCGCCACAAGCGCCGCCAGCCCGATCGGACGCGATGAAGAACGCAGTTTGCTCATGGAACGGAGCCTCCGATAGTGACGCCAAAACGGCGTTACGGCGGCTGCGCCGGCACACGTAGTTTCACACGCCCTATGCGGGTGTTGCAGACCTTTTTTGCGGCGCAGGGGGTTGCCCCGGGACCGCTGACGGTGCTGTACATAATACCTCATGCGTCGTCATGTGCGATCATAAGTTCATGGCTGAACAGTGTCGTGTACGAAGTAATTTGTGCGCCCATCCTGTGGAAAAGTCCGCCGGGCGGGCGCTGAGCTGAGTAACATACGACCATAACGAGTGCGGGGGCACGCACCACCGCACACCCCACGTTGCAAGACAAAGGGGGCGATGGACGGCGCGCTGTAACTCTACAGCGCGCCGTCAACTACGTGTTGTCTCGGCGACAGGTTTGTTTGTCTTTGATTCCTTACACGGCGATCACGACGCGTTCTTGGCGCAACACTGGCGCTTATGGCGCTAAGAATAGCCTATGCAAGCACCTGAATTCACAACAAGATTGGACGTTAGTCGCACACTTACAATCACTCGACACCCGCTGATGTCTGTTTGTGTTCGTCTCAGGCCGTTGAAGCACATTTCTGCCATAAACTGCTTTACGGGTTTACCGCATTGTGAAACAGTATTCCTCGGATAGGTTGTGAACCGTCGCCAGCGAACACGTCCGGGTGGAACGACAGAGCAAGAGGAGGCGAAGGACAATGGCTGCAGACCGTGTCGTGATTTTTTGTGTTGGTGAACAACGCGGGTCACCTCGAAAAGAATACGCAGCCCTGATCCGAAGACTCCGCAGAGCCTTTCGCAGCATCCAGCTCCGTGACGTCACCGACGCCGGCGCAGCGATTTTGGCGAAAGACGCCGATGTGATCATCCTGACTTTAGGCACGGAGCACCGCCGCCGCCTTGTTCGTGCGGCCCTGATTCGGCTGCGTGCGCATACGCACGCGCCCATTATCATCGTCCCCAACACGGCCAACGCGTCGGCGTTCGGAACGGAGATGTTGGAGGGAGCCTGTGTCGCGCCCTCTTTGGACGCCGTGACGCCGGACTTGATTGCAACCACCATCGCCGAGGCCGACACCGTTCACGCCTTTGCTTACGCCCCGCCCCGGCCGGCCAACAACAACCAGCCCTCGCACAGTGTGGCGCCGCGCCGCGCGCGCCTGATCGCCATCCCCGGCGCGCTGATGTCCAAGGCCGAGCCCGCCGATCATGACGCGGCGAGCACGCCTTGGATTGAGTATCAAGGGGACGCTGTCGCCGACGCCGTGCCCCGCACGGCCAACGATTAGCCACGTATTCACACCGCGATGGAGCGCGAGCTGGCTTCGCGCAGCATGGGCGCTGTGGGGCATGGCCCACACGGCCCGTCTGGCTTCTCGCGCCTCGGTCGCCGCGCCTAAGGCAGCAGGGCGCCCAGGGTGGGAATGAGCCAGCCCAGAACCAGGAAATTCAGGATCAACAGCAGCACCAGAGGGCTGAGGTCTACGCCGCCCAGTGGCGGGATAAAGCGTTGCAGAGGGCGCACGAAAGGACGCGTCAGCGCATCGGTGAATTGGCCAATCATCGCCACTGCGCGATTGCGGTAATTCACCACATCAAACGCCACTAACCATGACAAAACGGCGTTGATGATCACGACCCAGATCAGCAAATGCACAAACGCCGCCGCCATGGCCAAAATCGCATCAAAAAAGGACATGTGCTCACCCCATGTGTCCGCCGCTGCGCCACGGCGTGGTTAACTTCAAAGCGACTGAGCATGCGGCGTTTCATCCCGGCGGCCAAGCGCACGCTCCGCTCGCTCCACCTCATGGCGGTCGCCGCGCGCTCAGGTTTCGCCGGACGACCCGCCGCCATGGCCGTTGGAAAGCCCGTGCCGTAATACCGCAAGAGGGTTAAACACCGCAATAAAGCGCGGCGCGCCGGACAAGCCGATCACCGCCGCTGCGTGGATAGCGCATTTGGCGTGCCCCCCACCTCCGGCAGAGGACAGCGCGGTTTGTCTGCGCTTCCCCAGACCGCCGGGCCCGGCAGACTTGACTTGACGAGACGAGCAACCCTATCTGGCGGCTCGCAATTGGGGCCGTAGCTCAGATGGGAGAGCGCTGCAATCGCACTGCAGAGGTCAGGGGTTCGATTCCCCTCGGCTCCACCATTCGCTCATTTTGGGCGGAAAATCCCCTAACACCCTGAATGGTAGTGATAATTGCGGTTCTAGATCGCCGCAAAAACCTTGGCCACGGGTGTAGGCCAAATGCGATTGAAAGGTCAGTTTGAGCACCGCTCGGCGGTCCGCGATGCGGCCCGTTTCCCAGAGTTTTAAAGGGTTTGCGAGGAACGCAAGGGCGGTTCGAGTTGCGTCCTTAAAGCTCGTTCTGGATGCGGCGAAGCCGGCTTGTTTCTCAGCCAAAGCGATCTTCTCATTTTCAAGCGCTGTGATGCGTTGCTCATGGGCTTTGATCAGCGCCGGGCTGTCGGTGGAGAGCGATCGATCGACAAGCTGTTGGATCTGTTGGTCAGCCCGCTCCATCTCCTTCGCAAGCGATTGGCCGAGTGACCGAGCGGCGCCCAGGCGGTGCGTGGTCTGCTCTCCGGAAAGTGGTCCAGTCTTTGAGTTAGCCCCGGCTCCAAT